>NZ_JBIJFP010000001.1:0-334049 GCF_057744235.1 Fluviibacter sp. | reverse complement strand
AGTAAGAAATGGACGATGCCCATCAAAGATTGGAAAGCGGCATTGACTCGGTTTACTATTGAGTTCGGCGATAGACTCGTTGTGAATTAAATGAAACACCGTTTACACAAAAATTCTGACACGCTCAGTTCTGTGTTTTGACCGATCTCGATGCTTCGGGTTCTACATTCCGCAAGTACAACGCTATTGGTCAGAACTTCGACCGATTAATGGAGCATGTTGAAAAACTGCCAAGCAACTGGACTACGCTTTATAAGGTCGCGAGTCTCTCCTCTATCGAATTTAAGAAACTGGTCGATTCGCAGATGTTAAATCCCGCTATCAAGGCATCGACCATTCGAGGTATTCTTGGAGCGCCTGCACCTAAGGTGCAATCAGGGAATATCCGGGTTAGCGTTAGTTTTCCGAAGGGTCTAAACAAGATCGATCTTCAAAGCATTTCAAATGCCTTGAACCAACTGAAATTGAAAAATTTGGTTACGGTTAACCTTGAGAAGATCGAGTCTGAAATTCAGTCGAACAATGTTGAAGAGAATTCGATCGAACGCCTTGCTGCTTAAGAATCAAGATAGTTAACAGAAACCCGCCTTTACGGCGGGTTTTTTTATTTCTCAAACCGTTCAACGTCATCAATCAAAATTTCCCAATTTTTTCGGTCGATTCGCGTCTGTGACCCGAGGATCTTCTTAGCGATGTGACTATTCTGTACGTGGTCGTAGTGCTTCTCGATCTGTTTAACGCTCGTTCCTGCTAGTTTGGCAATTTCGTAGGGCGAGACTTTTCCCGTCAGTAGATGGTAAGAGATGTAGAAGTGCCGCAAAGAGTATGGGGTTTTATCCGTATCGAAATGCTTATGCTGCTTCTGTACTTCCGCTACCAGTTCATGAAAATACGCATACAGCGTCTCCATGCTCAATGGGGTCTTCGATGAAAAGTTTGAGAAAACGTAATCCTCGCGAGTGATGAACGGCGAGTACGTCTTTCTCCGCGTGAAAATGTCACCCCGTCGACCCCGTACCTCTCGCTTTCGCCGAACCTTTGTAGTTTCTGGTTGAACGGTCACGGTTGCAGTTTTATCGGGGTGTACTTTGACGTTCATGTACTGGAGTTGCCGCAATTCGCCAGTTCTGAAACCAAAGTTACCCATTAGCACGATGAAATCTCTAATGGATCGGCGGTAGTAGATTTCCTGATCTTTAGTCGGGTGATCTTTCGGTACTTTTTGATACCACTTCCCAGCGACCTCAACCAGTTGGGTATATTCCTCTAGGGTGTATCCGTCACGGCGAGTTTCATCAATGGGAATCTTAATCTTGCCGAAGTCTGGCGTGTAGTGCTTCTGGATTAACCCCTCGGATACCGCCCATCGGTATAACTGTTTAATGGTGATCGATTCATTGGTGATCACCGTCAATTTGATGGTCTATAACTGCTTCTGTCTGAACTGGCGATACTCCATGAACTTACGTTCGGGGATATTCTGAATGGTCTCGTTCTCGCCGACAAACTCAACATAACGGTTGGTGTAAGAGCGGACGTTGCGCGCGCGCCCTTCGCTGATTTGGTTGCCTGCTACCTGTTCGGCGATGTGCTTTAGATAGCGTGTCTGTAATTCGCCTGCAGTGATCGAGAACACCTTCTCGCCGTTCCGTACCTTTGTTAGGACGCTTAAACCTTCGTCTTTTGCCTGTTCTAGTGCAACACGCTTATCGCGAGTTTTAAGGGATTTGCGGACGTACTTTTGTTCACTCTGAACATACATACGCATCTGCCACACTTCACCCGATCTAGGTGTGCGATAGATACGCACCAGACCATCAAGAATGTCCGTCATATCAGTCATCCGCGGGGTCTTAACAACCTTCTTCTTAGCGGCGCTCGGGCGTTTGGGTGTCTTTGTCATGCCTGGTAGCGTGGTGTACGAATGACTTCACTGTTGCATAAAAAGACTAAGCATACAACGCTCACGCAAACAAAAAGGGCACCTCTGTGAGATGCCCCTCCTGTTTCGGACTCCGTAGAAAAGTCCGTAGACGGTGACGATAACCCGTTGTTTTGTATCAGTAGTCCGTATCAAGTTTGTAGATAAAGTAACCAATAAAAACAACAAGTTATATCATTTCAGTCACTCAAACTCGATAATGATCTGATCGACCGACAGCGACTCACCGGCCGCCGCCGAGATCTTCTTCACCCTACCGTCTTGCTCGGCCTTGAGGATGTTTTCCATCTTCATGGCTTCGATGACGGCAAGCTTCTCGCCGGCCTTAACTTCCTGGCCAACGGTAACAGCCACTTCACGGAGCAAGCCAGGCATTGGCGAGAGCAGGAACTTCGACATATCCGGTGCTTGCTTCTCTGGCATCAGGCTAAGCAGTTCGGCGGCGCGGGCGCGCAGCACGGTCAGATCTACCTGGGTGCCCCAGTGGAAGAGGCGGTAAGCCAGCTTGCGGCGCTCCAGCTGCATGGTGAAGGGCTCACCATTAACTGTACCTTCAAACAGCGCTTCACCCAATTTCCAATCGGAGCGCAGTTTGAACGTTTCGCCCGAGTAGGTGACATCGTAACCACCTTCAGCGGCTTCAACCGTAACGCTATGCGGAATACCATCGCGCAGCACAACCCATTCGTCGCCCACCTTGAGCTCATGGCCGGGCAATTGACCGGTAACGCGTGCGGCGCGGTCGATATAGGTGCGATGAACGAATGCTGCAACGCTGAGTAGCAGTGCAGGATCATCGTGCGGTACATCGCTGGCATCGAAACCCTTCGGGTACTCTTCAGCAATAAACGCGGTGGTGAAGTTGCCGGCCTGGAAGCGCGGGTGCTGCATCAGCGCTGACTGGAACGGGATGTTCGACGAAATACCGCGGATGACGAAGCTGTTCAGTGCATCGCGCATGCGTTCGATGGCCTGCTCGCGGGTTGCTGCGTGAACGATCAGCTTGGCAATCATCGAGTCGTAGAACATCGAGATTTCGCCGCCGTCGTAAACGCCGGTATCAACACGCACCTGACCTGGCACTTCTTGTGGTGGTGAAAACTTCACCAAGCGGCCGGTGGATGGCAGGAAGCCGCGGAACGGGTCTTCTGCGTTGATACGGCATTCCATGGACCAGCCATTCAGCTGCACATCGGATTGGCCAAAGGCGAGCTTTTCACCGGCAGCAACGCGAATCATCTGCTCAACAAGGTCGAGGCCAGTGATCAGTTCGGTGACCGGGTGTTCTACCTGCAGACGGGTATTCATTTCGAGGAAGTAGAAGGACTTGTCCTTGCCGACTACGAATTCAACCGTACCCGCTGATTGATATTGCACAGCCTTGGCCAGTGCAACCGCCTGTTCACCCATGGCTTTACGGGTGGCCGGATCGATAAATGGCGATGGCGCTTCTTCGATGACCTTCTGGTGACGACGCTGAATCGAACAATCGCGTTCGTTCAGATAAACCACGTTGCCGTGGGCATCGCCCAGCACCTGGATCTCGATGTGGCGTGGTTCTTCAACAAACTTTTCAATGAAGACACGGTCATCGCCGAACGCGTTCTTGGCTTCGTTCTTACAGGAGGCAAAGCCTTCGTAGGCTTCCTTGTCGTCGAACGCAACGCGCAGACCTTTACCGCCGCCGCCGGCCGAGGCCTTGATCATCACCGGGTAACCAATACCCTTGGCGATTTCAACGGCCTGTTCGGGTGTGTCGATCGGGTCGTTATAACCAGGAATGGTGTTGACCTTGGCCTCGTTGGCCAGTTTCTTCGAAGCGATTTTGTCGCCCATCGATTCCAGTGCCAGCACTTTCGGGCCAATGAACACAATACCGTTGGCTTCAAGCTGGCGACAGAAATCAGCGTTTTCCGACAGGAAGCCGTAGCCCGGGTGAACGGCTTCAGCACCAGTCTGTTTACAGGCAGCGATGATTTTGTCGATGACCAGGTACGACTCTTTCGAAGCAGCCGGGCCGATACAGACGGCTTCGTCAGCCAGTTCGACGTGGCGCGCCGAGGCATCTGCTTCCGAATACACGGCAACGGTTTTGATGCCCATCTTGCGGGCAGTCTTGATAACGCGACAGGCGATTTCGCCGCGGTTTGCAATCAGGATTTTCTTGAACATGTTTTTATCTCCCGGGCGATCAAAGCGGAATGTTGCCGTGCTTGCGCCACGGATTCTGGATATCTTTGTCTTTCAGCATGGCCAGCGAGCGGCAGATGCGCTTGCGGGTTTCGTTCGGCATGATGACGTCGTCGATAAAGCCGCGTGCGCCCGCCACGAATGGGTTGGCAAATTTAGCTTTGTACTCGGCTTCGCGTTCGGCCAGTTTGGCGGGGTTGTTCTTTTCTTCGCGGAAGATAATTTCCACGGCACCCTTTGGTCCCATCACAGCAATTTCTGCCGATGGCCAGGCGAAGTTGACGTCGCCACGCAGGTGCTTGGAGCTCATCACGTCGTATGCGCCACCGTAGGCCTTACGGGTAATCACAGTCACCTTCGGTACGGTACATTCGGCGTACGCGTAGAGCAGCTTGGCGCCGTGTTTGATGATGCCGCCATACTCTTGCGAGGTGCCTGGCATGAAGCCTGGTACGTCGACAAAGGTAACCACAGGAATATTGAAGGCATCGCAGAAACGCACAAAGCGGGCAGCCTTGATCGATGACTTGATGTCCAGACAGCCGGCCAGTACCAGCGGCTGGTTGGCAACGATGCCTACCGGGCGACCTTCCATGCGGCCAAAGCCGATGATGATGTTTTTGGCGTAATCCGGTTGAATCTCGAAGAAGTCGCAGTCATCAACGGTCTTGATGATCAGTTCCTTCATGTCGTAAGGCTGGTTCGGGTTAGCAGGGACCAGCGTATCGAGCGAGAAGTCCAGACGGTCAGCGCTATCGAGCGTTGGCTGTACGGGTGGCTTTTCTTTGTTGCTCGATGGCAGGAAGTTGATCAGACGGCGCAGCATCATGAGTGCTTCGACATCGTTTTCAAAGGCCAGGTCAGCAACACCGGATTTGCTGGTGTGGGTAATGGCACCACCCAGTTCTTCGGCCGTCACTTCTTCATGCGTTACGGTCTTAACGACTTCAGGACCCGTTACGAACATGTACGAGCTGTCTTTGACCATGAAAATGAAGTCGGTCATTGATGGCGAGTAAACCGCACCACCGGCGCAGGGGCCCATGATCATGGAGATCTGCGGAATCACGCCCGATGCCATCACGTTGCGCTGGAATACGTCTGCGTAGCCACCCAGGGCAGCAACGCCTTCCTGAATACGGGCGCCACCCGAGTCGTTGAGGCCGATTACCGGTGCGCCGACCTTCATGGCTTGGTCCATGATCTTGCAGATCTTTTCGGCGTGCGTTTCAGACAGCGAACCGCCCAGCACAGTGAAGTCTTGGGAGAACACGAATACCAGACGGCCGTTAACGGTGCCGTAGCCAGTAACAACGCCATCACCCGGCAGCGATTGTTTTTCCATGCCGAAGTCGGTGCAGCGATGTTCTTTGAACATATCCCACTCTTCGAACGATTCCGGATCCAGGAATAGTTCGATGCGCTCGCGGGCTGTCAGTTTGCCCTTGGCGTGTTGCGCGTCGATGCGCTTCTGACCGCCGCCCAGACGCGCTTGTTCGCGCTTCTGTTCGAGCTGATGGATGATGTCTTGCATAGTGAGACTCCTTAGGTGATATCCGGAATTACGAGCCGAGACCAGAGGTCGTTGGCGATGTTTGAGCAAGGGTTGTGCCAAGAAAGGCACCTAAAAGCTGACGGGCAGCTGAAGCGGGTGTCTGGCGCGCTTCGTCAACGGCCTGGCGGATGCCGGGCAGGTTGGCCAGTACGGTGGTGTTGGCATGAAAGGCACGGCGAAGCCCTGAATCGATCAGGCTCCACATCCAGGCTTGTGCCTGATGGCGGCGGCGTTCGGCAAACTCGCCCGTAGGCACCAGCGCGGTGCGATATTTCTCGATAGCTTCCCAGAACTTTTCAATGCCATCGTGGTGCAGGGCGCTGAGCGCAATCACCGGTGGCTGCCAGTTCGGGCTGCTCGGCCGGAGCATGCCGAGGGCGTTGCGCCACTGGGCCGCGGTTACTGTTGCGGCACGTGGATCGATGTCGGCTTTGTTAATGACGACCAGGTCGGCAATCTCGACGATGCCTTTTTTAATGGCCTGCAGGTCATCACCGGCGTTGGGTAGTTGCAGTAGGCAGAACATGTCGACCATGCCCGCCACCGTGGTTTCGGATTGGCCGACGCCGACGGTTTCAACGATGATGACATCGTAGCCGGAGGCTTCGCAGAGCAGCATGGCTTCACGGGTCTTTTCGGCGACACCGCCGAGTGAACCGGAAGAGGGGCTAGGGCGAATAAAGGCCTCTTCACGCACGGAGAGTTGTTCCATGCGGGTTTTATCACCCAGAATCGAACCACCGGAAACACTCGAAGAAGGATCAACTGCCAATACTGCGAGTTTGTGCCCCTGTTTGATGAGCCACATGCCAAGCGCTTCGATGAAGGTCGACTTGCCGGCACCGGGTACGCCGGAAATGCCAATGCGGATGGCGTTGCCCGTATTCGGCAGTAACGCGTTCAGCACTTGCTGAGCGCGGATCTGATGATCCTCACGCGTGGATTCGATGAGCGTAATCGATTTGGCCAACGCACGACGCTGACCGGCAAGCACACCCGACACCAAAGCCTGATCGGCTTCGGTGAGCGTGGTGACTTCTTCCGGGCGCATTGCGTTCATACTCAGTGCAGAAAGCGGGGTTTACTTGGCCAGTGCTTTACGAATTTCAGCCAGCACGGTGCGGGCCGAATCTTCAATGCGCGTACCCGGGCCGAAGATCGCCTTGGCACCAGCCTTGTACAGGGTGTCGTAGTCTTGCGCTGGAATTACGCCGCCAGCGAAGACGATGATGTCATCGGAGCCCTGTTCCTTCAGTGCATTCACTAGGGTGGGTAGCAGCGTTTTGTGGCCGGCGGCCAGCGACGATACGCCGATGGCGTGTACATCGTTTTCGATCGCCTGACGGGCGGCTTCTTCCGGTGTCTGGAACAGTGGGCCCATGTCGATGTCGAAACCGAGATCGGCAAAGGCGGTTGCCACGACTTTGGCGCCGCGGTCGTGACCATCCTGGCCAAGCTTGGCAATCATGATGCGTGGACGGCGGCCTTGTTCTTGAACGAACTTCTCGATGTCTTGCTTGATCTCTTCCCAGCTTTCCTGACCTTGCACAACGCCTCCGTACACACCAGAAATGGTTTGGTTGTTAGCACGGAAACGGCCGAAGACCTTTTCCAGCGCATCGGACACCTCGCCGACCGTTGCACGTAGGCGGATTGCCTTAACGGTGAGGTCGAGCAAGTTGCCCTGGCCAGACTTGGCAGCTTCTGTCAGCGCATTCAGTGCAGCATCAACCGCTGCGCTATCGCGCGTTGCACGGATCTTCTGCAGTCGGGCAACCTGGGCTTCACGTACAGCATGGTTGTCGATATCGAGAATGTCGATGTCGTCTTCCTTGGCCAACTTGTATTTGTTCACGCCCACGATGACGTCTTTGCCGGAGTCGATGCGTGCTTGCTTGTCGGCTGCACAGGTTTCCACCTGCATCTTGGCCCAGCCCGATTCCACGGCCTTGGTCATGCCGCCCATGGCTTCGATTTCCTCGATGATGCTCCAGGCCTTGTCGGCCATGTCCTGGGTGAGCTTTTCCATCATGTAGGAGCCGGCCCATGGATCGATCACGTTCGTGATGTGGGTTTCTTCCTGGATGATTAGTTGTGTGTTGCGGGCGATACGAGCCGAGAATTCGGTTGGCAGCGCAATGGCTTCGTCTAGTGCATTGGTGTGCAGCGACTGGGTGCCGCCGAACACGGCTGCCATGGCTTCGATCGTGGTACGTACCACGTTGTTGTATGGGTCTTGCTCGGTGAGCGACCAGCCCGACGTTTGCGAGTGGGTGCGCAGCATCAGCGACTTGGCGCTCTTCGGGAAGAACTCCGACATGATCCGGTGCCAGAGCAGACGCGCTGCACGCATCTTGGCAATTTCCAGATAGAAATTCATGCCCACAGCCCAGAAAAACGATAGGCGGCCAGCAAAGGCATCAACGTCGAGGCCCGAAGCGATACCCGTGCGCACGTACTCGCGACCATCGGCCAGCGTGAAAGCCAATTCGATCGCCTGGTTCGCACCGGCTTCCTGAATGTGATAACCCGAGATCGAAATCGAGTTGAACTTCGGCATGTGCTGCGCGGTGTAACCGAAGATGTCCGAAATAATCTTCATCGACGGGGTTGGCGGATAGATATAGGTGTTACGAACCATGAACTCTTTAAGAATGTCGTTCTGGATCGTGCCGGACAGTTTGTCTTGCGAAACGCCTTGCTCTTCAGCGGCCACAATATAGCCGGCCAGAATCGGCAGCACGGCGCCATTCATGGTCATCGAAACAGAAATCTTATCGAGCGGGATCTGATCGAAGAGAATCTTCATGTCTTCGACGGAGTCGATGGCGACACCCGCCTTGCCAACGTCACCGACGACACGGGCGTTGTCCGAGTCATAACCGCGGTGCGTTGCGAGGTCGAATGCGACCGAGACGCCCTGACCACCGGCGGCCAGCGCCTTGCGGTAGAAGGCATTTGAGGCTTCAGCTGTCGAGAAGCCGGCGTACTGGCGGATGGTCCATGGCTTGACTGCATACATGGTGGGCTGTGGGCCGCGCAGGAATGGGGCGAAGCCTGGCAGGGTGTCGACGTATTGCAGACCTTCGACATCCTGCTGTGTATAGAGCGGTTTGACCGTTAGGCCTTCCGGCGTGTGCCAGTCCAGGCGGCTCAGATCGCCATCCGGCGACTGTTTGGCGGCTGCCTTTTTCCAGGCTTCAATGGCCTCTGGGGTGGCTTTGTTCGAATGACTCATGGCAAACCTCACGACGGAAATTCTTGACGGTTGCGGTGCAACAAATCGCGCAGACGATCACGCGACCTGTACTTCGCAGGAAGTGCTGCTTTGGGTGAAAGCAGCAAACTGTGGCAGACTGCTGACAGCACACCACACATATAAACCGAATCATACGTTATTCATAATTATGGGCGCAACATCCCCGACTCCCCCAAAAAAGACGCCACGCGGCGCTCGGCAACCCATTGTTTCTTCAGCGCTTTATCAGGAGGTCGCTAACCGCCTGCGCGAGGAGATTTTCGACCACGTGCTGCAGCCGGGAGATTGGATTGACGAACTGGCACTCGTTGCCCGTTATGGCATCTCCCGCACGCCGTTACGGGAGGCGCTGAAAGTGCTTGCGGTCGAGGGTTTAGTGACCTTGAAACCACGTCGTGGTTGTTATGTGGCTGAAATTTCCAAAGAAGATGCCGCCGAGATTTACCCTGTGTTGGCCATGCTCGAAGGCCGCTGCGCCTATGAAGCTACCCGTAAGCTCGATGATGCGGCGGCCAGTCGGCTGCAGGCGTGCCACGATGCCTTAGAAGTCGCGGCAGCGGCCAATGAAATCCGTCAATTCTTTGAGGTTAATCAGGAGTTTCACCGGATTGTTCAGGAACAGGCGGGCAATCGCTGGTTGATTCAGATCATCAATGATCTGCGCAAAGTGCTCAAGCTGTCGCGACTGAACTCACTGTCTCGTGTTGGCCGTCTGGATTCATCGCTGGCAGAACACCGTCTGATTCTGGCGGCGATGCTGGATCGGGATGCCGAGGGTGCCGAGGCGGCTATGCGCGCGCACTTACTGGCCGGTCAGCACGCGATTCAGAAGCAAATGGATGAGGGGGGCGCCCCCCGCGAACGCAGCAATACCTAGGTGACTCTGAACCTGGGTTCAGTGAGGCCGCTGACGTGCCGCATCAGGTTCGCCCGCATGGGGCGATCACAACAGCGGTATAGGAGCCAGCGACCATTGCTATAAGCATTGGTTCAAGCAACGCTGGGCATCACCAACGCCGCAAGGGGCATAGAGTAGAACTAAACTGCGACTAGAACAGCGCGTTCTGGTGCGCCTCAATGGCGACCGTAGCGCGTTGGACCATGTCGTCTACTTTACGCTGGGCAGCGCCATTGTCAACGCTGGGTACACCACTGCTAGTGCCCTGCATACGGGCTTCAAGCAACTCGTGTGCCAGCGAAATGGCTGACATGATCGCGGCACGCTCGGCAGACACCTGCCGGCCTTTGCTGGCAACTGCCTGCATTTTGCTATCGACCAGAGCAACCGCCTGACGCAGCGCTTCCTGTTGTTCGGGCGGGCAGGCCAGACGGTATTCACGTCCGAGCAGTGTAATGTCCAGATGATTAGGCGTTGTCATCACAGATTCACCGATTCAGGCAGGTGCGACACCACCTGCTCAAGCTTGTTGCGAGCGCTGTCCATTTGTGACTCGAGCTGTTGACAGCGCGCCTCGGCCGCCTCCAGGTTGCCCCGGAGCTGGTTGTTTTGTTCGCGCGATTGCTCGAGCAGCGAAATGAGCTGGGTCAGCTTCTGATCCAGCAGAGAAAGATGGCTATCCATGCCGCGCACTATAGGATGCCGACGGCGAAGGGTCAACCATATTTATATTAAGTAGATGATTTTTAAACGATTGGTCGATTGGTGATACAATCCGCCGCGTTCGTCTTGTCTAAGATGAACCTTCCGATCGGTGCCCCGTCGCAGTGAAACTGCTCCGGGGTGAAACGGGAAACCGGTGACGCATTTATTGCCAACCCGGTGCTGCCCCCGCAACGGTAAGCGCTGTGTCGTACCTCAAGCCACTGGACTTTCGGGTCTGGGAAGGCGGTACGTTCGGTAGGGATTGCCCTACCCCGCGCGAGCCCGGAGACCGGCCTATCGGACATTCGTGCTGCGGGTGAGCGGCTCCGATCGCTGCTTGCGGCTATCAGACCACTCCTTTCAGTTTTGTTTGCTTGAACCTGCGGGGACGCTCGTTCGGGCTTTGGCGCATGCGCGCCAGGAGTTGCCATGTCTGTTATCCATACCCCGGGCTTTGCCCGATCACTTGTTACTTGTGCCGTTGCTTTGTTACCTCTTGCTGCCGTTGCGCAAGTGGAAATGCAGCAACCTACCGACATTGCTGATCCGATTGTGGTCACGGCGACGCGAATCCCGACGCGCTATAACAAACTGATTTCTGATGTCACGGTCGTCGACCAGGAACAGATTCGGGATTACAGTCCGGCTGAGCCAATTACCGATATTCTGGCCAACACACCGGGGGTTACCGTGCGCTCTAACGGAGGCTTAGGCACAAATACGACTGTGCAGATCCGAGGTGCCTCTAACGCACAAACAATTCTGCTGGTGGATGGGTTAAGACTCAATTCGGCTACAACCGGTGCGCCGCCATGGGCGTATATTCCGATGCCGCAGATTGGCCGCATGGAGGTGGTACGCGGCCCCACATCATCTTCGTATGGTTCTGACGCAATCGGCGGCGTTGTTCAGCTATTCACGCGTAAAGGTGAAGGTCCCGCTAAGTTTTACGCAGACTCGGGTTACGGTACCTATAACACCTCATCCGAGAACATCGGAGTCGAGGGATCTGAAGGTGGCTTAAGCTACAGCGTCTATGGGGGAAATACCCATTCGGTGAGTTTTCCCACTTTGATTAACAGTCCCTACAATAAGCAACCAGCTTCATATACGAATACCAATGCTTCAGCAAATTTAATTTATACGTTGGCACCAGGTCAAGAATTTGGCATCAAGACCTTATATGGCAGTGGCCAGAACGGATTCACGAGCACGAGCGCAGCGGGTGGGTTAGCCACTGGGCCAGCCACAAGCTTGGAGTCTTTAAATGTTTTGTCAGCATTCACTAAAAACAAAGTGCTTGACGAGTGGACCAGTATGATCCGAATCGGAACATCTCAGGACAACGCACGGAGTTGGTATGCTAACAATGCCCAGACCGTGTTTAACACTACGCAAAAACAAGCTCAGTGGCAAAACGACATTAAGCTGCCAGTTGGCAATGCCATGGTTGCGTACGAGTTTTTAAACCAATCGGTTAATTCTACGACAGCTTATAACGTCACCAGCAGAAATATAAACACCGTTCAAGGTGGCTGGAACGCTGATATCGGCAATCATCTATTGCAGGCAAATTTACGTAATGATGACAATAGCCAATTCGGTAACGCCACAACGACCTCACTTGGCTATGGTTACTTTATTCTACCAACCATTCGAGGGACTGCATCTTGGGGTACTGGCTTCCAGGCACCGACCTTTAACCAGCTCTATTACCCGGGTACCGGGGGTTTATACAAAGGAAACGCCAATCTCCAACCAACACGATCGGAGAATACAGAAGTAGGTGTGAGATACAACGATGGCACACACAGCGCCGGTGTTATTTATTATTACAATAATATAACCAATTTAGTAAATTTCACCAGTAACTATGCAACGTATACGAACGTTGGCCGTTCAACGATTCAAGGCGTAACAACGAGTTACGATGGTCATTTTTTGGGTTTGAATGTTATGGGTAGTGTGGATTATCAAAACCCACTGAATGCTGACACTGGCGCCTGGCTGGCCTACCATCCACAAGGTTTTGGCAGCCTTACGGTTGAAAAAGGACTGACTGACTGGAAGCTAGGTGGGCAAATGCAGGCTCAAGGCCCACAGCAGACGAATCCGGGTACATCAAGCAACACAACCCTTGGCGGTTATTCGGTGTTTAACCTTTATGGCAATGTCAAAATCTACAAAGATGTTTCTGCCTTCATGAGATTGAACAACATCTTTGACAAACAATATCAGACGGTTCAGAACTACCGTACATCAGGATCAAACCTCTTTGTCGGCCTCCGCTTCGATCAACGCTAAATTTTGCACGTGACCTCTCTACGACGACTCTTTCCGGTCTTAATCGCCCTGCTGCTTTTAGCACTCGGGGCGATTGCCATCGGGTTATCGGTGGGGAGCGTGAAGATATCTTTTGCCGATGTGGTTAGCGGTTTGATGGATCCCAATGCGCCATCAGCGGCTGTGATTCGCGACTTGCGCCTACCCCGAACGCTAGCCGCTTTCGGTTGCGGCGGATTATTGGCGCTGGCTGGTGCACTGATGCAGGTGCTGTTACGCAACCCTCTGGCCGACCCCTACATCTTGGGTATTTCCGGCGGCGCCGGGGTGGGGGCACTGCTCGCGATTTTCTTTGGTCTGGGTGTCGCAGGGCTCAATGGTTTTGCCTTTGCCGGAGCGCTACTGGCTATTCTGATTGTATTTGGTCTGGCGCATGGCGACGGCAGCTGGACGCAAACGCGGCTTCTACTCACCGGGGTGATGGTGGCCGCAGGCTGTGGGGCGCTCATTACGCTGTTGCTGTCGATTGCGCCTGAAGAACGCTTGCGAGGCATGCTGTTCTGGCTCATGGGAGATTTTTCTCAGGGCGTCAATCCAACCTACGCGTTGGCGGGCCTGGCCGTGATTGGTTTGCTAACGGCCCCGCTGGCACGTGATCTGAATGTGCTGATTCGCGGCAACGATACAGCCAAAGCGCTTGGCGTTTCGGTCGGCGTTGTCCGTATTGCCGTTTATCTACTCGCCTCCATGGCAACAGCCGTGTCGGTCACAACCGCAGGCTCAGTGGGCTTTGTCGGACTGGTCATTCCACACCTGACGCGAATGATCGTTGGCAATGACCAACGCATTTTGCTACCAACATCCATGTTGGCAGGCGGTATCTTTCTGGTACTGGCTGATACACTGGCCCGCTTATTGATTGCCCCGCAGCAGCTACCCGTGGGTGTGGTCACAGCACTGATCGGCGTTCCCGTATTTTTGTATCTGCTTAACCGGACACGCTATCAATGACGCACCGTCAATCTTTTGATGCGCTCAAGGCGCTGTTCCGAGTTGCCTCGGTGGGTTTACAGGTTGGCAATACTCACGTCTGTCAGGATTTATCTTTCGAAGCCTATCCCGGTGAGATGATGGCCATTCTGGGGCGCAACGGTGTGGGCAAATCCACATTGTTATCCTGCCTGGCAGGCTTGCCTCGTGGTGAACTGCAGGGTGAGATCCTGCTTGGCGGTAAAAGCTATGCCGATTGGGGTGATCGTGCGGCCGCCTGTTGGCGGGGCTGGCTCGCTCAGAAACAACAAGATCAATTTAGTGCGACGGTGCTGGAAACGGTTATTTCAGGACGGCACCCGCATTTGAATCGCTGGGCCTGGGAATCCACGAAGGATCACGCATTAGCGATGGCCTCGCTGGCGGCTGTCGGCCTAGCAGATTTTGCGGCACGCGATGTGCTCACACTGTCTGGGGGTGAGCGGCAACGCGTGGCAATCGCCACAATTCTGACGCAGAAACCAACGCTCTATTTCATGGATGAACCTTTAGCACATCTGGATCTGAACCATCAGATCGAGGTGCTGAATCTTATGCGGCAACGATCTTACAGTGAACGGATAAGCTGCATGATGGTGCTACACGAACCTGGGCTGGCCCATCGTTTCTGTGATTCAGCACTCCTGCTCTTCGGCGATGGCGAATGGCAGTATGGCTCCGTCACAAACGTGCTGACTGCAGAAAATTTATCCCGCCTCTATGGTTACCCGCTGGTTCAGATTGATCGTGCCGATGTGCGGGGCGAAATGCAGCGCTGGTTCGTGCCGGCCTAATGCCCCTAGGGGTAGGGCTCAAATTCCGGCGTAGTTATGCGGCTAGCACAGCCAGCGCCCCCAGATAAAAGGCCAGCTCACTCAATTGCTGGACTGCACCCAGGCAATCTCCGGTATAGCCCCCCAGCCATTTCTCCAGCTTCCGGCCTAACCAGATAGTCACCAGCAAGCCGGCCAGCAGGCCGCACAGCGCCGCCATACCGGGCAAGAGCAACATGGGGGCAACGCCGAACAACGATGCAATCAGTAACGCGTTGCGCGAAAGCCTTGTGGCCAAGGGCTTGGATTTGCTCAAGGCATCTTCGCGCACATAATTCATGCCCGCCATCATCAGCACCGAGCAATATCGGGAGAAGGCGTGCCCGGCAATCAGCAGCAGCGGCACCCACATCGGCTCAAAAGCAGTGAGCAGCACATATTTGCCAAGAAGCGCCATCGTGATCGCTATGACGCCGTAGCTACCCACCCGTGAATCTTTCATGATCTCGAGGATGCGCAACCTTTCCCAGCCGCCACCCAGGCCATCGGTCATGTCGGATAGACCATCTTCATGAAACGCGCCCGTCAAATAGATGCTGGTCAGAATGGCTAACAGGACAGCCACGGACGATGGAAAAAGCCAGCAGGCAACCCCGAAAGCCAGTGCACTCATCAACCCAACCAGAATGCCTACCGCTGGAAAATAGCGGGCAGCGTCATTCAGGCCTGCTGAAGAATGCGGCACTCGATCTGATACTGGGATACGTGTAAAGAATCGGATTGCGCCAAGAAAGGCGATCAATTCCCGGCGTAGCCTGGGCATGCTCAAGGTTTTTCCCCACGTTTGGGTCGATGATCGCGCGCTGTTTGCAGCGCTTCACAGAGGATTTTCGTGCCGTCAAGAATACGGGGGCCACTGCGGTTCATGAGATCGGACTGCACAAAGAAAAAATTGTTGCGCTGGGTAGCCGTAAGGCTGGGCCACTTTTTCCAGGCATCCAGCATTTCCGGATTCTGGTCAGCCATGCCTGATGTGACAATCGCCTCGGGATTGGCGGCAATCACCGCCTCGAAACTCACACGTGGTGCCAGCGGTTTGAGTGCGCCAAAGATATTCTCGCCACGGCACAGGGTAATCGCATCCGACATGATCTGCTGCCCGCCAATCGTGATGAGTGGATTTTGCCAGACCTGATAAAACACGGTGACCGGAGATCGGTTGCTGTATTTGCTGGCTAGTGCCTGATACCGTTGACGAAAATCCGCTGCGGATTTTTTGGCCGTGGCTTCTGTGCCGGTCAAGACACCGATACGTTCGATTTCACCGGGTATGTCCGTCATCTTGTGCGGCTGTGACATGAAGATCGGTATCCCCATCTGGCGCAGCTTGTCCAGCGCCGAGGGTGAATTACCGGATTCCCAGGCAATCACCAGATCCGGTTTCGCCGCGACCACAGCTTCCAGATTGATTTTGGAATGTCCACCGACACGCGGAATCTTCAGCGCCGAGGCCGGAAAGTCACTATAGTCGACCGTAGCAACAATTTTGTCGCCAGCACCTGCGGCGTATGTCACCTCAACGACCGATGGTGATAGCGTCACGATGCGACTGGCCGGCGCAGTCAACGTCACGGTGTTGCCTAGATCATCTTTCACGCTGATCGGTGCGGCCATGAGTCCGCCAGAAAAACCGAACAGGCCAATGATCAACGGACTGCAGAAGCGCTTATGAAGTGTATCCATGGAATCCATTCTAGAAGATCAGGGACAAAGTTGCTGTCAGCGTCAGTGTGGCCAACCAGAGCCCCAGTGCTTTGCGCTGTAACTGTTGTGCCCGTCGAATGTCGGCGCTATCGGGTGCGTTGCCACAGCCCAGTAGCGGCCGATGCTCTGTCGCACCATGATAGTCCGCAGCACCACCGAGCAGAACCTCAAGTGAACCTGCGCCCGCGGCCATGACCGGTCCGGCATTGGGGCTATCCCACTGAGGCGCCTGAAA
Organism: Fluviibacter sp.; assembly: GCF_057744235.1. Classification (NCBI taxonomy): domain Bacteria; kingdom Pseudomonadati; phylum Pseudomonadota; class Betaproteobacteria; order Rhodocyclales; family Fluviibacteraceae; genus Fluviibacter; species Fluviibacter sp. Next base: position 317,416 of record NZ_JBIJFP010000001.1, on the reverse strand, counting down.
TCGCCAGCATTGCCATGCGGAGCGGGTCTGACCGGCGAGGGTATAGGCCAGTGCCGTCAATCTTGCCGGCACAAAGTTCAGTAGGTCATCAAGCCGGGCGGCGGCACGACCGAAATTCACGAAACGGGGTGTACGGTAACCCCACATAGCGTCGAGCGTGTTGGCCAGGCGATACATCAGTGCGCCGGCAGGCCCGAGCAGGCAGAACCAGAAGATCGGCGCGAATAATGCATCGTTGCCATTTTCAAGGACTGATTCGATACAGGCTTTGCTGACCCCACTGTGATCAAGGCTTGAGGTATCTCGCGACACCAGCCAGCTCACATGCATGCGTCCGGCCGCGAGATCTCCCGATTCCAGATCCGCTTGCACACGAGCGGCATGCTCCTGCAAAGAACGGCCGCCAATCGTCAGATACAAAATAACAATGCTGAGCACCATCTCGAGCAACCCATGGAGCAGCGGTAATGTCATGCCAATCACCAGCGGAGGTAGCAACACGAGAGCGCTCCAGCAGCACAGTCCGCGCCAACGGGTGGCGTGCAGTGATAGGTCGGGTTGGTTAAAGCGCTTTTCACAACGCGCTGCGAGATGGCCGAAACCCACCAATGGATGAAAACGGGTCGGTTCACCCAACAGGCGATCCAGCGCACAGGCCACCAACACCATGAGCGTCAGGATGGGGAGGCTGAAATTACTCATCAGCTCAGTAGGGCGGCCACGGTCTCTGGCGCGCTGGGAAAGTAAGCATGAAAGTACGTCGCCGTGAGCCTGTTGACCTGATACACCGCTTCACTTTGCCGCTGGTGCGCATCCTGTGTATGGGCGATCGGTGTCAACGGACAATCAAAGGTGGAATAGTGAAACGTATGACCACCTAGTTTGCCGCTCGACCACGACAGCGATTGCATGCCCAGAGCGGCCAGCTTTTTCTGCATCTGGACGACACCCGGCAAAATACCCATCAGCGAGTGTGCTATGCCGTCGGTATCAACAAGGCGTTCAGCCAAAGCAATCATGCCGCCGCATTCGGCCAACGCCGGCTTGCCAGCATCAATATGCGCCTTGAGGCTGGCAATCATCGAAACGTTTACAGCCAAGGCCTCCGGATGTAACTCCGGGTAGCCGCCCGGTAACCAGACGGCATCACACACGGGGAGCTCGGCATCCTGTAGCGGCGAGAAAAAATACAGCGTCGCACCCAGCGCCCGCAGACATTCGAGATTGGCGGGATAGGCAAAACAGAATGCGGCATCGCGCGCGATGGCAATAGTTTTGCCCTGTAAGGCGGGGGCGAAGATCGGGGCCGCAACATCAGGAAACGTCGCTACCGGCGGCAATTCGGCTGCAGCTGTTTCGGCAATCCGGTCAGCCAGTCGATCAATGCGTTGCGCCAGATCGGCAATTTCTGCGGCCGGTAACAATCCGAGGTGTCGCTCGGGCAAAGCCGATTCGTTATTACGGGGGACGGCGCCAAACCAGGCAATCCCTTCAGGCAGACTTTTTTCCAGCAGCTGTGCGTGATAGGCCGAACCCACGCAGTTCGCCAATGCGCCAACAACCCGCGTATCGGGTTGATAGGTTTTCATGCCTAAGGCAATGGCGCCGAAAGAGGCGGCCATGGCACTGCCATCGATCACGACGAGAATCGGCAAGTTGTAACGGCGGGCCAGATCCGCGGCAGAGGGATCACCATCAAACAATCCCATCACGCCTTCGATCAGGATGACTTCGTACTCCTGTGCCGCACGTGCCAATCGCCAGGCGACATCGGCTTCACCGCCCATCCGGAAATCCAGATTTTCACAAGGTGCGTCACTGGCGATGGCGTGAATCTGCGGGTCCAGAAAATCGGGACCGCACTTGAAGACCTTGACACGGCGGCCTTGCCGACGGTGAAGACGGGCCAAAGCAGCCGTGATCATGGTCTTGCCCTGACCGGAAGCTGGCGCGGCAATTAAAAGCGCCGGGCATTGCACCGTTGATTTCACCATCTCTAGAACTCAACGCCCGGCATGGCTTTAATGCCCTGCTGGAAGGCATGTTTGACCATCCCCATTTCCGTAACCGTGTCGGCAATCTCGATCAGCGGAGGCGGTGCAGCACGGCCAGTGATAATGACATGCTGCATGGGCGGGCGCTTCTGCAATACGTCAATGACGGGTTCCAACGCCAGCCAGCCAAATTTAAAGGCATAGGTAAACTCATCAAGGATCACTAAATTAATCGCCGGATCAGCGAGCTGTTTGCAGGCTTCTGCCCAGGCGGCTTCGGCAGCGCGCTTATCGCGCTCCCGATCCTGGGTTTCCCAGGTAAAGCCTTCGCCCTTGACCTGCCATGACACCTGCTCGGGGAACAGACGAAAGAAGGCTTCTTCACCCGAGTCGGACCGACTTTTAACAAACTGGATCACGGCACATTTCAGCCCGTGGCCAATCGCCCGCGCCAGTACACCGAATGCCGAAGAAGACTTGCCTTTGCCATTGCCAGTGTGAATGAGCAACAGGCCTTTTTCTGCCTGGGCTGCAGCGATTTTTTCGTCAACAACATCTTTTTTGCGCACCATGCGCTGCTGATGCCGTTCGTTGCGGCCGTTGTCTTGTTCTTGGGTCATAGTGTTCTCTGAAGGGTGATGAGTTTATGTGCCGGTGGACCAGCTATTCAGCGCGAGCTCCAGGCGCTTCCATTCATGATCTGCCGCGATACCGATCCGGATCAGGGATTCGTCGCGAAACAGTCGAACCAGAATCCCGTGCCGGGCCAGATGCTCGAACAGCTTTGTCGCATCGGCCAGCTGCAAGGTGCTGAATAGGCCCGTTGATTTTACCGGCGCCTCGGGGCGGATGGTATGGGTGATCAGCAATTTCAGGCGGATGCCCGCATCACGGATATGGGTGATCTGGTTGCGTTGCCAGTTCGTGTTTGCTAGTGCTGCTTGGGCAACCCATCGGGCAGGGCCACTGATGGCCCAGGGGCCCAGTGCCTCGGCCAGGCGCTGCCGCAGCAGCTGATTGGCAAAAACAAAACCGACACGGGCACCGGCCAGGCCAAAAAATTTTCCCAGCGATCGGAACGTCACCAACCGGGGTGCGGCATCGGTTCCCGCCATGGGCGTGACACTGGATTCCGGGTAGGCATCGCCATAAGCTTCATCCACAAGTAACCAGCCTTCGCGTTGATTCAAACTTTCGGCAGCGGCGAGTAGCGCAGTGGGCGGGTAATGCGTTGCGGTCGGATTGTTCGGATTACAAACCAGCACAACCTGCGCACCGCTCTCAACGGCGGCATCAAGTGTATCGACGATGCGTACCTCGTGTCCAGCGTGCCGCCAGGCGGCGATGTGTTCGTTGTACGTCGGACCAATGATTGCAACCTGTGAAATGGCAAACAACGCCGGGAGCTGCTGAATGGCTGCCTGACTGCCGGCAGTCGCCACTAACGCAGGGTTGCCGTAATAACTGGCGGCTACGGTATCGAGTTCGTCATCCGGTTCGGGCAACCGGTGCCAGGCGGCATCCGGAATTTCCGGTACGGGATAGAGCCACGGGCTGATCCCGGTAGAAAGATCCACCCATTGGTCCAGAGGGATGCCGAAGCGCTGTGCGGCGGCACGTAAACGACCACCGTGTTCAAGCATAGCCGTACTGTTGTCTCAGTGCCTGGTAGGTATCTGCCAACGGATCATGCTCGCCCCCGGTTTGTCCCCAGGTATCGTGAAATACCAGGTCTTCGAGGGGGAGCCGGGAAAGCCAACCCGCTTTTTCCAGCTCCGGCCGATCCAGAAATTCACTGACGTAACCTAGGCACAAATAGGCAATCGGTACGATATTTTCAGGAATGCCTAGAGCCGCTTTCAGTTCATGCGGGTGAAAGATGCTGACCCAACCCACGCCAATACCTTCTGCTCGCGCGGCCAGCCAGAGGTTCTGTACGGCACAGACGGTGCTGTAGAGATCCATTTCCTTCATGTGGGTCCGGCCCAAAACGGTTTGCCCGGTGCGTTCCCGATCACAGGTGATGCATAGATTAATGGGTGCGTCGAGAATCCCTTCCAGCTTCAGGCGGCTGTACAGATCCTTGCGCTCATCCTTAAACTGGGTACGTGCTTCCTCATTGGCCTTGCGAAACAGGGTCTGAATTCGCGCTTTGGTCTCTACCGAACGGATCAACAGAAAATTCCAGGGCTGCATGAACCCCACCGATGGCGCATGGTGTGCGGCCAGCAGCAGCCGGCCGAGCACATCATCCGGAATCGTTTTCGGAAGGAACTGGCTACGCACATCACGGCGCGAAAAAATAGCCTGATAAACCGCATCTCGGGCAGCATCTGGAAACGGTTGGCTGGGCAGTGCGTCGGAAGTCGTCATGGCGCCGTAAATACCTGTCAGGCATGGGATAATAAACGAATAAGGCGTTGTAATTACGGTTGCTGGCGCCTCTTTTTTATTGTCAGGATTGTTCAATATGTCATGCGCTTCCCTGATGGTTCAGGGCACCACCTCCGACGCCGGAAAATCGACGCTGGTTGCGGCCATGTGCCGGATCCTGAAGCGTCGTGGTGTGCATGTTGCACCATTCAAACCACAGAACATGGCACTGAACTCGGCAGTGACCGAAGATGGCGGCGAAATCGGCCGCGCCCAGGCATTACAAGCCTATGCCTGCGGTCTGGCACCCCACACAGACTTCAATCCTGTGCTGCTCAAACCGACCACAGATCGTCAAGCCCAGGTCATCATTCAGGGGAAGGTCGCGGCAGATCTCAACGCCAAGGATTACCATGCCTACAAACCCCGTGCCATGGAGGCAGTACTGGATTCCTGGAGCCGCCTGACCCGCCGATTCGAGGCCGTTCTGGTCGAGGGTGCCGGTTCACCGGCTGAAATTAATTTGCGGGATCGCGATATCGCGAACATGGGCTTTGCCGAGGCCGTGGATTGCCCGGTGATTCTGGTGGCCGATATTGATCGGGGCGGCGTTTTCGCGCATCTGGTCGGTACGCTGGACCTGCTTTCTCCGAGCGAACAGGCACGCATCAAAGGCTTTGTGATTAATCGTTTTCGCGGGGATATCGGGCTACTTGAACCCGGCTTGCATTGGCTTGAGGAACGAACCGGAAAGCCGGTGCTGGGTGTATTACCTTATCTACATGGGTTGTTTCTTGATGCAGAAGACGCCATTGCCAGTGGCCAGGAGCTATCTGGTCAAGCGCGCCTCAAGGTCATTGCACCCGCGTACCCCCGGGTTTCCAATCACAATGATCTGGATCCGTTGCGGTTACATCCCGAAGTGGATTTTGAGTGGATCGGCCCCAATCAGGTCATACCTCCAGCCGATTTGGTGGTTTTGCCGGGTTCAAAAGCCGTCCGTGCTGATCTTGCATGGTTACGCTCGCAAGGGTGGGACAAAGCCATCGAACGACATTTGCGCTATGGCGGTAAGGTTCTCGGCATCTGCGGAGGTTTCCAGATGCTAGGGCAGGTATTGCATGACCCACAAGGGCTGGAAGGCACGGCTGGTACTTCAGCAGGGTTAGGCTGGTTGCAAATAGAGACCACGCTGGCATCGGAAAAGCAGCTCAGAAACGTCCGCGGCACACTTTGTTTACCCGGCGAACCTCGCATGACGGGTTATGAAATCCATCTCGGCGTCAGCGAAGGTACGGATATGGCCCGCCCTATGGTGCGCATAGATGATGACCGCAGCGATGGGGCCCTGTCGGAAGACGGGCAAGTTGCCGGCACTTATTGCCATGGTGTGTTTGACCAACCTGAGGCGCTGGCGGCATTGCTGGCCTGGGCGGGTTGCGCAGAAACCACTACCGTGGATTTTGTCGCACGCCGTGAAGCAGATCTCAATCGCCTGGCTGACGCCGTTGAGCAAAGCCTGGATTGGCTCATGATTGAGCAGATTCTGCAGGAGAGCCATCGTGCGTGAATTGATTCTGGGTGGTGCCCGCAGCGGTAAAAGCCGGCTGGCTGAAAACCGGGCTGCCGGATATGAAGCAATCGGGCTATCGGTCATTTATATCGCTACCGCCGAGGCTTGGGATAAAGAAATGGCCGAACGGCTGGCACACCACCGGACAAGTCGTCCGACGCACTGGATGACCGTCGAAGAACCGATAGCACTCGCAGCGACACTGCAAGCCCATGCCAGCGACCATACCTGTCTCATCGTGGACTGTCTGACGCTCTGGCTGTCTGCGTTGGTTTTCAAGGGACGGGCGGGCGCTCAGTTGGAGGGCGGCGAACGGATCACCTGTGACCAATTCTGGGGCGAACGACAGGCGCTCCTCGATGTCTTGCCAGGGCTGCCGGGCGAAATCATTCTGGTCAGCAATGAAATTGGTTCGGGCGTGGTGCCGGAAAACCGGCTGGCACGACGATTTGCCGATGAGCAGGGACGGCTCAACCAGGATGTAGCCGCACTTTGCGAGCGCGTGACCTTATCGGTTGCCGGGCTACCACTCCGCTTGCGCGGTTAATCTCAGGAAAATTATGCGACTGTTTAACATCCAACCAACCACGGGTGCGCTGGCGCACGAATTACAAACCAAGATTGATGGAAAAACGAAACCACTGGGCGCATTGGGTCAACTGGAATCCCTCGCCAAACAAATTGGCCTGATTCAGCAAACGGCATCACCCCAACTCACATCACCGCAAATGCTGGTTTTTGCCGGAGACCATGGCGCTGCCAAAGCTGGTGTGTCCGCCTATCCACAGGACGTCACCTGGCAAATGGTGGAGAATTTCCTGGCCGGCGGTGCCGCCATCAATGTCTTTACCCGCACTTATGGTCTACCGCTCGCGGTGGTGGATTGCGGTGTCGCCCATGAATTTGGTACGCGGCCGGATCTGATTGATTGCAAGCTGGGGGCCGGCACGGAGAACTATCTCGAACACCCCGCGATGACGACCGCGCAATATCAACAAGCCATAGAAAACGGCACAACACTGGTTGCAGGCTGTGCGGATAAGGGCTGCAATGTCATCGGGCTCGGCGAAATGGGCATCGGTAATACAGCTTCAGCCAGTTTGCTGACGCATTGTTTGAGCGGAGAGCCGCTCGACGTCTGCGTCGGGCGCGGTACGGGATTGGATGATGCAGGTTTGAATCGCAAACAGCAACTGCTGGCGCAGGCGTTAGAACGGACAGGAAACATCACAGATCCGGCTCATGCATTGCAGGAATTTGGTGGCTTCGAGATCGCCACCATGGTCGGTGTGATTCTCGCTGCCGCCGAACGGCGTATGGTGGTGCTGATTGACGGCTTTGTAGTGGGTGCTGCAGCGCTCGTGGCCTGCAAACTGTACCCGGCGGCGCGCGATTACTGTGTCTATTGCCACCGTTCTGCCGAGGCCGGCCATCGGGTGCAACTGGCTGCCATGCAAGCTGAACCATTGCTTGATTTAGGCATGCGACTGGGGGAAGGTACGGGGGTTGCACTGGCTTGGCCTTTGATTCGGGGCGCTGTCGCATTTATTAACGACATGGCCAGCTTTGCATCAGCTGGCGTTTCGGAGAAAGCCTGACCCTCATGCTACGACTCTGGCTGATCCGACACTTCCCCCCGGCAGTAACGTCTGGGGTGTGTTACGGGCAAACGGATCTCGGGTTACTAACGCCCCTGCACGAACAATCGGCAGCGTTAAATAAGCTACGCGAACAGTTGCCGGCTCACATGGCATCACTGCCCGTTTTCTCCAGCCCTTTGCAGCGCTGTGCTGAACTGGCCGTTCAGCTGCATCCTGCACCAACCATCGATGCCCGATTGCAGGAACTGCATTTCGGCGATTGGGAACGACAAACCTGGGATGCTATTGGCCCCTCCGCACTTGATGATTGGGCGGCGGATATCGCCGGTTTCCGTCCGCCACGAGGCGAGACCGGGTATGAGCTACAACAGCGGGTGCTCGCCTGGCTACACGACATTGCGATTGATGGTGCCGAGATGATTGTGGTCACGCACGCCGGAGTGATGCGTGCTTTGCAGGCCTATCATCTGCAATTACATGGCCATCAATGGCTTTCACTGCGTTATGACTACGGCCAGGTGCTCTGCCTGGATTTCTCGGCCGAGCAAATCCGGGCGACCTCGGTACAATAGCGCCATGCCTGCTGACGCTATTTCTCTTCCTCAAGTCCGTCGGGTCCTTGTGACCAAGCTGCGCCACCACGGTGACGTACTCTTGGCCTCGCCCGTACTTACGACACTCAAGGCCGCCGCACCGCAGGCCGAGATTGATGCACTGGTCTACGCAGATACCGCAGACATGCTCTCAGAGCACCCAGCGCTGGCAAAGTTGCACTGCATTGATCGCGGTTGGAAAAAACTCGGACTGCTCGGCCAGGGTTCGGCAGAGTGGGCCCTGTTTAGCCAGATGAAAGCGCGTCAGTACGATCTGATTATTCACCTGACCGAGCACCCACGGGGTGGCTGGCTATCGCGTCTGCTGAAACCCCGCTGGTCGGTGGCGCCTCGGGTCAATGGCCGCGGTCGCTTCTGGAAACAGAGCTTCACGCATTTCGTATCCCCGATCATGGGTAATGGACACCGCCATGTAGTCGAGCAGAACCTGGATGCCTTGCGTCGCCTGGGCATTCAACCCGCCGCCGACAAACGCCATCTGACGCTGGTACCCGGTGCGGATGCAGACGCGCATGTGGCGGTGCGACTGCAATCACTAGGGCTGAAGCCAGGCGGCTTTGTCCATTTGCATCCGCCATCACGCTGGCATTTCAAATGCTGGACGGCCGAAGGCTGGGCAGAAATCATTATCCGCATCCGTACTGCCGGCTGGCCGGTATTGCTGACAGCGGCCCCAGGCGACAAAGAAGGACAACTGATTGACCGGATTCAGCAGGTATTGACCGCGCGCGGTGAAGCACCCGCGCTCAGTCTGGCCGGTGCATTATCGCTGAAGGAACTCGCTGCCCTGACCGGACAGGCCAAACTCTTTGCCGGGGTCGATTCCGCCCCGATGCATATTGCCGCCGCCATGCAGACGCCGGTGGTAGCACTGTTCGGTCCTTCGGGCGAAGGCCACTGGGGCCCCTGGGGCCAGCCTCGTGAAGGTGTTCACCAGGTGGTCACTCGCAGCGCACAGTTTAATTGCCGACCCTGTGGGTTGGATGGTTGCGGTGGCGGTAAAGTCAGCGAGTGCCTGACCCGTATCACAGCGGACCAGGTCTGGTCGGTGATGGTGCCGCTACTGTGCGTGAATTCTGCGTCAATCAGCCCAGAAAATCACTGAGTTTGCGGCGTACCAGACGCCAGGTGCGCCACCCTAGAACCCCGTTTTTGGCCAGTCTGAGTGCCCCTTTCGGGCGCCAGATGACGAGTACGAACAAACCCAAACCGACGGCCAGTGGATTAGCCCTTAGCCAGCGCCGCGTGCGTTCTGCGCCATCCATGACCTGATCCGCGGTATTGAGCATATCGCCCAAGGGTACAAGCACGGTACGAAGATCATTGCGCTGTTGCGAGATGCGCTCCAGTAAGCGACCTCGCCGGATGGCACGCACGTTAATCGCCGACATCATTGCTGGTATCGCGAATATGGGGTTCTTGCTGGGAGGCCTCTGCGGCACTGGCCGCTGCTGGTGTGTATTCCGACATTGCCGTAGGCGGCCGCAGAGCGGCACGATCTGTCTGCAAGGCCTGCAGGCTGTCCGAGAAAATATTGGCACCGGCCTGAGCATGCTTGCTGGCACGCCAGATGGCCACGAGTGCCAGTAAGGCAAAGAGCGCCGTGGCCATGCCGAGGATTAATAGGCGGTGCTCCCAGTTGGCCAAGACCAACCAGGCCAGCAGGGTGACAACCGCAACGCCGGAAAAAAACACCGCAACCGCGGTGAGCGCAAAAAGCGCAATCAGATGATCACGGGCATCGGCCAGTTCAAGCCCGAGCAATTCGAGACGGGTTTGCACCACCCCGAGTAGCTGCCGAACATGATCGCGGGCTGAATTAAATAACGACATCCGATTGCGCCTGCCGATTAACGACGGCCGATCAGCACACCCAGGGCCAGACCCAGTGCCGCCGCAATACCGACGGCCTTCCACGGCTCGGCATGCACGAAATCATCCGTTGCATGAGCCGCCGCTTTAGCTTTTTCCGTGGCAAAGGCCTGTGCATCGACCAGCGCGACTTTGGCATCCTGCAGACGCTTTTCCAGACGGCTACGCAGCTCGGTGACCTTCTCACCCGCCTGGCCGGCGGTGGCACGCAGTAGTTCTTCGGTATCAGCAACAACCAGCTTCAGATCGGCAACCAGTTTTTCTTTGGAGGCAGCAGTGTTCGACATGTGAATCCTTTCAAAGTGTGTTCACGAGGGGATATTGTGCAACCCTCGACTTAGCCTACGCTTAAGGTTACTTTCTTGCAATCGTGCATCATGACAACGCAATGTCGTAATCAATAATCAACGGTGCATGATCGGAGAATTTTTCACCTTTGTAGACGCAGGCCTGTGTCGCTTTTGCAGCAATACCGGGCGTAGCGATTTGGTAATCGATCCGCCAACCGACATTGTTGGCATAGGCCTGGCCGCGATTACTCCACCACGTATAACACTCGGCCGTGGTATCCGGATGCAATGCACGGTAAACATCGACCCAACCCAGCTCGTCGAGCAGTCGACTCATCCAGGCGCGTTCTTCCGGCAAAAACCCGGAGTTCTTCTGGTTTGATTTCCAGTTCTTCAGATCCTGTTCCTTGTGCGCAATATTCCAGTCACCACACACGATGACTTCACGTCCGGAATCCTTCAGCGCTTTCATGCGCGGTAGAAACTCGTCCATGAAATGGAATTTGGCCACCTGGCGCTCCGGAGAGCTAGAACCCGAGGGCAGATACAGCGAGACTACCGTCACCATTCCAAGATCCAGCTCCAGATAACGGCCTTCGGCATCAAAATCCGGATGGCCAATCCCCTGTGTGATCTGCGTTGGGATATGTGCGCTCCAGATACCGACACCGCTATACCCGGGTCGCTCTGCCAGGTGCCAGTAGCCCGTCAGCCCGGCGGGGTTTTCCATGGTGCCGTCCTTGGCCATGTCTTTGAGCGTAGCGCGCACTTCCTGAGTGCAGACGGCATCGGCTTGCTGGCCGGCGAGCCATTGGGCAAATCCCTTTTTCCAGGCCGAGCGGATGCCATTCAGATTGGCGGAAATGACTCGCATAAAAAGACTCGATCAAAGTAAAGGTTGCTCATTTTAATGACTACCGGCCAGAATGCGTAGGAAGCGCTATGCTTCTGCTAAAAAACCTCAAGGAGTTGTTCATGCGTGTCGGTTTTGTCGGTCTGGGCATCATGGGTCGCCCGATGGCCCTGAATCTGCTCAAGGCAGGTCATACAGTGACTGTGTGGGCGCGCCGCCCCGAGTCTATGACACCATTGCTGGAAGCGGGCGCGGCACCGGAAGATAGCCCGGCAGCGGTTGCCGCGGTATCAGACGTGGTGTTTTCCATGGTGGCCGACGCGCCGGATGTGCATGAAGTCATGTTGGGTGTGCACGGCGTGGCCCAAGGTGCTCACGCCGACTTGATCGCCGTCGATATGAGCACCATCCCGCCGGCAGCCGCCAGAAGCATCGGCAAGGCACTGTTTGATCAGCACATTATTTTTCTGGATGCGCCGGTATCCGGCGGTGAGGTTGGTGCCATTGCCGGCACGCTATCCATCATGGTGGGCGGTGATCCAGTAGCATTCGGCAAAGTACAACCGCTATTTGCCTGTATGGGTAAAAATATCGTCCATATCGGCGCCTCAGGCGCTGGCCAGGTGGCCAAGGCCGCCAATCAGATTCTGACGGGTATTGGCGTATTGGCGGTCGCCGAGGCATTTGCGTTTGCCAGGAAAAACGGGGCAGACCCGGCTAAAGTCCGCGCGGCACTGCTCGGAGGATTTGCTGGATCGAAGATTCTGGAAAATCATGGCCAACGCATGCTGGATCGCAACTTCAAGCCGGGCTTCAAGAGCTGGATGCATGAAAAGGATATGAACATCGTTATGCAGACGGCCCACGATCTGGGCCTCTATCTGCCGGCCTCCGCGGCCACGGCCCAGATGTTCAAAGCCATGGTCGGCACGGGAATGGGGGAAGAAGACTCTATTGCCATTCTCAAACTGCTGGAACAACTCTCTGGTCAGAAAACAGATTAGGGGTTGTTTGAGATAATAGAGCCGTTTGTTGTCATTACAGAGAGTTTTGCACCATGTCGTCACTGAGCCACGATTTCATCCGATTTGCCCTGGACCAGAACGTTCTGCGTTTTGGCGAGTTCAAAACCAAGGCCGGGCGTCTCTCGCCTTATTTCTTTAACTCGGGCCTGTTTCAGGATGGTGCCGCATTGGCCAAGCTCGCCGAGTTTTATGCCGGTCGTGCCATGGAATCCGCGGTACCTTTCGACATGCTGTTCGGACCCGCCTACAAGGGCATTCCTCTGGTCGCCGCGATCTCCGTGATTCTGGCGCAGCAAGGTCACAACTTTCCGTATGCGTTTAACCGGAAAGAAGCCAAGGACCATGGCGAAGGCGGCACGATTGTCGGCGCCCAGCTCCAAGGCCGCGTTCTGATTGTCGATGATGTCATCTCGGCTGGCACCTCGGTACGCGAATCCGTGGAACTGATCCGCAATCAGGGCGCCACACCAGCGGGTGTACTGATTGCATTGGACCGCATGGAACGTGGCACGGATGCATTGTCTGCCGTTCAGGAAGTCTCGGCTTCTTACGGCATCCCGGTGATTGCCATCGCCAACCTGGCCGACCTCCTCGATTTCCTCAAGGATAATGCAGAACTGGCCAGTCACCGTCCGGCGGTCGCTGCGTATCGTGAGCAGTACGGTATTTAACACGCTCCTACCCGGTTAACCGCTGGTCTGGTCGAACTAGCACTCCAGCGGATCCACCTCCACGGCCCAGCGCAACCCACCCGATGCATGACCGCGTGTCGTACGCTGTGCGGTAGGCTTAGCTGCCGTCTTTCTCTGTCCAATGCGGGGCAACCAGTCATTCAGAAAAGTCTGCAGCGCCAGACGGCTGGGGGACTCAACCAGCAACTGTCCCCGTTCACGCCCTGCCAGGCGAACCATACGCATGGGCACCGGATCGTAGATAAACACGTCCGGGTGCTCGGTCATCGGCACCAGTTCTCGAATACCCTGCAAGAATGTTAAAACGGTATCCAGGTACTTGGCTTCGGCGCGCACGATGGCTTGCGCTGCATAGGGCGGAAAGCCGGCGCGCTGCCGCTCGCTCAACTCCAGATCCAGAAATGCCGGCACATCGTGCCGGAGCAGGCACTGATACAGTGGATGGCCCGGATGCTCGGTCTGCACGATCACCCGCCCCGGACGATCCGCCCGTCCGGCCCGGCCCGCCACCTGCATCAGTTGTGCAAACAACCGTTCCGGTGCACGCCAGTCGGCGGCAAAAAGTCCGGCATCGGCACCCACCACGCCGACACGTGTCAGTGCCGGAAAATCATGGCCCTTGGCCAGCATCTGCGTACCCACCAGAATATCAACATCCTGCGACCGGATCTGTGCCTCCAGCGCCTCCCATTGTTTGCGGGTCGTGGCGACATCGCGATCCACCCGCAGAATGCGGGCTTGCGGAAAATGCGCCTGCAACGCCTCTTCCACCCGCTGCGTCCCACGTCCGAGGGGCCTGAGATCGGCATTGCCACAATCCGGACACTGCCGTGGAATGGGCGAGGTATCGCCACAATGATGACAACGCAGAGAACGATCCTGGCGGTGCACCACCCGGTGTGCGGCACAACGACGGCAATTGGAAATCCAGCCGCAGGCGGTGCAGGTCAGTACCGGGGCGTAACCACGGCGGTTAATAAACAGCAGACTCTGTTCACCCGCTGCAAGCCCTTGCGCCAGTTCATCTAGCAACTGAGCCGACAGGCCCTCTTCCAGCGTCAGGTGCCGGGTGTCGAGCAAGGTGACTTCCGGCAGCACGGCTTCGGCATGCGCGCGCTCTGGCAGATCCAGTCGCTGGTACCGACCGCTCTGCACATTCGCCCAGCTTTCCGGAGAGGGCGTGGCCGAGCCCAGCAATATCGGCACCCCTCGTTGATGCGCACGCCAGACGGCCAGATCGCGGGCATGATAGCGCATGCCCTCCAGTTGTTTATAGGCAGGATCGTGCTCTTCATCGACGATGATCAGCCCCAGCGTCGGCATGGGGGTAAAGACAGCCAGCCGGGTACCGATCACAATGCGCGCCTCACCGCTTAAGGCGGCGGCAAAATGCCGGGCGCGCGCCGCCTCGGTCACTTCGCTATGCAGGCTGACCACCGGGATATCCGGGAAGCGCTGCGCCACCCGCGCTTCGAGCAAGGGGGTCAGATTAATTTCCGGCACCAGTAACAACACTTGCTGATTCTGCGCCAGCACGGCTTCAATGAGGCGTAGGTAGACCTCTGTTTTACCAGAGCCGGTAATACCGAACAACAGATTAGCGGAATAACCGGCGAGCCGGCCGAACAACTCGGTGAGCACCACCTGTTGGCATGCCGTCAGCGCCGGCCCAGCCCCGCGCGCAGGCATACTTGTTGCTGCAGATTTTGGGACCCGCCGTTTGGTCGGATCCGGTTGACGCAATCCGGTGGGAATGGCTTGCAGCAAGGCCTCACCTGGTGCTGCCTGGTAGTAACTTGCCGCAAACAGGCAAAGATTCACCCAATCCGTCGGCAAGGGCGGCAAATCGCGCAGAATCACTTCTGCCGCTTTGAGTTGCCCGATGGGTGGCGCATCCGGCGCTTCCGTGCCTTCTAGCGGCAAAACCGCCATAATCAGTCCGACCCGCCGGCCAGACCCAAAGGGCACAACGACCCGTAAACCGACATCCGTCGGTAAAGTATCGGGTGGTGCCAGATAATCAAAATTGGCCGTGAGCGGGGCATCAATCGCCACGCGCAATCGCCACGCAGCACCCTGATGTATAAGGGGTTTATCCGCCGACATCACTTATTCACGCGTTAGCGGATATTTCTTAACAGAGTTCTCTGACAAAACGCGCAACCCTCTGTTAAAAAATAATAAATCGGCGATTCTGCGTTGTGGATAACTTTGTGGGTAACCGACCCGAGTCAGCCGACTTGACAGGTAAAAAGCGGCTATGGATATGGCACCAACTCGGGCACGCACTCGGGTCTTTCGCACGGGGTAACTTATTGCCCTGCCCGCAAGGCACGACCCACCGAATGGACCGTATCCACGAGGACGGACACATTTTCCGGCGGGGTGAACTGGGAAATGCCATGCCCCAGATTAAAGACATGCCCGGTATCAGCCGGACCGAAGCTACGCAGCACTTTTTCCGCTTCGCGAGCGACAGCTTCCGGGCCGGCACGCAGTATGGTGGGGTCCAGATTCCCCTGCAGCGCGACCCGATCACCAACGCGGGCGCGGGCCTTACCGATATCAATCGTCCAGTCCAGACCCAGACCATCGGCACCGGTATCAGCCAATACCTCGAGCCAGAGGCCGCCGCCCTTGGTAAAGACGATTGACGGAATGCGCTCGCCTTCCCAGGTCTTGTGCAGACCGGCAATAATCCGTTTCATGTAGTTCAGAGAAAACTCATGGAACGCCCCTTCCGCCAGCGTGCCGCCCCAGGAATCAAAAATCATCACCGCTTGGGCACCGGCTTCGATCTGGGCATTCAGATATTGAATCACCGATTCGGTGGTGACATCCAGAATCTTGTGCATCAGATCCGGTCGGTCATAGAGCATGGATTTGATACGGGCGTAATCATCCGAAGCACCGCCCTCCACCATGTAACAGGCGAGTGTCCACGGACTACCCGAAAACCCGATGAGCGGCACACTGTTATCCAGCGCCTTACGGATTTCGGCAACGGCATCGATCACGTAGCGCAGCTGATCATGCGGATCAGGCACGCAGAGATTGCGGATTTCCCATTCGTCACGCAGCGGACGTTCGAATTTGGGGCCTTCGCCTTCGGAAAAGTACAGTCCCAGACCCATCGCATCAGGCACGGTCAGAATGTCTGAAAACAGAATCGCCGCGTCTAAATCATAACGGGCCAGCGGCTGTAAAGTCACTTCGCAGGCGTAGGCCGGATTCTTGCACAGCCCCAGGAAACTGCCGGCACGTTTCCGTGTTTCACGATACTCCGGCAGGTAGCGGCCGGCCTGACGCATCAACCAGACAGGCGTCGTTTCAGTCGGTTCTTTCAAGAGAGCACGTAGAAAAAGATCATTACGGGGACGGGACACGTTCACTCCAATTTTTTCAGATAATGAATAAATACTTAATTGCCAGCACCGTTGGAAACGCTATCGCGTCGCTCCAGCGTGATACCCAACTGTTTAAATTTTCGGTACAGGTGCGTCCGCTCAAGGCCACTCTGCTCGGCCACCCGGGTCATGTTGCCGTTGCTACGTGCAATGTGATGCGTCAGGTAGAGCCGTTCAAAGGCATCTCGTGCATCTTTCAACGGCATATCGTAGAACTCGGCCAATGAGCCATCCGTATCCTCGGCCATTTTTTCCGGCTCGGGCTCCGCCACCGACTGTAGCAACGCATCCACGTCCTGACGACTGATGGTTTCTTCCAGCGCATTCAATGCCAGATTCTTCAGGGTCCCCAAGAGCGCGCCCCAGCCACCATCACCACCGTTCCAGTGTTTCTGCCGCAGAATATTCAGTGCATCCGGCGCCATATAGCGGTGCGGGATATTGCCCTGCTCACAGAGCAAGGTCAGCAAGGCGGGCAATAGCTCCGGCAAGTCACTGGCCGATTCAGACAAGGCGGGCAATCCAACCCAGACATCGCTGACGCGTTGTACCAGTGCGGCATCAACACCACTGTCGACAATCTGCTCGGTGGATGCGCTGCTGGCCACCACCAGTGTCAACCGGTATTTGGCCAAACGATCCAGCACAAAGCCCAGATTCATCTGGGTCATGCGACCGGCACCAAACAATTCCGGCAGGAACAGTACGCCACCTGCATGCTGCTCCAGCATTTCCTGGGTGATGGCCCGGCTTTCCTGAGACAGGTTAAGCCAAGGGGCATGCGGCGCCAGAAGACTGCGCGCCCCAACCTCCGCGATGAGACCCTGCGCACCGCGCAAAAACAGGATCGGCGAATGCTTGGCCGACTGTGCGATCCGCTGACCGAATTTCTTGAGAAGCCCGATCTGCAGGAGGGATTCAACCGCGTAATTCTGGCGTGTGGCTGAGGCATCCGGTTTCAGACATTTTTTAACCGTCGCCAGCAGCTTCTGCAGGGCGATCGGCTTTTCGAGGAAGTCTACCGCCCCGATACGGGTGGCCTCAACCGCCGTATCAATCGTCCCATGACCGGACATCATCACGACCGGCATGGTCAGCAAGCCATTGGCTGACCACTCCTTGAGCAACGAAATCCCGTCGGCATCCGGCATCCAGATATCGAGCAGCACCAGATCCGGGCGGCGCGAACCGCGCAGCTCGCGAGCGCGTGTTGCGTTCTCGGCAACAACAACGCTGTGCCCTTCATCAGCCAGAATTTCCGAGAGCAATTCCCGGATACCGACCTCGTCATCAACTACCAGTATTTCTGCCATATCAGGCTCCTACCGATTTCAATGTTTCAGATGGAGAGGTGCCGCCATTGTCTGCCGCTTGCAGAACAATACGAATTTCGGCACCCCCAGTGTCTCGATTGGCCAACGTTATTTTTCCACCGTGCTCTTCGATAATCTTTTTGACGATCGGCAAGCCCAGCCCCGTGCCTTTGGGTTTAGTCGTGACATATGGTTCGAAGGCATTAGCCATCATCTCGGAAGGGAAGCCCGCCCCCGTATCGGCAATCAGCAGTTCGACCTGCTTGCCTAGCGTACGTGTCGACACCTCGATCCAGGCACCCGCCAGACCTTCCGTGGCATCTTGGGCGTTACGAATCAGGTTATGAATAATCTGCCGCAGTTGCGCTGGATCCCCCTTAATTCGAGGCAGCGCATTTGCTAGATCAGCACGAATGGGTGTCGCGGAAGCTTCATAGAGCACCAGCAGCTCCTGTATCAGCGCGTTCAAATCCAACGCCATCAGATTAGCCGGTGGTAGCCGGGCGTAGTCTCGGAAACTATCGACCATGTGCTTCATGGCCTGCACCTGGTTAACGATGGTTCGCGTCGATCGCTGCAGCATGTCGGCATCGGTCTCCGGCAGACGGGAGACGAGTTTGTGTTCCAGGTGTTCGGCAGCCAGCTGAATCGGTGTCAGCGGATTTTTGATTTCGTGGGCCAGGCGCCGAGCCACTTCACCCCAGGCGGTCGCCCGTTGAGCGGCAATGAGTTCAGTGATGTCATCAAACACGACCACGTAACCGCCCCCCGAGGGTTCCGGCAATTCGGACCCATGCACCATCAGTTGCTGTTTACGGCCATTGGGTAGCACGCGTTCGACTTCCAGTTGCCATGCCATATCCCCATGATGGGCAAAACCATCACGGATCGTTCGTGCCAACTGCTCCTGGCGCGGCCAACCTTCCAGCGGCTCGGAGAGCAAACCCACCCAATCTTCCGCCAGTAATCTGCCCGCGGCACCATTAACGGCTTTCAGGACAAAACGCCGGTCAAACGCCAGCACCCCCGCCGAGAGGTTATCCAGCACTTCCTGCAGATAGGCGCGGGCGCGCTCCAGATCTGCCCGGTGACGCTCCGTCTCGGTATGGGCTTCGCGCAACTGGAAGGTCATGCGGTTAAACGACTGAGTCAGAATGCCCAGCTCATCGTGGCTCACCACCGTTTGTTTGGGAGAAAAGTCGCCGGCGGCAACGGCCTGTGTGCCCTCGGCCAGAATTGTGAGCGGTGCCGTAAAACGACGGGCCAGAATAAAGGCCGCACTAAAGGCTGCTGCCAGCGCCAGCAGTAATGTCAACGTGAGCGTCAGAGCATAGAGTCGGGTCAACCCTTCGCGCGCCAACTCCAGCTCACGATATTCCCGATAAACCGACTGCACGGCTTCGGAATCACTGGCCAGCTTGGCCGGTACTGGCACCACGACCTCCAGTAGACGGTGCTCGGCATAGCCGACTGGGGCCGGGAGTGCCACCAGCGCTCTTAAGACCGGCAGACCGGTGCCATCGGCTTCAATCGCGGAGAATGCGCCGTTTTTACGTGCTTCGGCCACCTGACCGGGTAACGGCAATACCGGTGATTCACCCCGGGCCTGCGTCGTTGCCAGCACCTCGATCCGGTTTCCGCTGACCTGCAGCAAAGTCGTCGACTGTGCACCGGTCACCTGCTTCAGTTTGTCCAGCACAGCGGGAGCCTGCGAAGACCCCCGTTGGGCAATCGCCAGCGCCGCATCACGTGTGGTCGATACCAGCCCCACGGTCACACCTTCCAACGCGTCACGACCCAGATTCAAACCGGCCTCCAAGGCCTGCTCCACACGCACATCAAACCAGCTTTCGATACTGCGAGTCACAAATTGCACCGAGACGGCATAAATCAGCGCGCCCGGCACCAGTGCCATAATCGCCAGCATCAGCATCAAACGGAACTTGAGACGGGCACCAAAAACCTGCTGCCGGTGGTCCCGCCACAAGCGGAATAGCTGCCGCGCGATGACCAGCACCATTGCCAACCCGAGCAGGATATTCAAGCCAACCAGCCAGCCATAGTGTCGTGCGAAAAAGTCCGTATTCAATGCCGCCTGCGTGAGCAGAAACAGCAGCGCCACGGAAACCAACATCATGATGAACAGGGCCAGACGCATTACCTGACTCCCGTTGCGCTGATAGCCGGCACCGTCACACGGAATGTCCGCCAGTCGCTGTCCAGTCGCCAATCGCGATCACCAAACGACACAACCTGAAAAGGTTTAGGCAAGAAGGCCGGATCCAGACGAAAACGTATCAGGGTCTCTACCGGCTCACCACTGCGCAGGCGGCCCGCGGGCACCATCCAGCTTACCGGCCGCGCCACGTAATCAAGCGCATCCGGCAGGTTCTGAAAGTTGCGACCTTCCTGGCCATCGCTGACCCGGTAATTTCTGACGAGTGCGTTATAGGTCAAACGACGATCCGCATGGGCGGTAAAGAGCGCTTCATCGACCCAATACCAGCGTGGGCGTCTTATTTGGCTCTCGATCTGGAAAACCAGCGGAATCCCGTGGTTGACGGCATCCGTGAGCGCAGGAGAGAGCTGTAGGCCAAAGGTGCCCGTCAGCACCAGCGTGTCGTCACCCACGGTTAAAGTCACTTGGCGGATATCGGCACCGGCCTGCGCACTGGCCATAGGCCACATTAGCCCAAGCACGGTCAGGCACCCCATCCGAAGGAAGTGGCGCCGGGTCGTCATTTTGCGTCCTTGCTCAGCAAGGCATAGAAGAACCCATCATGGCGAGCATCCGGCAACAGGTGCTGTTGCGATACCAACCGGGCGTCCGGATGCTGTTCGAGAAAACGGGCAATCTGTTGCTGGTTTTCTTGGGCAAATACCGAGCAGGTCCCGTAGAGCAGCCGTCCACCCGGTTTGAGTAATGGCCACATGGCTTTCAATAGTCGTTTCTGCGTGCGAGCGAGCGCATAAATATCTTCATCGCGGCGCAACCACTTGGCATCCGGGTGCCGGCCAGCCACACCGGAACCGGAGCAGGGGGCATCCAGCAGAATGGCGTCAAAAGGTCGCTTGGCCCAGCTGGCTAATGTCTCTGTAGCATCGGCGCAAATCACTTGAACGGCCCGATCAGCGGGAAAGCGAGCGGGATCAAGCGCCCGCGTCAACGCCGCACAGCGCTCACGATCTGCCTCCACTGCGATCAAAGAAATCGCGGCTGATTGCAGCAGATGCACGGCTTTGCCGCCCGGTGCGGCACAGGCATCCAGTACCCGCATCCCCGGTTGTACATTAAGCAGCCGCGCCGCCTGCTGCGCACCGATGTCCTGTATCGAGACCAGCCCGGCAGCAAAACCCGGCAAGGTTTCGGCCGGCCGGGGCTGTGCCAGCAGTAAGGCATCCGGGCCGTCCTCCGGCATCCGGTCTTGTAACGCAATCTCCGCCGCCGCTAATTGCGCAGCATAGGTATCGGGCGTTGTCGCCAGCGGATTGACGCGCAGCCCCATGGGCGGTTTACGGTTGCCGCCCGCAACGATGGCCTGCCATTGCGCCGGCCAATCTTCCTGCAGGCGATTCAACCACCATTGTGGGTGTTGCCAGGTCGCTTCAGCCTCACGGGCAATAGTTTGGTCTAGGTGTGCACGCTCACGCAGTGCCCGCCGTAAAATAGCATTCACAAATCCACGGTAACGCCCACCAGACATCATCGCGGCCGCTTCCACCGCCTGATCGACCCCCACATGCGCCCGATCAGGATGCATCTCCAGCCAGCACAGCGCCACGCGCAGCAAATTACGCAGCTCATCTTCTGCCGTCGGTCGATCCAGCAAGACTGATAGCTCGATATCCGCACGACGATAACGTCTCAAAGTGGCATAGGCCAGATCGATGGCTTGCGCCCGCACGGCATGAGCTGGCAGATCCCGCTGACGCAACTCACTCAGCACCACTGTCAGGCTACGCCCAAAGGCAATCACATCCGTGACACAGGCGGCGGCAGTCTGCATTGCCCAGGCCAGCGAATCCGGGGCCAGCGTCTTGGGTGCCCGAGGCGCCGGCGGCGGTGGACGACGCGTTGGCGAAATACCCGATACACGATCCCGCTGACGGGCCGGCGTTTTGGGCAGACGTAAGGTGGTTGATGAGCGGTTCATTATTGTTTTGAGTGTAGCATGTTTACAACACCAACTAGAGGCATAATCTGCGCATGAGGCCGCGCTATCTTCCATTCAGTTTCGTTCGTCGCTTTCGGCGGGTGTGCCTAAGGTGCCTTCTCGGAGGTTTCTGCCTGTTCAGTCTGCCAAGCTGGGCCTGGAATACCACTGGACACCGCGAGGTGATTGCCGTTGCCTGGTCAAACCTCAGCCCGGCAACCCGACAACAGGTGAGTGATTTGCTGGCACGACAGCGGATCATGCCGAATACACGTGATGTCACTGGAGAAGCCGCCTGGATGGCTGCAACGCTCTGGCCCGACGAATTACGGGATCAAACCGACAGCAGCGAGAACCTCGCACCTCCGGCAACCATGCGCCAATGGATCGAACGCGCGCGCACGGGCCAAGCCACCCGACGCTGGCATTTTGCGGATCGCAATGTGGCATTGCCATTTCATCAGCAACCGGTGCACGGACTTCTGGAGCAGGCACTGGACGATCAACTGCGCTTACTGGCCAACCCCGCACAACCCAGCGAGGTTCGCGCCGTGGCGCTGGCTTGGGTCAGTCATCTGATCGCGGATGCTCATCAACCACTCCATACGGCCAGCCGTACCGACCCTCTCCGGCCAGGCCAGCTTGATGCCGGAGGCAACACGGTCACCGTGGTCGATGCTGGGCGTCGCCCGCCGGACCCGCTAAGCCTGCATCGCTGGTGGGATGAACTGCCCGGCCATGCCCCGCCCGGCAGCAGCCGTTTTGACAAGGAGGTCAGTCGACTGACGCTCCAGGCAGCAGAGATTCCTCATTCGGTCATCATCACGCAATCGCGTTCGTGGATTGAAGAATCCTTTGTGATTGCCCGTGATCACGTTTACCCGGGATTGACCCCCAATGATGACGTCCAAGGCACCTTTATCATCCGCCAGGATTACTGGCTGGAAGGCCGCGACATCACGCGAACCCGCCTGGCACTGGCCGCCCGACGTCTAGCGCACGTGGTTACACAAGCACTCCGGCAGTGAGTTTAACTGCGAGCCATTGCCTCCAAGCGGGCAATACGTTCCGCCGTTTTAGGATGCGTCGAGAACAGCGTATCAATACCCCCACCGGCCAGCGGATTCATGATCATCATCT
Source organism: Fluviibacter sp. (assembly GCF_057744235.1). Lineage (NCBI taxonomy): Bacteria > Pseudomonadati > Pseudomonadota > Betaproteobacteria > Rhodocyclales > Fluviibacteraceae > Fluviibacter > Fluviibacter sp. Next base: position 294,515 of record NZ_JBIJFP010000001.1, on the reverse strand, counting down.
GTGCGGTGGCAGGATGTGCCTCAGCCGTCGGGAAAGGAATACCACGGGCATAGGCATCAATTTTGCCCAGGGCGCTGGCCAATGCCAACGGATCACCGCTGATCTCGGCACCCCCCCGATCTGCTTCAAACTCACGCGCCCGTGAAATAGCCATCTGGATCAAGGCAGCTGCCAACGGGGCAATGATCGCCACAATAATGCTGACCACGGCATTGGCCGGGCGCCCTTCTTCGTCCCGCCCGCCAAAGAACATAGCGAAGTTGGCCAGCGCAGAAATAGCACCCGCCAGTGTGGCGGCAATCGTGGAAGTCAGAATATCGCGGTGCTTCACATGGGCCAGCTCATGCGCCATCACCCCACGTAACTCGCGCTCGCTGAGTAGGCTGACGATGCCGGTGGTGGCAGCCACGGCCGCGTTTTCCGGATTACGGCCGGTCGCAAAGGCGTTGGGTTGCGCTTCATCAATCAGATAAACGCGCGGCATCGGCAAGCCGGCACGCCCGGCCAGATCGTGAACCATGTTGTACAGATAAGGCGAGGAGGTCTCATCGACCGGCTGCGCGTTATACATGCGCAGCACCATCTTGTCTGAAAACCAGTAGGCAAAAAAGTTCATGCCACCGCCGATCAGCAGCGCCATCAGCATCCCTTGGCGCCCCCCAATCAGGCCGCCGATCATCATGAACAGCGCCAGAATGGCGGCAAACAGCATTGTCGTTTTAAACCAGTTACCCATGATGCCTCTCCTTGATGCTCGCTCGATGCAAAAACGTTGTTGGACATGCCGCTCATTAAAGCGGAACACAGCTTAATAAACGCTTAGCGCGATGTAGATGGATAGCAATCCCCGGTTTTCAAGTGAGGCGAGTACCTACCGGCATCGGATGACCCCGCAGAAAATCAGCGGCAGCAAGGCGTTTTCCGCCAGGTGCCTGCAACACCTCGAGACACAACGCCCCCTCACCGCAGGCAACCACCACGCCCGAGGCATCGGTCGCCAGCACCGCTCCGGGCTCACCTTCGGCCGCAACCTGATGGGCACGCCAAATCTTGATGGGCTTATCACCCAGATGGAGTATGGCACCAGGGAAAGGGTTATAGGCACGAATCTGTCGATCCAGTACGGCAGCACTTCGGGTGAGTTGCAGGAGGGACTCCTGCTTTTCCAGCTTATGCGCATAGGTGACACCCGCCTCCGGCTGCGGGGTAGCTGTCAGCGCCCTCCCTGACGCCAGGGCTCGGAGTATGGCGACAATGCGTTCGGCCCCCAGGGCGGCCAGTCGATCATGGAGCAGCGCGGTGGTATCGCTCGGTTCTATGAATAGGCGTGCCGCATCGACCACGCCGCCCGTATCCAGACCCGCATCCATCTGCATGATGCAAACACCGGTTTCCTGATCGCCCGCTTCAATCGCCCGGTGAATCGGTGCGGCACCCCGCCAGCGCGGCAACAACGAGGCGTGGATGTTGAGGCAACCGTAGCGCGGCATATCCAGCACCGCCTGCGGCAAGATCAAACCGTAGGCAACAACGACCAGCACATCGAGGTTATAGCTGCGCACCAGCGCCTGGGCTTCATCGTTACGTAGCGACACCGGTTGTTCAACGGGTATGCCATGCTGCAACGCCAACTGTTTAACCGGCGAGGGGGTCAGCTGCATTCCCCGGCCAGAAGGCCGATCCGGTTGCGTGAGCACAACCGCCACCTCAAAACCGGCCGTCAGAATTAACTGCAAAGCCTGCTCGGCAAAGGCCGGTGTTCCGGCGAACCCCACGCGTAAGGTCATACCGTCTGCCGGGCCAGTTTGGCCAGTTTGTTCTTGATCCGCGTCTGTTTGAGCTGCGACAGATGATCAACAAATACCTTGCCGTTCAGATGATCAATCTCGTGCTGAATACAGATCGCCAACAGATCACCCGTGGCAAGGACCTGCGCTTTGCCCTCCAGGTCCTGATAGCGCACGCGCACATCGGAGGGCCGATCCACCTTATCGTAAATGCCGGGCACCGAGAGACAGCCTTCTTCATAGGTCTGCATACCGCTGGTGGATTCAATCACCGGGTTAATAAAGACCTGGAGTGATTTCTGATCTTCCGAGACATCAATCACCACAACACGCTGGTGCACATTGACCTGGGTAGCGGCCAGACCAATGCCCGGTGCCTCGTACATGGTCTCGGCCATATCCGCCACCAGCTGGCGCAAAGCGGCATCAAACACCGTCACCGGCTTAGCGACGGTGCGCAGACGTTCATCGGGAAATCGCAGAATCGGGAGCAGGGCCATGCGTCATCTCTGAGTGGCACACATCTGCGTTGCAGATGTGGAAATTGATTTATGCTTGTCATACGCCACCATATCGGTCAGCGCTTTCAGGTCAATATTATAGCGATGGGTCTCAAATTCAACCGGCTTGTTCTGACAGTGCTCACCCTATGTGCACTGTGTGGCTTATCCGCATTTGTACATGCGGCCCCGCCGTTGCCGCTGATTGTGCCGGAAGCCACCTTCGTCACACTGCCCCGGATCACGGGAACTACGCTGAATCAGCGGATGATGGACACCCGCAGCATTATCCGCATTCAACTCGGCGAAGCTTCCGATGCCTTTACACCCAACACGCCGCTCACCGTGATCCGACAAGGCCTGCGGCTGCGCGCACCTGGCGGCAAAACCCTGGGGGTCCTAGCAATACCCGTCGCCCAGGGCCATACGCTGAGCGAGGCCGCACGTGCGCGCGAAATTGCCGAACCGGTTTCCACCAATGTCGACTGGATGCGCCTTGATGTGCTGTACCAAGAAACCATGCGCGGCGACAGCGTCATGACCCGGACCGAGGTCAAAGCTATATATCAGTCCGCAGATCACTGCGCCGCTGCTGCAATATCGCCGCCTCCGGCATCCGAAGTCATCGCCTTGGCCAGCCACATGGACCTGATGGCCACGCGGGGCGAGCTTGTCGTCGTCTCGGGCGGCTGCCAGGCCGGACTTGGCGAAGGCCGCCAAGTGACCCTCTGGCGACCGGCCACCTCGACCTTTGGCCGTAAACTCGACCAGGCCGTTGAAGACCCGAAAAACGATAGCAACAGTGTCTTCGAGGATAATCCTGTCATCAACCGTGAACAAACACCCGGCCACCGAGTGGCCGATGGGCGCGTTGTCGCAGCCTACGACAGTACGGCGATTGTGCAGATTCACGCACTTTCGCAGGCGGTCCAGCCCGGTGATCTCGTTCGAATCCACGCGCCCTCCAAGCGCTAAGGCCTTATTTATGAACCCGGCTTCTTCCCACCTGGCATCAGACGAACTCACACACTGGCTGAATCTGACACTGCCTTCCGGCATTGGCCCGCGTACCCAGCAACAACTGCTGCGAGCCTTCGGCCAACCATCAGCAGTGTTCTCGGCCGGACTCAGCGCCGTATCCGGTGTCATTGGTATCAAACCTGCTCAGAGCCTGTTCGATGGTTTGCAGAATGACATCCAGCAAGCCCTCATTGCCCGCACCCTGGCCTGGAATGCGGAATCCGGGCATCACATCATCACCTTGGCTGATGAGCATTACCCGCAGCGGCTGCTGGAATCCAGTGATCCTCCTTGCCTGCTCTATGTCAACGGTGATCCTAGCTTTCTGAATCGCCCGGCCATTGGTGTTGTGGGCAGTCGCAACGCGACACCCCAGGGTATGGAAAACGCGCTGGCCTTCTCACGCGTTCTGGCCGATGCCGGTTTCACGATCATCAGCGGTCTGGCACTGGGCATCGATGCCGCCGCCCATGAAGGCGCCTTACTTGCCAACACGCGCAGCGATGCACCGAGTGGCACCATCGCCATCATTGGCACGGGCATCGACCGTGTCTATCCGGCCCGCAACCAAAAACTGGCACATCTGATTACCGGTCAGGGCTGCATTATTTCCGAGTTTCCGCTGGGCACGGTCGCCGCCGCCAGCAACTTTCCCCGCCGCAACCGGCTCATCGCCGGCTTATCGCAGGCCTGCCTGGTCGTTGAAGCCGCGCCCGCGTCAGGCTCACTCATTACGGCACGGTTGGCCGGCGAACTGGGCCGGGATCTCTTCGCCATTCCGGGCTCGATTCACGCACCCCAATATAAAGGCTGTCACGCCCTCATCAAGCAGGGTGCCAAACTGGTCGAATGCGCACAGGATATTCTTGAAGAGCTCCGCCCCCAGCATGCCCCGCAATTCATGGCGGCGCAACCGACCGCCCCCGTCAACCCGGTACACCAGCCTCTGTTGGCGGCATTGGGGCATGACCCGTGCACGCTAGATCAATTAATTAGCCGCAGCGGGTTGACGACCGACGCGGTTCTTGCGATGCTGACTGAACTCAGTCTGGAGGGTGTCGTCACCAACCTGCCGGGTGGCCGCTATCAAAGGCTGATCCGCAGTTAAATTCGGCACCCCATTACTGTCGATTGACTCGATTCCAAGCCATAGGTTGCTCCATGCTCGATATTCTTGTGTACCTGTTCGAACATTTCGAAGAACTTGGCGCCGGCGACCCGCAAACCACGGCTGATGGCTCACCGCTTTCAGAGACCTTAATCGAAGCTGGTTTTGAACGCGAAGAAATTGATGAAGCCTTTGGCTGGCTCGCCGGCCTGGCCGGGGAACGTCACCGCGCGATCTCTGCGCCCTCGGCAGACTCTGTCCGAATCTTTACCGATCGCGAATACGAGCATCTCGGACACGACTGCCTGAACTATCTGTTTGCGTTAGAAAGCCAGAATGCGGTACCGGCCGACCTGCGTGAACTGATCATCGACCGCGCGATGGCCATGGAAGACCTAAGCCTGGAGCACTTCAAAATCATTGTCCTGATGGTACTCTGGAGTCGCAACCAGGCGATTGACGGACTACTCGTCGAAACCCTGCTCGACGACGCCAACCCGGTCTACAACTAAATCCGTCATCCGGGTGCGCGGCTTGCCAATCCCGGCAAGCCCTCCTATGATGCGCCGGTTACTTACGAGAACCACCCCATGGGAAAAAAGCTGATCATTGCCGAGAAACCTTCAGTCGCTCTGGATATTTCCAAAGCGCTCGGCGGCTTTACCAAACACGACGACTATTACGAAAGTGACGATTACGTCCTGTCTTCGGCCGTGGGTCACCTGCTGGCACTGATCTGCCCGGAAGAATTTGAAGTCAAACGCGGCAAGTGGACTTTTGCCCATCTGCCCGTGATTCCCCCGCACTTTGATCTGCAACCCATCGAGAAGTCGGCACCGCGCCTGAAAGTGCTGCAGAAGCTGCTGCGTCGCAAAGACGTCGATGGCCTGATCAACGCCTGTGACGCGGGACGCGAAGGCGAGCTCATCTTCAATTACATCGCGCAGTACGCCAAGGCCAAGGTACCTGTACAGCGCCTGTGGCTGCAGTCCATGACCAAGGACGCCATCCAGAATGGCTTCGCCCATCTGCGCGATGGCGCCGATATGCAGGGGCTGGCCGATGCCGCCGTCTGTCGTTCGGAATCCGATTGGCTGGTCGGCATCAACGGCACCCGTGCCATGACGGCCTTCAACTCCAAGACGGGTGGCTTTCACCTCACCACCGTCGGTCGCGTGCAAACGCCGACGCTGTCTCTGGTCGTCGAGCGCGAAAAAGAAATCCGCGCCTTTATTCCCCGCAATTACTGGGAAGTCGAAGGCGAATTCCAGGCCGCTGGCGGTAACTACACTGGTCGCTGGTTTGATGAAGGTTTCAAAAAAGGCGAGGATGAACACGCCCGCGCCGAGCGCCTGTGGCAAGAACAGGAAGCCGCGGCAATCCGCAGCGATTGTCTGGGAAAACCCGGTGTTGTTACCGACACCGCCAAACCAGAAAATCGGTTATCTCCCCTGCTTTTTGACTTAACTAGCTTGCAACGTGAAGCGAACACCCGTTTTGGATTTTCGGCCAAAACCACGCTATCGATCGCCCAGGCGCTCTACGAACGCCACAAGGTTTTAACCTATCCGCGTACCGATTCGCGCGCACTGCCCGAAGACTATCTGCCCACCGTCCATAATGTATTGGCTGGCCTACCCGATATTTATGCGCCCTTCGCCAACGAAATTGTGAAAGAAGGCTGGGTCAAACCCAACAAGCGCATCTTCAATAACACCAAGATCTCCGATCACTTCGCCATCATCCCGACCGGCACGGTGCCCAAGAGCCTGTCGGAAGTGGAAGCCAAGCTCTACGATTTCGTTGTGCGCCGATTCCTCTCGGTTTTCTATCCGGCTGCCGAATACCTGGTCACCACCCGCATTACGCGCGTGGGCAAACACCCGTTCAAAACCGAAGGCAAAGTCCTCGTTAAAAAGGGCTGGCTCACCGTTTACGGCAAAGAAGAAAGCGACGAAGAAACCAACCTACCGGCTGTCACAGACGGTGAACAGGTTCAAACGGAAGACGTGCGCGTTAAAGCTTCGGCAACACGCCCACCGGCACGCTACTCTGAAGCCACGCTGCTCTCCGCCATGGAAAGCGCTGGCAAACGGATTGATGACGATGAACTGCGCGCCGCCATGGCCGGCCGCGGCCTCGGCACGCCAGCTACCCGCGCCCAGATCATCGAGGGCCTGTTGGCTGAACAATATCTATTGCGCGAAGGCCGCGAACTCATCCCGATGGCCAAGGCGTTCAACCTCATGACGCTATTGGAAGGTCTGGGCGTTACGGCGCTCACCTCACCAGAATTGACCGGCGAATGGGAATCGAAGCTGGGCAGCATGGAACGCGGCGAACTGCCGCGCAAACAATTCATGGCCGAAATTGCCCAGATGACCGAAGACATGGTCGCCAAGGCCAAGAACTTCGAACATGACACCATCCCCGGCGACTTCGGCACGCTGACCACGCCATGCCCCAAGTGCGGCGGCGTTATGAAAGAAACCTACAAGAAATTCCAGTGCGGCAGCTGTGACTACGGACTCTGGAAAACCGTGGCCGGTCGCCAGTTTGAAGGCGCCGAAATCGAGACGCTGATCAAAGAACGTCAGGTCGGCCCGCTCAACGGCTTCCGCAACAAAATGGGACGGCCGTTCGCTGCACTGATCAAGCTTAACGACGAACACCAACCTGCTTTTGATTTTGGTAATACAGACGATAGTTCCAGCGAGCCGGTCGACTTTAGCGGTGTGACTAGCGTTGGCAAATGCCCCAAGTGTGCGGCTAACGTTTACCCGTATGTCACCTCTTACGTTTGCGAAAAATCCGTCGGCCCGGAAAAAAGCTGCACATTCCGCTCTGGCCAGATCATTCTGCAACAACCAATTGATACCGAGCAGATGTCCAAGCTGCTCACGGCGGGCAAAACCGATCTGCTCAAAGAGTTTGTATCGTCGCGCACTCGTCGTAAATTCTCTGCCTTCCTCGCGCTCGATAAAGACGGCAAGGTCGGTTTTGAATTCGAACCGCGCCCGGTAAAAGCCGGGGCCACCGCGAAGAAGGCTGCGCCGAAAAAATCGACGGCTAAAGACGCGGATACCGAAGAAGCCAAGCCTGCTAAAAAAGTTGCTGCCAAGAAACCAGCGGCCAAAAAACCCGCAGCAAAAAAACCAGCGGCTAAAAAACCAGCGGCTAAAAAAGCCACTAAAGCCAAGGAATAATGGCAGGCTTGCAAAACAACACCCCAGTACCGGACGAGCTACGGCTACGTGCCGGTGGCCAGACACTGGGACTGACTTACCCGGACTTGGGCGAAGTCGCACTAAGCGCCGAGTTTCTGCGCGTTCACTCGCCCTCGGCTGAAGTGCGTGGCCATGGCGTTGGCAATGAAGTGCTGCAGACAGGCAAAGAAGATGTGCGTATCACCGGCATCGAACCAGTCGGCAATTACGCCATTAAACTACTGTTTTCGGATGGCCACGACAGCGGTCTATACTCTTGGGACATCCTCAACGAATTTGCCAGAAACCATCATTTACTCTGGCAGAGTTACCTACAGCGGCTTGAGCAAGCCGGCTATCAGCGCAAGGTTTAATGTGACACATCAAGACAACACCACTCACTTTGGCTACGAAACCGTTAATGAACGGGAAAAGGCAGGGCGTGTACGCCAAGTATTTGATTCGGTCGCCACCAAATACGACATCATGAACGACCTGATGTCCGGTGGCCTGCACCGCCTGTGGAAGATCTTCACCATCGGGCGCAGTGGCGTGCGCCCCGGCATGAAAGTGCTGGATATCGCGGGCGGCACCGGTGACTTGGCGAAGGCCTATAGCAAGAAGGTTGGCCCATCGGGTGAAGTCTGGCTCACCGACATTAACAACGCCATGCTCACCTGCGGACGCGACCGTTTGCTTAATGCCGGCACCGTGATCAAAACGGCCCAATGCGATGCCGAGAAGCTACCTTTCCCCGATGGCTACTTTGACATCGTGACCGTCGCCTTTGGCCTACGCAACATGACGCACAAAGATGGTGCGCTCGCCGAAATGCGTCGCGTCCTCAAACCGGGCGGTAAACTCATGGTGCTGGAATTCTCCAAGGTCACACCGCTGCTGGCACCGATTTACGATTTCTATTCTTTCAAGATCATCCCTCAAGTTGGGCAGATCGTCGCTCAAGATGCTGACAGCTATCGCTATCTTGCAGAATCCATTCGCATGCACCCAGACCAGGAAACGCTCAAAGGCATGATGGTGCAAGTCGGTTTTGACCGAGTTCAGTATCACAATCTGACCGGCGGCGTCGTTGCCCTGCACATCGGCGAAAAATTCTAGAGCCATGCTGCACAGCCTATCACTGCCGGTCATCAATCGCGCCCTACGGGACGACCCATGGGCGGCAGGCAGACTTGCCAGTTTTGCCGGTGCTTCGCTGCACATCACGCTGGCGGATCGTACGTTCCTTCGCTTCTGCATTGAACCGGACGGACTACTCGCAGCACACCAGGTTTTCGGTCAAGACGAACCCACGTTATCCATTGAACTTCCGGCACACGCTGCCGCACTACTCATCAGCCATGGTCGGCAAGGTGTGATCAAGGCTGCAAAAATTCGTGGCAACGTTGAACTGGCAAATACGCTGAACGATGTGATGGACCAGATCCAACCCGACCCTGAAGCTTTTCTTGCGTCAAAAGTTGGCGACATCGCCGCGCATCGCGCAATGACGATGATGATCGCGTTCAAGCAGGGCGCAGAACAACTGGTGACGCGTTTAAAAAATCAGTTCACCGAGCACGTGGCCGAGGGCCAATCGGTCATTGTGCCCAACCCTGACATTCGGCAATTTGTCGCCGACGTCGATCAACTGCGCAATGATGTTGCCCGTTTAGAGCAACGGATTCAGAAAGTCTCACGCAAGTAGCATCGTTGCCGGGTAAAATCCGCCTCAAAACACCTTCTCTACGAGCGATTTAAATAGGCTGCCCCATACCATGACATCAATCTGCCTGCTTTGTCGCGCCGTAGACGAAGAAATTCTGTATGCCACTGATTTGTATAGAATAATTCTTGTTAACGATCCGGCCTGGCCGGGCTTCTGCCGTGTCATACTGAACCATCACGCCGCCGAGATGACCGACCTGCCAATGGAACAACGATCCGCACTCATGGAGGCCGTATGCGTCACCGAGTCTGCTCTCAGAGATCTCATGGCGCCGACGAAAATTAATCTGGCGAGCTTGGGCAATGTCGTACCGCACGTACACTGGCACGTGATCCCGCGTTGGAGCGACGATTCTCATTTTCCTGATCCGATTTGGGCGAACCATAAACGGGCATGGCCCAACAAACCAGTGATTGATCGCACAGAACTCATCGCGCGCTTACGTTCCTATCTGGATGCCTAGTTTTCAACATGATGTTTCACGTGAAACATCTGCCGCGTTATTTCGTCATTCGGACACCTGCTAATTCGCAGGACAGGATCGCCTGACGGACGGCATCAATCGCTTTCGGCCTTGGGAAAGTCGTGCGCCAAGCCAAGCCCACCATTCTGGCAGCCGCAGTCGCATGTTTTGTTGCCACCGCTTTGCTTCCACCAGCCCCAAAAGGCAGCACTTTGACCATAGGCTCCTTGCCAACCAGGGGATCAGCAGCAGCGCTTGGCATGACAGCAATTCCGGCGCCACTAGCGACCATATGACGAATGGTCTCCAGCGAGCTCCCCTCCATCGAACCTGACAACCCTTCTGCACGTTGCAACCTCGGGCACGCTTCTAACACCTGATCGCGGAAGCAGTTACCGCTCCCCAGCAGCAGCAGCTGTTCACCATCCAGTTCTTCTGGATTCACCTGCGTTCGAGCAGCCCACCCATGTGTAGACGGCACCACGACACGGAACGGCTCTTCATAAACCTTCTGCGTCACAATACCGGGCATATCCACCGGCAAGGCCAGCACCAGGACATCAAGCTCCCCATCTTTCAGCATGGGAATCAAGTTGCCCGTAAAATCCTCGCGTAAAAACAGGGGCATATCGGGTGCTAAGCGGTGCAGCACCGGTATCAGCGACGGTAGCAGATACGGCGCTATCGTGTAGATCACACCCACGCGTAACGGTCCCTTGAGCGGATCCCGGCTTTGCGTGGCGATCTCCTCCAGTCTTAGGGTTTCATCCAGCACGCGTTTAATCTGGGCAACTATCAGTTCACCCAGCGGTGTCGTTCGAATTTCTGATGCACCCCGTTCAAACAAGGGTGCCCCTATCTGCTGTTCAACTTTCTTAATGGCTACCGAAAGCGTGGGTTGGCTCACATGACAATAGTCGGCGGCCTTACCAAAGTGGCGTGTTTTGTCTAACGCGCTGATATAGCGCATTTCTGTCAGCGTCATTGTAGCCATGGGTTTCCTCTGACGTCTTTGATCAAAAGTTGTTCCACGTGAAACATTCTAATCCGCTTATTTTATCGCTGTATGATTTGTTTCACGTGAAACACAGTTCATGATTTAGGCGGCCAACCGGCAAGATGCATCTGTTCCGCATTCAACCATTGCCATTCTCCGGGTGCCAGACCATCCGGTAATGCCAACTCACCGATGGCTATTCTTTCCAGGGCTTCGACATGATTACCCGCCGCGGCGATCATCCGCCGGACCTGATGGTACTTGCCCTGGCTAATCGTCATCTCCAGGAGCAATGGTGAGATCAACTGGCAGGCATCGGCTGCGATGGTTTCTAATTCATCCTTCAGAAGCACACCGGCCATAAGCTTTTCACATAACGATGCTGCCGCAGGCTCCGCGAGTGTTGCCCGATATACTTTGGGCACCGCATGCTTGGGTGAAGTGAGCACGTGGATACATTGGCCATCATCAGTAAACAGCAAGAGCCCGGTCGTTTCAACATCCAGTCGACCAACCGGTTGCACATCGCGCTCACGCAATGGGTCCGGCAAGAGCGAGAGAATACTGGGATGATGCTTGGGTGCCCGCGAACACTCATACCCCGCGGGCTTATGGAGCAGCAGATAGGCTTTTTCACAAAACGGCCATGCGCGCTCAAACCCATCTACCGTGAACACCAGCCCCTCGGTATCAAACACTGCATCGGCCTCATCGACCAACACATCATTCACACGCACCGCCCCGATACGAATCAAATGCCGGCACATTTTTCGGGATCCGAACCCCTGACTATGGAGCAATCGTTCTAACGCACTGTTTTTTTTGAGTTTTTTATTCATATCAGATAATATCGTCGAATGTGGCTTATTGTCTTTATAAAAAGAAACGGCCCGCCGCAGCGAGCCGTTCTGCACGATCAAGAACAATCACGCATCAATGTTACGGGCCGTCAATGCATTGGTTTCAATAAACGCACGACGTGGCTCAACGAGCTCTCCCATGAGGGTCGAGAAGATCTGGTCGGCGCCGATGGCGTCTTCAATCTGAACCTTGAGCAGACGACGAACCGTCGGATCCATGGTGGTTTCCCACAGCTGCTCGGGGTTCATTTCACCCAGACCTTTATAGCGCTGCTTGCCGATGCCGCGTTCCACTTCGTTAAACAGCCACTGCATGGCTTCACTGAATCGCGACACCGAACTTTGCTTCTCACCACGATGGATCACGGCACCACCCTGAGTCAGGTCCGCCAGCAATTCTGCAGTCTTGCGCAACTGAGTGTAATCGCCCGACGCGAGGAAATCCTGATCAATGAGACCCAGCTTCAGATTACCATGGTGCCAGCGCTCCAGTCGGAGCACCCAGCTTTCTCGGTTCGAATCATAGGCAGGAACAATCTCTAGAGGCTTCTCATGCGACGCACGGACTGGACCTGAGCCCAGAGCCTTAGTCAGTTCTTTTGCGGCGCTCTGAGCGGCTTTCTCGTCGCTCAGATCAATCGACAGGTTGTCGTTCACCAAGGTATGCAGTACTTCCGGGTGAATCAAATAGGACAAACGTTCAATAATGGCTTCCGACAGCAGGAAGCTGCGTGCCAGATCACCGAGTGCCTCACCTTCAATGGCCTGGCCCTTGGCTGGCTGGAGTTTGGCCTCATCCAGTGCCATCTGCAGCAGGAACTGATGATATTCGTGGTCATCCTTGAGATAACGCTCGGTCTTGCCGTGCTTAACCTTGTACAACGGCGGCTGGGCGATATAGATGTGACCACGCTCAACCAGTTCCGGCATCTGACGGTAGAAGAAAGTCAACAGCAGGGTACGGATGTGGGCACCATCAACGTCCGCATCGGTCATGATGATGATACGGTGATAACGCAGTTTTTCCGGTTTGTATTCATCCTTGCCGATGCCGGTGCCCAGGGCGGTAATCAGTGTGGCGATTTCCTGCGAGGCGATCAGCTTGTCGAAACGGGCTTTTTCCACATTCAGGATTTTACCCTTCAGCGGCAGAATCGCCTGGAACTTACGATCACGGCCCTGTTTGGCCGAACCGCCGGCAGAGTCTCCCTCCACCAGGTAAAGTTCGCACTTGCTCGGATCTTTTTCCTGACAGTCAGCCAGTTTACCGGGCAGACCCACGCCATCGAGCACACTCTTACGGCGGGTCATTTCTCGGGCCTTACGGGCCGCGTCACGAGCACGGGCCGCTTCAACAATCTTACCGGTAATCACCTTGGCATCTGCCGGACGCTCCAGCAGGAAATCCGCAAGCTTCTGGGCAACCACTTCTTCCACAGCCGGACGAGCTTCTGACGACACCAGTTTCATTTTGGTCTGCGAGGCAAACTTTGGATCAGGCATCTTTATCGACAGCACGCAGGTAAGACCTTCGCGCATATCGTCACCGGTGATATCGACCTTCGCCTTTTTCGCGATGTCGTTCTCTTCAATGTACTTGTTGATGATACGTGTCATTGCCGTACGCAAACCTGTCAGGTGCGTACCACCATCCGACTGCGGAATATTGTTCGTGAAGCAAAGAACGTTTTCTGCATAGGAATCGTTCCACTGCATGGCTACTTCAACGGAGATCGTGGCTTCACCCACTTTACTTTCACCCGTCGAATAGAACACATTTGGGTGGAGCACGGTTTTGTTCTTGTTAATGTAATCAACAAAACCCTTCACACCGCCCGAAAACGCGAAGTCTTCTTCCTTGCCAGTGCGTTGATCCACCAAACGGACACGAACGCCATTATTCAGGAACGATAGTTCACGCAAACGCTTGGCCAGAATTTCGTAATGAAATTCCACTGTCCCGAAAATTTCCGGATCTGCGAGGAAATGAACTTCTGTTCCACGGTTTTGGGTATCCCCGATAACGGCCAGCGGCGAAACTTCAACACCATTCTGCATTTCAAGAACACGGTTGACGGCCTTGCCCTGGTTGAACTCCATGAAATGCTTTTTACCGTCGCGACGGATCGTCAGCTTCAACCACTGTGATAGTGCGTTAACGCAGGAAACACCCACGCCGTGTAGACCACCGGAGACCTTGTAGCTGTTCTGGTTAAACTTACCACCGGCATGCAGAACGCACATCACGATTTCTGCCGCTGATCGCTTCGGTTCGTGTTTGTCGTCAAACTTGATACCGGTTGGGATACCACGACCGTTATCCTTCACCGAAATCGAGTTATCACTGTGAATCGTCACCACGATGTCATCACAGAAACCTGCCAGCGCTTCATCAATACCATTATCAACCACCTCAAACACCATGTGGTGCAGACCACTGCCATCCGACGTATCGCCGATGTACATCCCCGGACGTTTACGGACCGCTTCCAGACCTTCCAGCTGCTGGATCGATGATTCGTCGTATTCAGGTACTTGCGTGGGTTTTTTATCGGACATCGTTTTCAACTTTGATCATTCAAACAGGTGTTTTCTAATGGCATCACTGAAGCAAATCTTACTTAGATCCGCATCGGCATGACCACATACTTGAAGTTCGTGCTATCGATCGGACCGAAAAGGGCACTCGAATTGGAATCATTAAAGCGCCAGGCTACCGTCTCATCAGTGACGTGGCTCAATACATCCAACAGATAGTTCACATTAAAACCAATATCGAGGCGATCTCCGTTGTAATCGACTTCGATTTCTTCTTGGGCTTCTTCCTGCTCGGCATTGGCAGCACTGATTTTCAAAACACCATCTTCTAAAATCAGACGCACACCCGAGAATTTTTCATTCGAAAGAATCCGAGCCCGCTGCAGCGATTGGCTCAACGCCACACGATTCAATATCAATTCCTGCGTGAAGCTCGGCGGAATCACACGGGTGTAATCCGGGAACTTGCCATCAATCAGCTTGGTCACAAACACCACGTCACCGAACGAAAAACGTGCCTGGTTATGGGCCAGTGTGATGTTGAGCGGCTCTTCGGAATCTGCGAGCAGACGTGCCAGTTCCAGAACCGACTTACGCGGCAAAATGACTTCCTGACGTTCTAGGCTTTCACTGATGTCCATCTGGGCAAATGCCAGGCGGTGACCATCCGTGGCTACTGATCGCAACGCATTACCCTCAACCTGCAACAACATACCGTTCAGGTAGTAACGCACATCCTGTGCGGCCATCGCATATTGGGTCTGACCCAGCAGATGCTTGAACGACTTCTGAGTGACGGTAAACGACACCTGATTCGCCGGATTCAGATTCATCTGCGGAAAATCTTCCGCAGGCAAGGTCTGTAAAGAGAAGCGGCTCTTGCCCGCTTTAACAATCAGACGCTTGTCATCCATATCCAGGCTAACGGTGGACTCTTCCGGTAGTGACCGCAGAATATCCTGTAGCTTACGAGCACCCACGGTCACTGAACCTTCGGCATTGCCCTCCAGGTTCACACCCGTCGTGATCTGAATTTCGATATCTGTCGCAACCAGAGTCAGCATGGACCCTTTTTTCTCGATCAGCACATTCGACAGAATTGGCAGTGTATGCCGCTTCTCGACAATGCCAGAAACGGTTTGTAATGGGGCCAGCAGTGTTTCTCTAGAGGTCTTTAATAACAACATATATAGAATTCCTAATACGAATAAGCTCAGGTCAATTCTGTGGATAAGGTGATTTTCTCACGAAAATTCATGGGATTGCTGACTGTACAACCCTAAGGAAAACCCAGGGGATGACAGGTAGACGAAAAGGGGATGAATTTCGATCCCTGAACAAAAACCAGAGTTACGCACAAACCATCCACGTACTGTACAGGAGTTATGCATCATCCCTTCAGCACCTGGAGAAGAACGTGAATATCATGATTGATCTGCTGATCCTTGGTGCGTAGGTCTTCAATCGTACGTACCGCGTGCAGAACTGTTGTATGGTCACGACCCCCAAAGGATTCACCAATCATCTGGTAACTATGCGGTGTAACTTCTTTACAAAGCCACATAGCAACCTGACGAGGTCGGGCAATCATTCGGCTTCGTTTCTTGGAATATAGGTCACCAACCTTCAATTTATAGTAGTCAGCAACCATTTTCTGGATGTTTTCTACAGTAATTTGACGGTTATAGGCCCCAACAATATCTTTTAGGGCTTCTTTGGCGGTTTCCAGGGTTATTTCACGCCCATGAAACTGCGCAAAAGCCAGAACTCGGGTTAAAGCCCCCTCAAGTTCACGTACATTCGAGCGTAAATGCTTGGCAATAAAGAAAGCCACTTCATCCGCCAGCACTTTGCCTTCGGATTCTGCTTTCTTTTTAAGGATGGCGACCCGCATTTCCGTTTCCGGTGGCTCGATCTGTACGGTCAGCCCCCAGTCCAGACGCGTGATCAGGCGGTCTTCAAGGCCTTCAATCGCTTTCGGATACGTATCGCAGGTAATCACAATCTGCTTGCGGGCTTCTACTAAGGCATTAAATAAATAGAAAAACTCTTCTTGAGAGCGGTCTTTGCCCTTGAGGAATTGCACATCATCGAGCAGAAGCAGATCAATGGATCGATAGCTGCGTTTAAAACTATCAAAGGCTTTCTGCTGGTAGGCACGCACGACATCCGAGTAATAGTCTTCGGCATGAACGTAGCGCACCACTTTAGTTGGATCATGCGCCAGAACCGCATTGCCAATCGCATGAATCAGGTGAGTTTTACCCAGACCGGCACCGCCGTAAATAAATAGCGGGTTGTACGCACCGCCAGGTGATTCAGCTACATTCATACACGCTGCCCGGGCCAGTTCGTTGGCTTTACCAACCACCAGCTCATCAAACGTGAAATGTGGCATCAGCCGGGTGCCTTGACCATTGACTTTTCGACCAACGCTTGAAACAACCGCGGGTTCAGTCAGTGGTGCCGCCATGATAGGGCTAGCCTGTGGTGCATGAACCGGACGGTCGGTTGTGGATATTGTTGTTTGCGGAGCGGCAGACCTAGTTGGCACAGCATTTGCAATGGCTTGTGCTGCACCAATCGATAAATTGACCGTCACAGGTTCGCCGTAAAAACGTTCGGCGAGCTCCTGAAACGTACTGAGATAGTTGTCCCGAACCCACTTCAGAATAAAACGGTTCGGTGCAGCAATCGTGAGTTCAGTGGTGACATGATCACGGTCTGCAGCAAGCTGCAGCGGACGAATCCATGTGCTGAACTGCTGGGCAGGTAAGGTTTCCCCCAGCTTTTCAAGACAGTAGTTCCAGAATGGATTCATATTAACAACGAGATCAACGCCGAAAAGCGCGGTAGCGTGGGAAAAAAATAGAACGGCCGTTGCCGCGGTTTGTGCAACCTTTTAGGATACCTTAAGCCAGTCACTTTGTCCGGAGTTGGGCACCTCTGATTTGGACAGACAGGTTGATAATTCAGGAATAATGCTTGACAGACAAAGGGAAATTCCTGTTTAATCACGGGTTTTTCGCGGCACCGCTGCGATTCTTTGGCAATTTTCTGGATTCTGGGGAGCCCCCGTCATGAAACGTACTTATCAACCTTCCGTTGTTCGCCGTAAGCGTACCCACGGTTTCCTCGTTCGTTCGCGTACCCGTGGTGGTCGTGCCGTGATCGCTTCACGCCGCGCCAAGGGCCGTAAACGCCTGTCTGTCTAAGTGCCCGCGTCCGGTTTTTCCGGACGTAACCGTTTGAAACATGACTGGTTTCTATTCGGTTCGGAACAACGGTGATTTCATCCCGTTTTCGCTTTAGCAGGGCATCAAGGCTTCTTAAACCGTCGGAGTTCCAGACGGTCTTTGATGCCCGCAAAGCTTGCCGAGGTCAGTGGCTGACGATTCATCGCCATTTACCGAATGCGGCAACTACCTGTTGTTTAAATGATCAGGTAGATCCTCTGGAAACTGCAAATACTGCGAGCCGCTTGGGTCTAATCGTCGCCAAACGTTTGGTGGCGGCTTCCGCACGCCGGAATCTCATCCGTCGTATTCTGCGAGAGTATTTCAGGACCACACCCGCCATGTTTCCGCCCGGAGATTGGATCATTCGTCTGCATGAATCCCCGTTTCGGGTGCGAAAAGGCGAAGTAGCGCCGACACGCCTGCAGATTGTTACGGGATTGCGGCGGGATGTGACGCAACTAGTGAACCGTATCGCCGGTCAGATCGAACGGGAAAAACGGGAAAACACATCGTGAAACCCTATGGGCTTGAACGACTTATCGCCTTACCCGGTCTGTTGATCCGCCAGATACTGTTGGGTTTTATCCAGATCTATCGCTACGCCATCAGCCCGCTTCTGGGTCAGCGCTGCCGCTTTTATCCAAGTTGTTCAGCGTATGCCGCAGAAGCCCTGACGAAACACGGCGTTTTGAAAGGCCTGTGGCTTTCTACAAAAAGAGTGCTGCGTTGCCACCCATTCCACCCCGGTGGACACGACCCTGTGCCCTGAATCTGGTACCCTTGCATGCTTTCTGGCGTCTCTTTAGAGTCGCCCCGATTTTTTGAACCTTTTATCCGGCTGAACCATGGATTACCGTCGCTTATTTCTTACTCTGATTTTTACGATTTCTGCTTTCATGCTGTGGGAAGGCTGGAGTCAGCACAAGGCCGCCCAGAAGGCTGCCAATATGCCGGCCGCCGCCCAGGCGGCTGATGCACCGAGTGGTTCAGTCGATCTGCGCGCCAAGGATGGCAACGCCGTTCCGGCACGTGCTAATGGTAATGGTGCTTCGCTAACACAGACGGCTTCGGTCGCCAACGCCCCGACGGTGACTGTAAAAACCGATGAATACGTCGCCACCATCAGCCTGGCGGGCGCTTCGATTACAAGCCTGGAACTCATTAAGCATAAAGCCTGGGATGAACAGGGTCAGGTCGAGCTGTTCGGCAAAACCCACAAATACGCAGCGCAGTCGGGTCTGATCGGCGAGGGTTTGCCCAATCACAAAACCCTGTGGCGTCAGGTTTCAACAGCTACCGAACTGAAAGCAGGCCAAAATAGTCTGGACGTTGTCTTTGAAGCGGATGCCGCCAATGGCGGCAAAGTCACCAAAACGCTGACCTTCAAGCGAGGTGATTACGGCATTGATGTTTCATACAAGCTCAAGGGTGTTGCGGCTGACAAGGCCGATGCCTATTTCCAGCTGGTACGTGACGACAAGGCCCCGGCAGGAGACCCGAATATGGTGAGCGTTTTCACCGGTCCCGCCTTCTATACCGATGCCCAGAAATTTCAGAAAATTAGCTTTGGTGATATTGCCGATGGCAGCGCCAAATTTGAAAAAACCGCCGATAACGGCTGGGTCGCCATGATTCAGCACTACTTCGTTACCGCCTTCCTGCCGCCGGCCGGCATGCCGCGCGAGTTCTATACGCGCCAGGTGGAGCCGGGTGTTTTTGCAGCGGGTGTCATCGTGCCGATGCCAGCTGCTGACAATGGTGCCAGCGCATTGACCGTACCGCTTTATGCCGGCCCGCAGGAACACAGCACGCTGGAAAAAGTGGCACCGGGCTTTGATCTGGTGGTGGATTACGGTTGGCTGACCGTATTGGCCGCCCCGATTTTCTGGGTGCTGGAATGGCTCGAAGTGCTGACCGGCAACTGGGGTTGGGCCATTGTCATCATGACGATCATCCTCAAGCTCATCTTCTTCCCGCTGTCAGCGGCCAGCTACAAATCGATGGCCCGTATGCGTACCGTCACGCCGCGATTGATGGCGCTGAAAGAACGTTACGGTAACGACAAGCAGAAGCTGAACCAGGAAATGATGGATCTGTACCGCAAGGAAAAGATCAATCCGCTCGGTGGTTGTCTGCCGATTCTCGTACAGATTCCGGTGTTCATTGCCCTGTATTGGGTACTGCTCGGCGCCGTAGAAATGCGTAACGCACCATGGGTGGGCTGGATCCATGATCTGACCCAGCCGGATCCGTTCTACATTCTGCCAGCCATCATGATGGCCACCATGCTGCTACAGGTGAAGCTGAACCCGACCCCGCCGGATCCAGTGCAAGCCAAGATCATGTGGATCATGCCGCTCGGCTTCGGCATCATGTTCTTCTTCTTCCCGGCAGGCTTGGTGTTGTACTGGACGGTGAACAACATTCTGTCGATTGCTCAGCAGTGGGCCATCAACCGCAAGATCGACGCTGCCAAGCACAGCCATCGTTAATATGAAGACAGCCCCCATCGCGGCCATCGCCACGGCGCCGGGTCGTGGTGGTGTGGGCATCGTCCGATTGTCCGGTTCGGGGCTCGTGCTCTGGATCGAGGCGCTGACCGGTAAACCCCAGTCCGCCCAGTTTGGGCAACCCCGCGTTGCCACGTTCACCCCGTTTCTTGATGCAGATGGCCAGGTGCTGGATGAAGGCCTGCTGATTTATTTCGCGGGCCCGCATTCGTTTACGGGTGAAGATGTCATCGAACTGCAGGGTCACGGCGGCCCGGTGGTCATGCAGCTTTTGCTAGCCCGTTGCCTCGATCTGGGCGCGCGCCTGGCTGAGCCCGGCGAATTTACGCGCCGCGCTTTTATGAACGGCAAGCTTGATCTGGCTCAGGCAGAAGCCGTGGCCGATCTGATTAACGCATCGACAGCCACCGCTGCACGATCGGCCGTGCGTTCATTGCAAGGGGATTTTTCACGCACCATTGATGCGCTGATAGACCCGCTGATTGAGTTGCGAGCACTCACCGAAGCCACGCTGGATTTCCCGGAAGAAGAAGTCGACTTTCTCAAAAGCATTCAGGCCGAAGCCCGGTTAGGGAATATCCGCGAAGCACTCGCCCGGGTACAGGCTACCGCCAAACAAGGCAAGCTGCTGCAAGATGGTTTAACAGTCGTGCTGATCGGTCAGCCCAATGTGGGCAAATCGTCGCTGCTCAACGCTCTGGCTGGTGAAGACCTGGCCATTGTGACCCCCGTGGCCGGCACCACTCGCGATGTGGTGCGCGCTCATCTGCAGATTGAAGGTGTGCCGCTGCACGTGATCGATACCGCCGGGCTGCATGAAACCAGTGACGAAGTGGAGCGCCTGGGTATTGAGCGCACCTGGAAAGAAATCGAAAAAGCCGATGTGGCCGTGCTGCTCACCGATGCCCAGCACGGATTAACGACCGCCGAAGAGGCCATCATCGCGCGTCTGCCAGCGGGAACAACGCGCGTCTTGGTGCATAACAAAATTGATCTGGCGGCGGGTGCGGTCACTAACGCCGACGTGGTCGCCATCTCCGCTAAAACCGGAACGGGCATCGACCAACTGCGGGCACGCTTATTGCAAATTGCCGGCTGGCAACCGGGAGAGAGCTTGTTTATCGCCCGCGAACGCCATCTGCGCGCACTCAGTGAGGCTGCCGAACATCTGGCAACCGCTGCCGCTGCCTTGCCCGCGTTAGAAATTTTTGCCGAAGAACTGCGCCTTGCACACAAAGCCCTGCAAAGTATTACCGGTGAATACACGCCGGATGATTTGCTGGGCGCGATCTTCTCGAAATTCTGTATTGGTAAGTAAATCAATCATGGCCTGGATCATTACTAAATACCTAATCACCGCCGCCCTGGTGGTGCTGATTTCCGAAGTCGCCAAACGCAGCGATAAGCTGGGTGGTTTGGTTGCCGCATTGCCGATGGTGACTTTTCTGGCATTGATCTGGTTGTATGTAGAAAAGCAGCCCGCAGAAAAGATCTCGAATCACGCCTGGTATACCTTTTGGTACGTGGTGCCCACATTGCCAATGTTCCTGGCGTTTCCGTTTGTGTTTGATCGGTTCGGTTTCTGGCCGGCGATTGGTGCCTGCATCGGTATTACGATTGTGTGCTTTGTTGCGTTTGCGCTGATTGTTAAACAGTTCGGTATTGAATTGCTATAAAGTGTTTCCCTATGCCGTGCCTGGTCGGGAACGGCGGGATGATTAAGGAGCCACCATGCGTCGTTTAATTTTGAGTTTGTGCATTGTCAGCGGTGCCGCATTGGCTGGCCCGGATGACCCCTCCAAGTTTGATCCTACGGCATTAGGTGCGCAGAAGGCGGTGTATCAGTTCAATCTGGAACGTCCGGAAGATCTGAATCAGGCGCTGGGTTATATCAATAACCATCTGAACAGCCTGAAAGAATATGGCGATGTAAAGAATTCGCACTTGGTCGTTGTGGCGCACGGCAATGAACTGCATGCTTTTTCTAGGTTGAACCGTGCAGCGTATCCCGATTTGTATGACCGCTTGAAAGCGCTGACGGATCAGGGCGTGTCGTTCCGTATCTGCAAAAACGCGGCCGCTTTTCGTGGTTATAAGCCAACCGACTTTTATGATCAGGTGACGGTGGTGCCAGCCGCGATGACCGAATTACCCAAATGGGAAGCCAAGGGCTACAGCTATATCTCGGGTGGTGTGGTGAATCGGACCAAGCGTGCCGAGTTTCTGCAGAAACATCCGGAGGTTATGGATTGATAATGCCTTTGAGATTGCGTCATGTGATGGCGGCGCTAGCAGGCGCTTCGGTTCTGAACGGTTGTGCCCCTTCGCTCTTTCCGACAGAAATGCCGGTGACAGCATCGCAGTCGGATTTTGGGGGTGTGGCATCACTGGTGCCGTATCAGCCGCTGGTCGTGCGCTTACCGAGTAATCCAAGTACCGGTTACAGCTGGTCGTACACCGTGACGGGCGATGACGTGCTGCTGTTGGATACCATCACCGGTGAAGCGCCCGCTAAAGACGGCATGGTGGGTGTGCCGGGGCTGGAGGTGTGGTCGTTCCGCGCCAAGGGAACGGGGAAGGCAACGCTGACCTATGTGTACAGCCGTTCTTGGGAGAAAGGTGTTGCCCCCGCAAAGACCTTTACCCTGACGGTAGTGGTGAACCCGAGTAATTGATTTTAGAGAGTGTTTAGCCATTGCAACGCGCCCTGTCCTGCCTGGCGACCGGTGGCTAGGCAGGCGGTGAGCAGGTAACCCCCGGTGGGGGCTTCCCAGTCCAGCATTTCTCCGGCGACAAAGAGGCCGGGGTATTGCTTTACCATGAGGTGCTCATCCAGATTGTCGAAACAAACTCCGCCCGCGTTGCTGATGGCTTCTGCAATCGGTCGTGCGGCGTTTAGCTGGATGGGTAAGGCTTTGAGCGTTGTCGCCAGAGTGCGCAGCTCGGCGCATTGTTCTTTGCTGAGCACTTCATAAAGCAGGCCGGTTTTAACGCCGCTCAAACCCAACGCAGATTTCAGATAGCTGGACAGTGATTTTTTGCCGCGATGACACAGGGCATCGAGCACGTGTTCAGGGCTGTGGTTGGGGAGTAGATCGAGGGTGATCGTTGCGGCGCCGAGCGCATTGATGGTGTTACGCAATGGGCGCGATAGCGCATAAATCAGGCTACCTTCAATGCCGTGTTGGCTGATGAGGCATTCGCCGCTGCGCTCAAACGGTTGCCCCTCGTGATCGGTGAAGTGAACCCGCACGGATTTGAGCGGCTCACCCGCAAATGTGCTTTTTAAGTGTTCAGACCAAGCCACGTCAAAACCGCAGTTGGCGCTTTGTAGGGGCGAGACGGTGATGTCGCGTTCCTGTAGTAACGACACCCAGGCGCCATTGCTGCCAAGTTTGGGCCAGCTGGCACCGCCGAGCGCCAGTAGGGTGGCGTCCGGCCTCAGGGTAAGCGTGGTGCCGTTAGCATCGGTCATGTTGAGCGCACCGTCATCATGCCAACCCCGCCAGCGATGCCGTACATGAAAGCGCACGCCCTGCTGGCGTAGCCGATGTAACCAGGCTCGCAATAGCGGCGCTGCTTTCATTTCTTTAGGGAAGACGCGTCCGGAAGTACCAATAAAGGTTTCGATGCCGAGGTCGTTACACCAGCGGCAGAGATCATCCGGGGTGAATTGATCGAGACTGGTTTGTAGCCACGTACGCTCCGGGCCGAAACGGCTGGCGAAGCGATCAAAGCCCTCACTGTGCGTGATGTTGAGACCACCAATACCGGCCAGTAGAAACTTGCGGCCCACCGAGGGCATGGCATCGTACAGATCTACGGAGACGCCCGCTTTGCTCAGCATTTCGGCTGCCATAAGGCCGGCCGGGCCGCCGCCAATGATGGCAACGTGACGAGTAGGCTTTGCTGTGGCCAAAGCGGCGGCAGACGTGGGTAATGTCATGCCGCCATTTTACGCTGTACGGTAATCAGGCCGGTGCCGAGCTACGGATCAGGTAATCGAAAGCGCCAAGTGAAGCCTTGGCACCCTCGCCCATGGCGATAATAATCTGTTTGTACGGCACCGTGGTGCAGTCACCGGCGGCAAAGATACCGGTGGCGGATGTCTGGCCGTGGCTGTTGACCTCGATTTCGCCCATCTTCGAAAGGTCGAGTGTGCCTTTGAGCCAATCGGTATTGGGCAGCAAACCGATCTGCACGAAAATACCTTCGAGTTCGATACGGATGTCTTCACTGGTTTCGCGGTTCTTGTAGACGAGGCCGTTCACCTTGCTCCCGTCGCCCAGCACTTCCATGGTTTGCGCATTCTTCAGAATGACCACATTCGGCAGACTGGCCAGTTTGCGCTGGAGGACGGCATCAGCGCGCAGCTCGGCGCCAAATTCGATGAGGGTGACGTGACCGACAATGCCGGCCAGATCAATGGCCGCTTCAACGCCCGAGTTACCGCCGCCAACGACCGCGACACGCTTGCCCTTGAACAAGGGGCCGTCACAGTGCGGGCAGTAAGCTACGCCCTTACCCCGGTACTCCTGCTCGCCGGGTACGTTCAGCTCGCGCCAGCGGGCACCCGTCGAGATGATGACGCTCTTGGCCTTCAGCGTGGCACCACTCGCGGTACGAACTTCGGCGTAGCCCCCGGCTTCGGTGGCTGGGCTCAGCGATGCGGCACGTTGCAGGTTCATGATGTCCACATCGTAAGCTTTGACGTGTTGCTCCAGTTGGGCGACCAGCTTAGGCCCTTCGGTCTCCTGCACGGAGATGAAGTTTTCAATGCCGAGGGTGTCCATGACCTGGCCGCCGAAGCGTTCAGCCAGAATGCCGGTACGAATGCCCTTGCGGGCGGCATAAACGGCCGCGGCCGAGCCAGCCGGGCCACCACCGACGATGAGCACATCGTAGGGTGCCTGGGCGCTGATCTTCTCGGCTTCGCGGGCAGCGGCACCCGTATCAAGCTTGGCGAGAATTTCTTCGATGGTCATGCGACCGGCACCGAATTCTTCACCATTCATATAGACGGTGGGTACGGCCATGATCTGACGCGATTCGACGATGTCCTGGAACATGCCGCCATCAATCATGGTGTGCTGGACGCGTGGGTTGATGGCGGCCATGAGGTTGAGTGCCTGTACGACATCCGGGCAGTTGTGGCAGCTCAGCGAGATGAAGGTTTCGAACTTGTAATCGCCAGGCAGATTGCGGATCTGTTCGATCACGCTGGCATCCACTTTGGGCGGGTAACCACCCATCTGCAGCAGGGCCAGTACCAGCGAAGTAAATTCGTGGCCCATGGGCAGACCGGCAAAACGGGCCACGCCGCGTTCGCCCGGGTGATTAAGCGGAGCAACTCGGAACGATGGTTTGAATTCCGAATCATTGCTTTCAGTCACGTTGACCATATCCGACAAGGCAGCAATCTCGTTGACGAGTTCGCGCATCTGCTCGGAGTTGCCGCTGTTATCCAGCGAAGTCATCAGCTGGATCGGTTGTTCCAGGCGCTGGAGGTAGGCTTTAAGTTGTTCCTGAATGTTGGCGTCAAGCATGATGGTCTCCCGAATCAATAGGGGTGGTGCATGTAACGAGATAAGTGCATGGCAAAGCGGGGTCTTTTTTGAGACAAAAGAAAACCCGTTCGCCGCTTGGCGATGCAATCATCTATTGGGGTAGTACCCGGGGCTTTGGCCCCGGGTGTTTGCTGTTGCAGCGGTTGTTTAGATCTTACCGACCAGATCCAGCGACGGTGCCAGCGTCTTTTCGCCTTCCTTCCACTTGGCCGGGCACACTTCACCCGGGTGCGAGGCGGTGTACTGGGCAGCCTTCAGCTTGCGCAGCGTTTCGCCGACATCGCGAGCGATTTCGTTCGAATGAATTTCCAGCGTCTTGATGTGACCTTCCGGGTTGATGATGAAGGTGCCGCGCAGGGCCAGGCCTTCTTCCGGAATGTGGACGCCAAAGGCATTGGTCAGCTGGTGAGTCGGGTCGCCGATCAGCGGGAACTTGGCTTTGCCGACGGCCGGCGAAGTTTCGTGCCAGACTTTGTGCGAGAAGTGGGTATCGGTGGTGACAATGTAGACTTCTGCGCCAGCTTTCTGGAACTCGGCGTAGTGGTCTGCCGCATCTTCGATTTCGGTCGGGCAGTTAAAGGTAAAAGCGGCCGGCATGAAAATCAGCACGGACCATTTGCCCTTCAGGCTGGCTTCCGAGACTTCAATGAATTCACCCTTGCCGTTGCGATTAACGAAAGCCTGGGCCTTAAACGGTTGAACCTGAGTGTTGATCAACGACATGCTGTTGCTCCTGTTTGGTTTGGGAAGATGTGTGAAAGAGTGAATCTCTTATCGACAGTTCGCAGTGTACGGATGTTGTTTCTATAAATCCAATTGATTGTTACTAAACTTTCGTTAGCTAAAAACTATCGCTGTATGGGTGCCGATAAGGGGTACTCCGGTGGATATACTCAAGAATTCCTTGATAAATCAATAAAAAGCACAGCAAAAGCACAGTGCATTCGATAAAATTAGCACCCTTTTGTGTTGCGCAGATGAAGTTTTGCTGAAGCCACGCGGGCTTTATGCAGCAGATTTGATCTGGCGCAAGGTGACAGCGCTGTTGAAAGTTGTGGACTGATGGAATTTCCGGATCGTTTTGATGTGATTGTTGTGGGTGGCGGCCATGCCGGTACCGAAGCTGCGCTGGCGTCGGCCCGCACGGGTGCGCGCACGCTGCTGTTAACGCACAGCATGGAAACGCTGGGCGTGATGAGTTGTAACCCATCGATCGGTGGCATCGGCAAAGGCCATTTGGTAAAAGAAGTGGATGCCCTGGGCGGCGCCATGGCAGCCGCAACCGATGAAGCCGGGATCCAGTTCCGTATTCTCAATGCCTCCAAGGGCCCGGCGGTACGGGCAACGCGTGCCCAGGCTGACCGCGTTCTTTATAAGCAGGCCATTCGCCGCCGCCTGGAAAACCAGCCGAACCTGACGATTTTTGCCCAGGCCTGTGACGACCTGATTATGGATGGCGACCGCGTGGCGGGTGCCGTGACCCAACTGGGTGTGCGCTTCCATGCCGATGCGGTGGTACTGACGGCCGGCACGTTCCTGAATGGCTTGATCCATGTCGGGCTGAATAACTATTCGGGTGGGCGCATGGGCGACCCCCCTTCGGTGTCATTGGCCGCCCGCTTGCGTGAACTCAAGCTACCGCAAGGCCGCCTGAAAACCGGGACGCCGCCGCGCCTGGATGGCAAGAGCATCGACTTTTCAGTGATGCAGACCCAGCATTCGGACGACCCGATGCCGGTGTTTTCGTTCCTTGGCAACGCCGCACAGCACCCGCAGCAGTTGCCATGCTGGATTACCGACACCAACGAGCGTACGCACGAGATTATCCGTAACAACCTCGACCGCTCGCCGATGTATACCGGCGTGATCGAGGGTGTGGGCCCACGTTACTGCCCGTCGATCGAAGACAAGATTCACCGCTTTGCCGATAAGGCCAGCCATCATGTGTTTCTGGAGCCGGAAGGCCTGGATACGCACGAGATTTATCCGAACGGGATCTCCACGTCCCTGCCCTTTGATGTGCAGCTGCAGATCGTGCGCTCCATCCGCGGCATGGAACAGTGCCACATCCTGCGTCCGGGCTATGCCATTGAGTACGATTACTTTGACCCGCGCGGTTTGAAGTCGTCGCTGGAAACCAAGGCCATTAACGGTTTGTTCTTCGCCGGGCAGATTAATGGCACCACGGGTTATGAAGAAGCCGCGGCGCAGGGTTTGCTCGCCGGGCTGAATGCCGCGCGCCTGACGCGGGGCGAAGCGGCCTGGCACCCGCGCCGTGATGAATCGTATCTAGGGGTGCTGGTCGATGACCTGATCACCCGCGGGGTGAGCGAGCCGTACCGTATGTTCACCAGCCGCGCCGAGTTCCGTTTGAGCCTGCGTGAAGACAATGCCGACTTGCGTTTGACCGAAATTGGTCGCGATATGGGGTTGGTGGATGATGTGCGTTGGGCGGCGTTCTGCGCCAAACGTGACGCGATTGAGCAAGAACAGCAGCGATTGCGCGCCCTTCGTGTTAATCCGGCTAAGATTGACGCTGAGGCAGTCGCTAAAGTGCTGGGTAAACCGCTGGAGCGTGAAACCACCATGTTCGAGCTGCTGCGTCGTCCGGACACAACGTATGCGCAGTTGCTGCAGTTGGCCGCCGGCACGGGGCTGGCCGAGGCGGTGGCTTTGTCGGCCGAGGTGATCGAGCAGGTGGAGATTCAGGCCAAGTATCAGGGCTATATTGATCGCCAGCGCGATGAAGTGGCGCGCCAAGCCACGTATGAAAACCTGGCGTTGCCAGAAACCCTCGATTACACCGAGGTGATTGGTTTGTCGCGTGAGGTGTGCCAGAAGCTGCAAACGCAGCGACCGCAAACCTTGGGACAAGCGGCGCGTATCCAGGGCATTACACCGGCCGCCATTGGGCTGTTGCTGGTGCACCTGAAACGCATGGGTGTGGCGCTGGGGGCGGTGCTGTGAGCCAGGCGGCGAACGGACGTGCGGAAGAGCGTGTCCTGCTGCTGGCGCGGGCGCCGGAGATGGGGGTATCGCTGACCGAAGCGCAGGCCGACAAGCTGCTGGATTATCTGGATTTGCTTCAGAAGTGGAATAAGGCGTATAACCTGACGGCGGTGCGCGAGCGTTCGGCCATGCTGACGCAGCACTTGCTCGATTCGCTTTCGATAGTGCCGCATTTGCCGCCCGGCGATTTGCTGGATGTAGGCAGTGGCGGCGGCTTGCCGGGGATTCCGCTGGCCATTTTGCAGCCTGAGCGCTCAATCACCTTGATTGATACCGTGGGCAAGAAGGTGGCGTTTCTCAAGCAGGCCTCGATTTCGCTGGGCCTCAAGAACCTGGTGGCGGTATCGGATCGTATCGAAAGCTGGGTGCCACCGGCGACGCATGCGGTGGGTTTTGACCTGGTCACTGCCCGCGCCTATGCGACCTTGAGCACGCTGGTGGGGCAGACGCGGCGTCTTTTGGCAAAAAATGGGGGGTGGTTTGCCATGAAAGGTGTCTTTCCGGACGCCGAAATGGCAGAATTACCGTCTGATATCGTGGTGAAAGCAGTGATTCCGCTGCAAGTGCCCGAACTGGGCGCGGAAAGACACCTCGTTTTGCTGGTGCCGGCCGCTGCCGATACAGCAGTTTAATTGATGGCTTTACAAAGGCGCAGCATGCGTATTCTGGCGATTACCAATCAAAAAGGCGGTGTGGGCAAGACCACGTCCGCTGTGAATCTGAGCGCGGCCCTGGCCAAGCGCGGGCAGCGGGTGCTGCTGATTGATCTGGATCCGCAGGGCAATGCCACCACGGGTTGCGGTATCGCCAAGTCGGATGAGCTGCCCACCGTTTACGAACTGCTGCTCGGTGATACCACGCTGGCGCAGGCCATTCAGAAGACTGCCTACGGTTTCGACATTCTGTCGGCCAATCGCGATCTGGCGGGTGCCGAAATTGAACTGATTGAGCTGGATGGTCGTGATCAGAAGCTCAAAGAAGCACTGGCCACGGTGTCTGATCGCTATGACTACGTGCTGATTGATTGTCCGCCAGCGTTGAACATGCTGACGGTCAACGCGCTGGTGGCCTCGCAGTCGGTGATGATTCCGATGCAGTGTGAATACTATGCGCTGGAAGGCTTGTCGGATCTGGTGGAAACACTGCGTAAAGTGCGTGGCAATCTGAACCCCGCCCTGGAAATCGAAGGGCTGCT
Source organism: Fluviibacter sp. (assembly GCF_057744235.1). NCBI lineage: Bacteria > Pseudomonadati > Pseudomonadota > Betaproteobacteria > Rhodocyclales > Fluviibacteraceae > Fluviibacter > Fluviibacter sp. The sequence continues at coordinate 264,787 of NZ_JBIJFP010000001.1, read as the reverse complement.
GCGCACGATGTACAACGCACAGAACACGCTGACGCAACAGGTTTCGGAAGAGCTGACCAGCCACTTCGGCGACAAAGTGTACGAAACGATTATTCCGCGTAATGTCCGTCTGGCGGAGGCGCCGTCTCATGGCAAGCCGGCCACGGCCTATGATCCCGCGTCCAAAGGTGCGCAGGCGTACATGGCGTTGGCAGATGAACTGCTGGCGCGTCATGGCAAAGCCGCCGCTTAAGAACAAGACTATGAACGCAAAGAAACAATCCCGCGGCCTCGGTCGCGGTCTGGACGCCCTGCTGGGCGGTACCAAGACGGCCTCGCCTACAGAGGTTGCTGCAACGTCAGCCAAGACGGATGTGCCGAGCAAGTTGCCGGTCACGGACCTGCAGCCGGGTAAGTATCAACCGCGCACCCGCATGGATGAGGCCAGTCTGAATGAACTGGCGTCGTCGATTGCAGCGCAGGGGCTGGTGCAGCCAATCATCGTGCGCCCGCTCGGTGCCGGGGCATCGACGCCGTACGAAATTATTGCCGGCGAACGCCGTTGGCGTGCCTCGCAGATTGCCGGTCTGAAAGAAGTGCCCGTACATGTGCACTTCATTGCAGACGAAGCGGCGCTGGCGATGGCGCTGATCGAAAATATCCAGCGCGAAGATCTCAATCCGCTGGAAGAGGCGCAGGGTCTGCGTCGTCTGATTGAAGAATTCAATCTCACGCATCAGGAAGCCGCGGAAGCGGTAGGGCGTTCGCGCTCTGCCGCATCGAATCTGCTGCGATTGCTGGACCTGGCCAACCCGGTACAGGATCTGCTGATGCATGGCCGGATTGATATGGGGCATGCGCGGGCGTTACTGGCATTGTCTGGTGGCGACCAGGTGGCGGTTGCGCAACATGTGGTCCTCAAGGGGCTGTCGGTGCGTGAAACCGAAGAGCTGGTGCGTCGTCGGCAAGCGGATAAAACAGCCGTGAAACCCTCGGCTGGCGCGGCCAAGGTGGAAAATGCCGACGTCACGCGTTTGAGCGAACGGCTCGCTGACAACCTGGGGGCGGCGGTCAAAATCGCCGCCAACAAGCGGGGTGCCGGCAAGATTACAATCAGCTTTGAGAGCCTTGATCAGCTTGATGGGTTGATTGAGCGTTTTTTTGATTGACGGCGGCGCAAGCTCGCCGTATAGTGACGGGGTTTGAAGGCGCCTTGTTTGGCACAGCACACAACGCGATGAGGTAATGGTGTTTAGAGTAATACGCCTGCAACTGATCGCAATAATCATAGCTGTGATACTGGCAGGGTTGCTTGCGGGGGGGCGTGGCAGTATTTCTGCTGCGATCGGAGGCGGGGCGGTTCTGATGCCTAACTTTCTGTTCGCGCTGAGATTGATGGCGGCGTCAGCAGGTCGTGCAAGTGTGGCGACTGCTGCAACGTTCATCGTCTACGAATTCCTCAAGCTTGCCCTCACACTGATTTTGTTGGCGGTTGCCATCGTGCTGTATACGGACCTCAGCTGGCCCAGTATGCTGCTCAGTATGGTGATCACCTTGCAGGTAAATTTTTTAGCATTGGCGAAAAGAACCTGAGATGGCGACTGAAAACGTAGCGAACGCAGCGGCCCATAGCGGCCCAACCCAGGGTGAATATATTGTTCACCACCTGACCCACCTGAACACCACAGGTGAGGCCCAGAAGGCAATTGTCGACTGGTCCGTGATCAACCTGGATTCCTTCATCTTTTCAACCCTGCTGGGTATTCTGGCGGTGGGTCTGCTGGCGTTTGTGGCGCAGCGTGCCACAGCCGGTGTGCCGGGTCGTCTGCAAGCGACCATTGAAGTATTGGTTGAGATGGTGGCTGATCAGGCCAAAGGCATTATTCACGACGCCAAATCACGCCTCTTTGTGGCGCCGCTGGCGTTGACCGTGTTTGTCTGGATCTTCTTCCTGAACGCGATGGACCTGCTGCCGCTGGATCTGTTCCCGAAGATCTGGTCGAGCTACTACGAAGCGACCGGTCACGACCCGCACCACGCATTCCTGCGTATTGTGCCGTCGGCTGACCTGAACATCACGCTGGCCATGGCGCTGGGTGTGCTGATCGTCTGCTTGTACTACAACGTCAAGATCAAGGGCATCGGTGGCTGGGTGCACGAGCTGTTTGCCGCCCCGTTCGGTTCTCATCCTGCGCTGGCACCGATCAACTTCCTGATGCAGATGATCGAGTTCGCAGCAAAAACAATTTCTCACGGTATGCGGTTGTTCGGTAACATGTATGCCGGTGAGCTGGTCTTCATGCTGATCGCCCTGATGGGTGCTTCGTGGGCCGGTATGCATTCGTTGTCGGGTGGCCTGCTGTTTGCTGGTCACGTGATTGCTGGTTCCATCTGGGCCATCTTCCACATCCTGATCATTGCCCTGCAGGCATTCATCTTCATGATGCTGACGCTGGTCTATGTTGGTCAGGCGCACGAATCGCACTAAGTTTCTTAGTTTGTTGTTGTAGTCCCTTTAGTTTCTCTTAACCCTGCTGTTCTTATCCCTTTCAAGGAGTCGTCATGGAACAAATCCTCGGTCTAGTTGCTCTGGCTTCCGGCCTCATCATCGGTCTCGGCGCTATCGGTGCCTGTATCGGTATCGGTATCATGGGTTCGAAGTACCTCGAAGCTTCGGCACGTCAGCCTGAGCTGATGAACGAACTGCAAACCAAGATGTTCCTGCTGGCCGGCCTGATCGATGCTGCATTCCTGATCGGCGTTGGTATCGCGATGATGTTCGCATTCGCAAACCCGTTCGTGCTGAAGTAATCCTGAACAACCTTTTTCAGGAGGGCACGTAGCGTGAACTTAAACGCAACATTATTCGCCCAGCTCATCGTCTTCTTCATTCTCGTATGGTTCACGATGAAATTCGTGTGGCCACCGATTACGAAGGCGCTGGATGAACGTGCGAAAAAAATCGCTGACGGCTTGGCCGCAGCAGAACGTGGCAAGCATGAGTTAGAGCTCGCCAGCAAGCGTTCGGCTGAGGTCGTCCGTGAAGGCAAAGAAAAGTCGGCTGATGTACTGGCAAGTGCTGAAAAGCGCGCTGTCCAGATCATCGAAGATGCCAAGGCCCAGGCCAAGGTTGAAGCTGATCGTATCGTGGCAGCTGCCCGCGCTGATGTCGAACAAGAAGTCGTTCGTGCTCGCGAACAGCTTCGTGAACAAGTCGCTGCGCTGGCTGTAGCGGGTGCCGAAAAGATTCTCCGCAAGGAAATCAATGCCGGTGCTCATGCAGAAATCCTGGTTGCCATCAAGCAAGGTCTGTAACAAATGGCTGAATCCCTCACCGTAGCCCGTCCTTACGCCGAAGCGGTTTTCCGCCTCGGCCGTGAGTCAAGTGCGCTGGCCGACTGGAGTGGTTGGCTGGCCCGTCTGTCGCTGATTGCCAATGAATCGGCAATGCGGGAGTGCTTTGCTAACCCGAAGCTCAATTCCCGTCAGGTCACTGACCTTGTGGTGGGCGTGCTGGGGGTGGAAGCCCCGCAGGCGCTGTCTCGCTTCATCGAAGTGCTTGCCGAAAACGGCCGCCTGGCACTTCTTCCCGAGATTGAGGCTCTTTTCGAAGAACTGAAATCGGATGAAGAAGGTGTCAAGGAAGCGCATATCATCAGCGCCTTCCCGATGGACGATGCCCAGGTTGCTCAGGTACTGCCAGTACTCGAACAGCATTTCTCTTCAAAGCTCAAGCCGCGCGTTACCGTGGACCAGTCGCTGATTGGCGGGGTCCGGGTTGAAGTCGGTGACGAGGTGTTTGACGCCTCGGTGCGTGGCCAGCTCGACGCAATGGCTGTCGCGTTAAAGAACTAGGAGTTTTCTAAATGCAACTGAATCCTTCTGAGATCAGCGAGCTGATCAAGAGCAAGATTGAGAACCTGAGCCTGGGTGCTGAAACCCGGACCCAGGGTACCGTTGTTTCCGTTACGGACGGCATTTGCCGCGTTCACGGTCTGGAAGACGTGATGCAAGGTGAAATGCTGGAATTCCCGAACGGCATCATGGGTATGGCCCTGAACCTCGAGCGCGACTCCGTCGGTGCCGTGGTCCTGGGTGAGTACGAACAAATTTCCGAAGGCGATACCGTCAAGTGTACGGGCCGCATTCTGGAAGTGCCGGTGGGTCCGGAGCTGAAGGGCCGTGTTGTTAACGCCCTTGGTCAGCCGATCGACGGTAAAGGTCCGCTGGGTAACAAGCTGACCGACAAGATCGAAAAGGTTGCACCGGGCGTGATCTGGCGTAAGTCGGTGTCGCAGCCGCTGCAAACCGGTGTTAAGGCCGTTGACGCTATGGTGCCGATCGGTCGTGGTCAGCGTGAGCTGATCATTGGTGACCGTCAGACGGGTAAGACCGCTGTTGCCATCGACACGATCATCAACCAAAAGGGTCAGGGCGTTACCTGTATCTACGTTGCTGTGGGTCAGAAAGCTTCGACTATTGCCAACGTGGTTCGCGCTCTGGAAGAGCACGGCGCACTGGAATACACCATCATCGTTGCTGCTACGGCTTCGGATCCGGCTGCGATGCAGTTCATCGCGCCGTACTCGGGTTGCACGATGGGTGAATACTTCCGTGACCGCGGTGAAGATGCCCTGATCATTTATGACGATCTGACCAAGCAGGCTTGGGCTTACCGTCAAATCTCGCTGCTGCTGCGTCGTCCGCCGGGCCGCGAAGCTTACCCGGGTGATGTGTTCTATCTGCACTCGCGTCTGCTGGAACGTGCTGCTCGCGTCAGTGAAGAGTACGTTGAAAAACTCACCAACGGTGAAATCAAGGGCAAGACCGGTTCGTTGACCGCCCTGCCCGTCATTGAAACGCAAGCCGGTGACGTCTCCGCTTTCGTGCCGACCAACGTGATTTCAATTACCGATGGTCAGATCTTCCTCGAAACCGACCTCTTCAACGCAGGTATCCGTCCGGCCATTAACGCCGGTATCTCGGTGTCGCGTGTGGGTGGTGCGGCTCAGACCAAGGTTGTTAAAAAGCTGTCGGGCGGTATCCGTACCGACCTCGCCCAGTACCGTGAACTGGCTGCCTTCGCGCAGTTTGCTTCAGACCTGGACGATGCAACCCGCAACCAGCTGGAGCGTGGTCGCCGCGTTGTGGAAGTGCTGAAGCAGCCGCAATACGAGCCGCTGAGCGTTTCGAAGCAAGCCGTGGTTCTGTATGCCATTACCCGTGGCTACGCCGATGATGTGGAAGTGAATCGCGTTCTGGAATTCACCCGTACACTGATCAGCGATATCGAACATAAGAACGCTGCGCTGCTCGACAAGATTGAGCAGTCCAAGGATCTGGACGCTGATTCGGAGAAAGCACTCGTTGCTGCCATCGAAGCATTCAAGTCTGCTTGGGTTTGATCTAGGAGAGCGCCATGCCAAGCGGCAAGGAAATCCGTACAAAGATCAAAAGCGTAGAAAATACGCGGAAGATCACCAAAGCCATGGAAATGGTGGCGGCATCCAAAATGCGCAAAGCGCAGGAGCGGATGCTCAAAGCCCGTCCCTATGGTGAGAAGATCCGCCGCGTTGCTGCGCATCTGTCGCATGCGCTGTCAGAGTACAAGCATCCGTTCCTCGAGAAGCGTGACCAGGTTAAAAAGGTCGGCATCATTCTCGTGACGTCGGATAAAGGTCTCTGCGGCGGCTTGAACACCAACGTTCTACGTCAGCTCGTCAATAAAATGCGCGAGCTTGACGGACAGAAGGTTCAGGTTCAGGTAACCGCGATCGGTAGCAAAGGCTTCGCATTCCTCCAGCGCAATGGTGCAGAAATCGCATCGCAAGTTACTGGTCTGGGCGACAACCCGCACATCGACAGCCTTATCGGCCCGGTCAAAGTGCAGATTGACGCGTTTAATGCCGGTGAAATCGATGAATTGCACATTGCCTACACGCGCTTCGTCAACACGATGCGCCAGGAACCGGTTGTTGAACAACTGCTGCCGCTTTCGGGCGACACCGTGGGTTCGGCACCGAGCCGCTGGGATTATGTCTACGAGCCGGATGCCAAGTCCGTGATCGATGATCTGCTGGTGCGTTATCTCGAGGCGCTGGTTTACCAGTCAGTCGCCGAGAACATTGCATCGGAACAAAGTGCCCGGATGGTAGCCATGAAGGCTGCTTCCGATAACGCCAAGAACGTGATCGAAGAGCTGAAGCTGGTCTACAACAAGACCCGCCAGGCAGCGATTACGAAAGAGCTGTCCGAGATCGTCAGCGGCGCAGCAGCGGTTTGAATTTTTTAGCTTAGGGATATAACGATGAGTCAAGGAACAGTCGTTCAGTGCATCGGTGCTGTGGTTGATATCCAGTTTCCGAAAGAGCACATGCCTAAAGTCTTCGAGGCCCTGCGTCTCGACGATAGCGCCAGCAATAGCCTGGTGGAATCGGGTCTGACTTTTGAAGTTCAACAACAGCTCGGTGACGGCATCGCCCGCACCATTGCACTGGGTTCGACCGATGGCATCCGCCGCGGTATGAAGGTCAACGCCTCTGGCGCCCCGATCTCGATCCCGGTTGGCCACGGTACGCTGGGTCGTATCATGGACGTGCTCGGTCGTCCGATTGACGAAGCTGGTCCGATCGAAAGCGATGAGCTGCGTCCGATTCACCGCACAGCTCCGGCCTTCGACGAACTGTCGCCGTCTGTTGAACTGCTGGAAACCGGTATCAAGGTGATCGATCTGATCTGCCCGTTCGCTAAGGGCGGTAAAGTGGGTCTGTTCGGTGGTGCCGGTGTGGGCAAGACAGTGAACATGATGGAACTCATCAACAACATCGCCAAGCAACACTCGGGTCTCTCGGTGTTTGCCGGCGTGGGTGAGCGTACCCGTGAAGGTAACGACTTCTATCATGAAATGAAGGACTCCAACGTTCTGGATAAGGTCGGCATGGTGTTTGGTCAGATGAACGAACCCCCGGGCAACCGTCTGCGCGTGGCGCTGACTGGTCTGACCATGGCTGAGCGTTTCCGTGACGAAGGCCGTGACATTCTGTTCTTCGTGGATAACATCTACCGTTACACCCTGGCCGGTACCGAAGTGTCCGCGCTGCTGGGTCGTATGCCGTCTGCCGTGGGCTACCAGCCTACGCTGGCTGAAGAAATGGGCCGTCTGCAAGAGCGTATTACCTCGACCAAGACCGGTTCGATTACGTCGATCCAGGCCGTTTACGTCCCTGCCGATGACTTGACTGACCCATCGCCAGCCACCACCTTCCTGCACTTGGACTCGACCGTCGTTCTGTCGCGTGACATCGCCGCTCTGGGTATCTACCCGGCCGTGGATCCGCTCGACTCGACCTCGCGTCAGCTCGATCCGCACGTCGTCGGTGAAGAACATTACAAAGTTGCCCGTGGCGTTCAGCAGACCCTGCAGCGTTACAAAGAACTGCGTGACATCATCGCGATTCTGGGTATGGACGAACTGGCGCCGGACGATAAGCTTGCCGTTGCCCGCGCCCGTAAGATCCAGCGTTTCCTGTCGCAGCCGTTCCACGTGGCTGAAGTGTTTACCGGTTCTCCGGGTAAGTATGTATCCCTCAAGGATACGATCAAGGGCTTCAAGATGATCGTTGAAGGTGAGCTGGATCATCTGCCGGAGCAGGCTTTCTACATGGTGGGTTCGATCGAAGAAGCCATCGAAAAAGCCAAGACCCTGCAGTAACCGGAAGTTCCATCCCCCCGCCGCGTTGGAAGACGCGGCGGATCAGGAGCAAATATGGCATTAAGAATTCATGTAGACGTTGTCAGTGCCGAAGAGATGATTTTCTCGGGTGAGGCTGATCACGTGGTTCTGCCGGGTGAATCGGGCGAGCTGGGAATCTGGCCGCGTCACACCCCGTTGCTGACACGCATCCGTCCGGGTGCCGTCCGTATCAAGCTGCCGGAAGGCGGCGAAGAGTTCGTCTATGTTTCCGGCGGTATGCTGGAAGTGCAGCCGACGATGGTGACGGTTCTGGCAGACACCGCGATTCGCGCTCACGATCTTGATGAAGCTCGTGCTCTGGAAGCCAAAAAGGCTGCAGAAGAGCTGCTCAAGAATCGCGATACCAGCATGGACTACGCTAAGGCCGAAGCAGAACTGGCCGACGCGATTGGTCAGCTGGCTGCGATCAAGAAGCTACGCAACAAGCACTAAGTTTCAGGCAGCAATGCCTCAAACGGAAAGGCCACCTTTGGGTGGCCTTTTTAATGCCTTGGTGTATGCTTTGTTTAACGCAGCTGATAATTCTCGTCTGGCTTGAGGAATGCCGGTAGTGCTGCAGCATCGTTCATCTCAAGCTGGTTAATCTCAATGGTGATACACATGGCATCCAGCGCCAAATCATTGGGCGCAGTGCCAAAGGGCTCTTCGATTTCTTCTGCCACATACTCCAGTGAGAGAAAAGTGTAGGAGATAAAGACGGAGATCAGCGGTGTCATGTAGTGCAGGTCATCTACCAGTGCAAACGGCAGCATCGTACAGAACAGATAGACGGTTCGGCGCAGAATCAGTCCGTACGCATAAGGAATGGGTGTGTTGGATATCCGCTCACAGGCCCCCTGAATGTGAGCCAGCTCATTCAGATTCTTATCGATATCGGCAAATAAAATGTCGCTGATCCGTCCGGCACGATATTGCGTACCGAGCCATTCTCCCAGCAGCAAAAGAACTCGATTGGTGCGTAGTGGGCTGCTCAGAACATCAGAAAGATAAGGCTCTGGCAGGAGGCGTTCCAGATCTGCTTGGGCATCGGTGCCGCGCAGTTGATGCTTGAGAGACCAGCTAAAGGCCGTGAGAAATTTGGCTACGAGTTGGTTGTCTTCGGGGGTGTTAAAGATGCTTTTGATCTGCCGCGTAATCGAACGGGTGGTGATGAGGAGCATGCCCCACAGGCAGCGTGCTTCATTGAAGCGCGCATAGCTGGTGTTGGTGCGAAAACCCAGAAAGATCGCAATCGCAATACCAACTAGACTGAAGGGCGCGGTGGTGACGTGGAGGCCAAGGCTGTCGTAATAGGGCAATAGCACCACGGCACTGATGGAGACTGCCAGATTGAGCATCAGCCGCGACATGATGTTCGGGAGCACCGAACCCCGCCAGTTGAATATGGAAAGGAACCAATGCTGATGGGGGCGAACGATCAATATTGGCTCCTTTCGGGGTTACAGCAATACGCGCTCGATGCTACCCGTATTGGCGCGGTTAACGTATTCCGCCATCCAGTTCTCGCCCAGAATGTTCTTGGCGAGTTCCACAACGATGTAATCGGCATCGGTGTTGGCATCATCACGGAAGCGCGACAGACCTTGCAGACAGGATGGGCAGGACGTCAGCACTTTCACCTGACCCGTAAAGCCATCCGCGCGGAGTGCATTAGCACCCTGCTCCATTTCCTCCTGTTTGCGGAAGCGCACCTGCGTTGAAATGTCTGGGCGTGTCACTGCCAGCGTGCCGGATTCACCACAGCAACGGTCGTTGAGCGGCACCGCAGTGCCCATCAGTTCGCTTGTTACCTTGAGCGGTGCATAGGTCTTCATCGGCGTGTGGCATGGGTCGTGGTACATGTAGCGCGTACCCTCAACACCATCCAGCTTCACGCCCTTCTCCATCAGATACTCGTGAATGTCGAGCAGACGACAACCCGGGAAGATGCGTTCGAACTGGTACTTCTGCAGCTGATCCATACAGGTGCCGCAGGAAACGATCACCGTCTTGATATCCAGATAGTTCAGCGTGTTGGCCACACGGTGGAACAGCACGCGGTTATCGGTGGTGATGCGCTGGCCCTTGTCTTCGTGGCCGCCCGAGGTTTGCGGATAGCCACAGCAGAGGTAGCCCGGTGGCAACACCGTGGTCGCGCCCACTTCGTAGAGCATGGCTTGCGTGGCCAGCCCCACTTGCGAGAACAGACGCTCCGAACCACAGCCCGGGAAGTAGAACACGGCTTCCGATTCTTCGGCGCTCAGCTTCGGGTTACGGATTACCGGGATGACCTTGTCGTCTTCAATGTCCAGCAACGCACGCGCCGAACGCTTGGGCAGGTTGCCCGGCATGGGCTTGTTGATGAAGTTAATGATCTGGGTGCGCACTGCCGGTTTGTGCACGGTGGCCGGTGGGTGCGCCACCTGATCCTGAATCAGATGCAGCGACTTGCCCAGCTTGTACAGCTTGTTCTGCGCGGCATAGCCGAAGCGGATCATCACCTCGCGGATGCCCTTGATGAACATCGGGTCCTTGATGGTCAGGAAGGCCATGGCCGCCGCAGTGCCCGGATTGAACTTCTGCTTGCCCTGCTTACGCAGCAGGTTGCGCATGGCGATGGTGACATCACCGAAGTCGATATCCACCGGACACGGCTTCTCACAACGGTGGCACACCGTACAGTGCGCGGCCACGTCATCGAACTCGGCCCAGTGGGCAAGCGACACACCACGGCGCGTCTGCTCTTCATACAGGAAGGCTTCAATCAGCAGCGAGGTGCCCAGAATCTTGTTGCGTGGCGAGTACAGCAGATTGGCGCGCGGTACATGCGTCGAGCACACCGGTTTGCACTTGCCGCAACGCAGGCAGTCTTTCACCATCGCCGAAATTTCGCCGATGCCCGATTGCTCCATCACAATCGATTCGCTACCGATCAGGTTGTAGCTTGGCGTGTACGCCATATCCAGATTGCCACCGCGCATCAGCTTGCCGCGGTTGAAGTGGCCTTCCGGGTCTACCTTTTCTTTATAGGCCCAGAACGCGGCCATCTCGTCATCTTGCAGATAATCGATCTTGGTAATGCCGATGCCGTGCTCACCCGAAATGACGCCGTCCAGCGAACGGGCCAGCAGCATAATGCGGTCTACCGCCGCGTTGGCGGTTTGCAGCATCTGGTAGTTGTCAGAGTTCACCGGCAAGTTGGTGTGCACGTTGCCGTCACCGGCGTGCATGTGCAGCGCCACGAACACGCGGCCGCGCAATACTTCTTTATGAATCGCGTTAATACGATCCAGGATCGGGCGATACACGTTGCCGTCAAAAATGCTTTCCAGCGCTGGCTTTAGTTCCTGCTTCCACGACACGCGCACGCTGTAATCCTGCAGGCGGTGGAACAGTACCGGGTTGGCGGCTTTGTTTTCCAGCGGACCAGCCACTACGCCCAGCGTCGCGAACGAGGCTTCGGCGTCAGCCAGTGGTGTGTCCAGATGATCCAGCAACCACTGCCAGCGGGTGCGTACCTGCGCTACGGTTTCCAGCGCTTGCTGGGCACGATCACCAATCAGGACATCCTTGCCCACATTGGCGTCACCCGCATCCAGCGTGAGGGTGCCACCCAGATAATCACTGAGGGCATCGCACATCGCCAGCTTGTTGGCGATAGAAAGTTCGATATTGATGCGTTCGATACCGTCGCAGTAATCCCCCATGCGCGGCAGCGGAATCACCACGTCTTCATTCAGCTTGAAGGCGTTGGTGTGTTTGGAAATCGCCGCAGTGCGCGAACGATCCAGCCAGAAGTTCTTGCGTTGTTCCGGGCTTACGGCAATAAAGCCTTCGGCCGCGCGTAGATTACACATGCGCACCACATCGGAGGCCGCCTGCATCACCGCCTGCTCATCGTTGCCGACCAGATCGCCAATCAGCACCATCTTCGGGCGACCGTGGCGCTTGGCCTTGGTCGCGTAGCCCACGGCTTTGAGATAGCGCTCGTCCAGATGTTCCAGACCGGCCAGCAGCACGCCGAGATCGCGGCCACCGCCATTGGGTTTGAAGTAATCGGTAATTTCTACAATGGCCGGCACGGCTTCGCGCACCTGGCCAAAGAATTCCAGACACACCGTGCGGGTGTGTGCCGGCATTTTGTGCAGCACCCAGCGGGCAGCCACGATAATGCCGTCGGTGCCCTCTTTCTGTACGCCCGGTACGCCACCGAGGAACTTGTCGGTCACGTCTTTGCCCAGACCCACCTTGCGGCAGGCCGCACCCGGCAGCGAGAGAATCTCTTCGCCCAGATGTTTTTTGCCGCTGGCATCAAAACGCGTCAGACGGAAACGCACCGTTTCCTGTTCGTGAATCTTGCCCAGGTTGTGGTCGAGGCGTTCTACTTCCAGCCAGTTACCATCCGGCGTCACCATCTTCCACCAGGCCAGGTTGTCGAGCGCGGTGCCCCACAACACTGCCTTTTTACCGCCGGCATTCATGGCGATGTTGCCGCCAATGCACGAGGCTTCGGCAGACGTCGGGTCGACAGCAAATACCAGGCCGGAGCGTTCAGCCGCTTCCGAAACACGTTTGGTCACCACACCGGCGCCGGAACGCACGGTGCCCACCGGGCTATCCACGCCCGGCAGATTCACAAACTCTACCGGCGCAATGTCGATGAGTTTTTCGGTATTAATCACCACCGAGTCAGCGGTGAGCGGCACGGCACCACCGGTGTAACCGGTGCCGCCGCCACGCGGAATAATCGTCAGGCCGAGCTTGATACAGTCGCGCACCAGCGGGCCGATCTCTTCTTCGGTATCCGGGTAGAGCACCACGAACGGGTACTCCACGCGCCAGTCGGTGGCATCGGTCACGTGCGATACACGGGCCAGGCCATCAAAGGCGATGTTGTCTTTACGGGTGTGCTTGGTCAGCGCGCGCAGCACCTTGCGACGACGGGCAGCACTGGTGTCCAGATGTTTCGCAAAACGGGTAATGGCTTCGCCGGTGGCCTTGAGCAGTTGCGCGACCTTCTCGTTACCGTCGCGGCGCTTTTCAATTTCGGCCAGGCGGTGACGCAGCGCAGAGATCAGCGCGGTTTGGCGCTGACGGTTCTGCAGCAGATCGTCTTCGAGGTACGGGTTGCGTTGTACGACCCAGATATCGCCCAGCACTTCGTACAGCATACGGGCCGAGCGGCCAGTGACGCGTTCGCTACGCAATGCGTCGAGGATCGCCCAGTTTTCCTGGCCGAGCAGACGGATCACGATCTCCCGGTCGGAGTACGAGGTGTAGTTATAGGGGATCTCGCGGAGGCGTGCGTTCATGATTTTATTCTGGTCGATTGGGGCCAATTAAGGTCAATACCCAGGCCATTTTCGGAACGCATATTGTAGCGCATCGGTATAATGGAAAGCAGGGCCAGAACCGTTTTCTGGTGCGCTTTTTCAAAGATTTCGAACGCTGCTATGACCTCAAAAACCGAAGGGCCTTTTCCGTTAACCGACTATCTGTGCCGTATCGAGGCTGCCCAGGTTTATGACGTGGCCATTGAGTCGCCGCTCGACTACGCGCCTAACCTGTCGCGCCGGATCGGTAACGAGGTCTTTTTCAAGCGGGAAGACCAGCAACCCGTGTTTTCGTTCAAGCTACGCGGGGCGTATAACAAAATGGCCAAACTGCCGGCTGATGCCCTTAAACGCGGTGTCGTTGCGGCTTCAGCCGGAAACCATGCTCAGGGTGTGGCCCTGTCTGCCCAGAAGCTAGGCTGTCGCGCCGTGATCGTCATGCCGACCACCACGCCCGGCATCAAGGTCAATGCCGTGCGTTCGCGCGGCGGCGAAGTCGTGCTGTTCGGCGACTCTTTTGACGATGCCTACAATGAGGCCCGTCGCCTGGAAAAAGAAGAAGGGTTCACCTTTGTGCACCCCTTCGATGATCCGGATGTCATTGCTGGGCAGGGCACCGTGGGTCTGGAGATCATGCGTCAGCACCCCAAACCCATTGAAGCCATTTTCTGCTGCGTGGGTGGGGGTGGTCTGATCGCCGGTGTGGCGGCAGCCGTCAAACAGGTCCGCCCGGAAATTAAGATTATTGGCGTCGAGGCCGTTGATGCCGATGCCATGACCCAGTCACTGGCCGCGGGCCATAGCGTACGCCTGGATCAGGTGGGGCTGTTTGCGGATGGTGCCGCCGTGAAACAGGTGGGTGGGGAGTGCTTCCGGATTGCCGAAGCCTATGTCGACGAGATGATTCGTGTCGATAACGATGCCATCTGCGCAGCCATCAAGGATGTGTTTGAAGACACGCGTTCGGTACTGGAACCGGCCGGTGCGCTGGCGGTGGCCGGTATGAAGGTCTGGGCAGCACAAAATGATGCACAGGGTAAAACCCTGGTTGCCGTGGCCTCGGGTGCCAATATGAACTTTGACCGCCTACGCTTTGTCGCCGAGCGCGCTGAGCTGGGTGAGCAGCGGGAAGCCATTCTTGCCGTGACACTGCCCGAGCAACCGGGCGCCTACCGCAAGTTCCTCTCGCTGCTCGGTAACCGCAGCATTACCGAATTCAATTATCGTTACAATGATCCTGGGGCTGCGCATGTCTTCGTCGGCATTCAGACGACCAAGCGCGCTGAGGTTGGGGCACTTATCGCCACACTGCAGGCCGAGGGTTATGCGGCACTCGACCTGACCGATGATGAAATGGCCAAGTTGCATGTGCGGTACATGGTCGGCGGCCATACGCCCAAAGTGGCAGGTGTGCTGCATGAGCTGGTCTATCGCTTCGAGTTTCCCGAGCGGCCCGGGGCTTTAATGAAGTTCCTGGAGAACATGAGTGCCGGCTGGAACATCAGTCTGTTCCACTACCGCAATCATGGCGCCGACTTTGGTCGTGTGCTGGTGGGTTTTCAGGTGCCGCCGCAGGACATGGCCGCGTTTCAGGCGTTCCTCTCGGGGTTGGGTTATCCGTACCGCGATGAACGCGACAACCCGGCCTACAAGCTGTTTTTGGCCTGATCAACAAAGTCTACAGACCCATGCTCTCGCCATTTGAACTGACCGCGTACCTGCTGGCCGGCGCGCTGGTATTGCTAGGCTGGGCCCTTTGCCGGGTATTGCCGCGGTTGCCGGGCTCCGGTGGTGTGCAGGGGCTGCGTTTCTGGTGGGCCTTGTTGCTCATGTTGGCGCTGAATCGCGTTCTGAACACGGCCTTTTTCACAGTGCAAAGCACACTCTTTGATCAGCCTGATGCGCTGCTTGCATTGGGTGAGGCTGCATTGATGGCCGTCGTCACTTCGGTGTTGCTTAAGCGCCCGGTTAGTAACCCGACACACGATTAACAACGCTGCCAGTCAGGCTAGAGCACTAGGCCTTCTTCGGTAATCCAGCCATCAAGCGGTACGTCGTGCGGCTGCGGGTGGATGTCGTCCAGTAGCTGCCCAGAGAACAGCACGCCAATCGTTTTAACGCCGGGTAATAAGGGCAGCGTACGGTCGTAATAACCCCCGCCGTAACCCAGGCGATAACCGGCTTTATCGAGTCCCAGGCAAGGAATGAACAGGTATTTTGGTGTTACCAGTTTCGCTGGGTTAGCAGGGGGTGCCACGATGCCGGCATCATCCAGGGTGGGGCGGATGTTCGGATCCCACAGATAAAAGGACAACGGCGTGCACGGTGTCGTGACCCGCGGCAGGCAGACCCCAACACCGGCGGCATACCACTCATGCATCAGCGGGGTGATATCCGGTTCTTTGGTGATTGGCGAATAAAAGGCAAACGGTGATGCGGGCGGATGGAAATACTGTTCCAAGGTGTCGCAGATTCGGCGACTGAAAACGGCATGATCATCTGCCGAGAGTGTGCGGCGCCACGCTTTCATGCGCGTACGCAGCGTACTGCGATAGAATTTTTCATCCGGCGGGTTCGACATAGACCGGACACTAGCATATTGCGTTGTTTTTTACTGCCTGGTTTTCAAGATGATCTCTGCGTGTTCAGCTCCCTCGACGGTTTCTTTGTTGCTCAAGCGGGCAATCGGTATCGTGCTCTTTTCCGTGGTGTCGCTGGCTGTCGCGCAGGATGCTGCCTACCTCAGCGCGCGTGATGCCGTTAAAAATGGCCAGTTGGGTAAAGCCGAGGCGCTGTACCCGCAGCTCAGGCAACATGAGTTAGCGCCCTATGTGGAGTCATGGTTGCTCAAGCCGCAGCTGACGACCGATAGCCCGGATATCCAGGCGTTTCTCAAAAAATATGACGGTGAACGACCAGCGGAGTTGCTGCGGGCCGACTGGATTCGTGCCCAGGCCAAACAGGGCAACTGGACACTGGTCGCCCAGCAGGGCGTGCTGATGCTTCAGCCGGATCCGGATGTGCAGTGCTACGCCCTACTGCCCCGTGTGAATAACGGCGACAGCGCTGCCAAAGACCAGGCACGGGCCTTGTGGAACACCGGGGTGGATTCGCCGGATGCCTGTCAGACACTGTTTGATGCCATGTGGGCTAATGGTGAGCTTAAAGCCAGCGATGGCTGGCTGCGGGCCCGCCGTCAGGTGGCCATGAACAAGCTGGGCATGGCCCGGCAGACGTTGTCCATCATGCGAATCAATGCAAATGATGCGGCCGGTGGACTGGATGCGGTACTCGGGAAGCCCGTGATTTATCTGGAGCGGGTCGGCACACCTAATGATGAAACCCAGAAAGAACTGGTGACGCTGGCCCTGGTGCGCATGGCGCGGAATGAGCCTGCGAGTGCCATGCCGGCACTCAAGCGTTACGGCAGCAATCTGGACAAAGCCCAGCAGGAATACGTGTGGGGCATCATTGGTTGGCAGCTGGGCATCCAGCAAAGCCCTGAGGCACTCGATGCTGTGAAGAAAAGTGGTACGGTGCTGTTGCCTGATGATGCGATGGCCTGGCGGGTACGGGTGGCCCTCCGTGCTCAGGACTGGAGTCTGGTTCGTAAAGATATCGAAGCCATGCCTGAGCCGATGATCAGCTCTCCGGAGTGGGTCTATTGGCTGGGTCGTGCTTTCAAAGCGCAGGGGCGCGATAGCGCTGCGGAAGATCAATTCAAACGGATTGCCGGCCAGCCTAATTTCTACGGTGTACTGGCCACCGAAGAGCTGGGCGGTCGCGCCAAGCTCCCACAACAGGCCGCGCCGATCAGCGCGGATGAAATCCGGGCAGTCGAGCGCCAGCCGGGTATTCGCCGGGCGTTGGCCATGTACCGTCTGGATCTGCGCCCCGAGGGTGTAAAGGAATGGAGTTGGGCGCTGCGCGGCATGAATGATCGCCAGTTGCTGGCCGCCGCCGAAATTGCGCAGCGGAATCAGATCATTGACCGATCAATCAGCGCCGCAGACCGCACGAAAGAAGAACATAACTACAAATTGCGTTTTCCGACGCCGCACGCAGACAAGATCATGGTGCACTCCGACCGCCAGAATCTGGATAAAGCCTGGGTCTATGGGCTCATGCGGCAGGAGAGCCGTTTTGTCACGAACGCCAAATCCAATGTCGGTGCCGCTGGTCTCATGCAGGTCATGCCCTCTACCGGCAAGTGGGTCGCCAACAAGATCGGCGTCAAACTGGGCCCGGGTGATCTGCACGACCCCGATACCAATGTCATGCTGGGCACCACCTACATGCGTCTGGTGCTGGAAAGTCTGGATAACCACCCGGTACTGGCTTCGGCCGCTTACAACGCCGGCCCCGGGCGCGCCCGCAAGTGGCGAGATGTGAAACCGCTGGAGGGTGCGATCTATGCCGAAACGATCCCGTTTTCCGAAACACGGGATTATGTGAAGAAGGTCATGAGTAATGCTGTGTTCTACCAGACGGTCATGACCGGCAATTCGCCCTCGCTCAAGATCATGTTGGGGACCATCGCCCCGCGTCCCGTCAAAGATTCGATGCCAGAACTGCCCTGAAATGGCATAAAATAGCGTTTTGCTCGACTAATCACTGATCAGACGATTGACCAAGGAAGACTCATGCTGAAGAACCAGAAAATTCTCCTCATTGGTGGCACCGGTTTTGTTGGCCGTCATCTGGCCCGTGTACTGGTCGATGCAGGCGTGCATGTCACGATCCCGACCCGTCGTTACGAAAAGAATCGCGATGTCACCATGCTGCCAAGCGTGACGCTGGTCGAAGCCGATATCAGCGATGAGGGTGTGCTCGCCCATCTGGCCGTTGGTGCCGATGCCGTGATTAACCTCGTCGGTGTGCTGCACAGTGATCCGGGTCTGCCCTATGGCAAGCAATTTGCCGCAGCGCACGTCGAACTGGTCAAGAAGATTGTCGCAGGTTGCCAGGCGGCCGGTGTGAAGCGTCTGCTGCACATGAGCGCCCTGCATGCAGGCAAGAAAGCCCCCTCCGAGTACCTGCGTTCCAAAGCCGATGGTGAAGCCATCGTGACCAGTTCGGGTCTTGTGACCACGATCTTCCGTCCGTCGGTGATCTTCGGTGCCCGTGATTCGTTCATCAATACCTTCGCCAAGCTGCTGCGGGCGTTCCCGATGATGCCGCTGGGCTGTGCCAATGCCCGTTTCCAGCCGGTAGCCGTGAATGACGTCGCCAATGCTTTTGTGCAGGCGCTGACCAATCCGGCCATGGAAAACCAGGCCTATGATCTTTGTGGCCCCAAGGTCTACACGCTCAAGGAAATTGTCGAATACACGGGTGAAGTCATCGGTTACAAGCGTCGTGTGATTCCGCTGTCGGAGCACATGGCCTACTTCCAGGCGGCACTCCTGTCGGTGCTGCCTAATCCGCCGATGTCGGCAGACAATATTCGCTCGATGGAAATCGACAGCGTCTGCGCTGCTGGCTGCCAGGTGCCGCCGGGCTGGAATCCGCAACCGCTGGAAGCCGTGGCACCGCTCTACCTGCTCGATAGCGGTGATGCTGCCCAGTTTGCGGAATACCGCAGCCGCGCTGGCCGCTAAGCCCGTTAGACATTGCACCACGGCTGAGGCATTGAGGTCGTGAACATCTATGTGGTCGGTGGTGCAGTTCGTGATCGCCTACTTGGCCTCACGCCGGGTGACCGGGATTATGTGGTTGTGGGCAGTTCCCCTGAAGACATGCTGGCCGCCGGCTACACGCCTGTAGGCAAAGATTTCCCCGTTTTTCTGCACCCCGAGACTCACGAAGAATATGCGCTGGCGCGCACCGAGCGTAAGACGGGACACGGGTATCATGGCTTCAGTTGTTACGCTGCGCCTGATGTGACGCTGGAAGAGGATCTCGCCCGCCGGGACCTGACCATCAACGCCATGGCTGAAGATGCCGATGGCAACGTGATTGATCCCTACAATGGCCAGCAGGATCTTGCCACACGAGTGCTGCGCCATGTAAGTCCAGCCTTCGCCGAAGATCCGGTACGAATTCTGCGCCTGGCGCGCTTTGCCGCCCGCTTCCCAGAATTCAGCGTGGCACCTGAAACGCTGACACTTATGCAACAGATGGTGCGTGCCGGTGAAACCAAACATCTCGTCGCTGAGCGTGTCTGGCAAGAAGTATCGCGTGGCCTCATGGCCGAGCAACCCGAGCGCATGTTCGCCGAGCTCGATGCCTGCGGTGCCAGCGTCGATTTGTTCCCGGTCATTCCTCAAACCGTCGGCCGCCTGAACGCCGTTGCGAAGGCCAATTTCGATTTGTCGCAACGTGTCGCACTTTGGTTGGCTGCGTGCACGCCGGAACAGGTGAGCGAAATCGCTGAGCACTTGCGCTTGCCTTCCGATTGTCGCGATCTGGCCTTGTTGCTCGTGCGTCATCGCACGGCACTCATGCAGCCGGCGGTATTGACTGCCGAGGATCGTCTCAATGTCTTGGAACGTTGTGATGCCCTACGCCGAGCGGATCGTTTCAATAGCCTGCTCGCCACCTTGCCGTGTCTGGGCGCTGATCTGTCAGTTGTGAGTGAATGGCAGGCCATGCAAGCGGCTGCCGCCGGCGTGGACGCAGGTGCCATCGCGTTGTCTGTCAGAACTCAGGAACACATTGCCACCCGGATCCGGGATGCGCGAATCGAAGCCATACAGAATCTCGTCTGAGGAAATTGCCTTGTTCCAAAATCAAGAAGCCCTCTCGCTGGAAGTCATCAGCCGCTACCCGAGTAAGGGTAGGCACCGTACCCCGCTATTGTTTGTGCACGGCGCCTTTACGGCGGCTTGGGTCTGGTCGGAACACTTTCTCGAATGGTTTGCCGAACGCGGTTGGCCGGCGCATGCTATTTCCGTCCGGGGGCATGGCGGCAGCGAAGGCCATGAGTTACTGGGCCAGTGGGGCATTGACCACTACGTCGCCGATGTCATGCAGGTGGTGGCGGAGCTCGGCGAACCGCCCATTCTCATCGGCCATTCCATGGGGGGCTTTGTGGTGCAGAAGTGCCTGGAGCAAGCCAGCTTTCCTGCCGCCGTGCTCATGTGTTCGGTCCCCCCCAAAGGCCTGTTGGCCAGCTCGCTTTCCATGATCTGGTCGCGTCCTGATCTGCTGGGTAATCTGTCCCAGTTAATGACCGGTGGCCCTGTCGATATTGATTCGCTCAAAGACGCGCTTTTTGCGCAGCCGGCATCCTTGTCCGATTTACAGCGCTATTTGATGCTTTCGCAGGTGGAATCGCAACGCGCGATTTGGGATATGACCATGTTCAACCTCATTAAACCCGAGCGCTTGAATCCGGTACCCAAACTGATTATTGGCGCCGAGCTGGATCACATCATCCCGGCCAACCAGGTGCGTGATACGGCAGAGATCTACGGCGTCGAACCGGTCGTTTTTCCCGGCATGGGCCATGGCCTAATGCTGGAGCGGGACTGGGATCACGTCGCGGGTGTGGTGCACGATTGGTTGAAGGCTGTCATGCAGGATGCACCGTAGCGAGATCGCAAAATTCTACCTAGTTCTCGAAGGCCAGCAATCTCGATAGGTTTTAATTAGAGCGTATGCGACCGATCGCTGCGTAAGAAACCCGGAATTTGTAGATTGGCCGGCAGGTCTTTCGTGAGCAGGATGACTTTGAAGAACTCGCCCATCTCGGCAGGCGACAGCAGGGTTTGCACCGCGTGTTGCGTACGCACCCATTGGGCATCAGCCTGGGCGTAATCCCGAGGCTGCTGTGCGGACAGTAACTCAAGCAGCCCGGCATCCATGAGCCAGCCGGCTTGGGTACAGTAGCCGGCGACTTCCATCCCAGCATCGAAACCTGCTTCGGCAATCGCCGTAAAGTCGACGTGCGCGGTAATGTCCTGCAGACCGGGCCAATAGAAAGGGTCGGGATGGGCGCGGTGACGGTAGTGGCACATCAGTGTGCCGCCGGTGCGTTCGTGGTGGTAGAACTCGTGTCGCGGGAAACCGTAGTCGATGAGCAACAAGGCCCCTTGTGTCAGACGTTGCGCCAGCGTGCTGATCCAGGCCGGGCCCGCTTCGGGAATTTCTGTCGTGTAGTCATCAGGCCACTGGTATTTTTCAGCGAGGGCACGGATGTGTGCGGCGCGCTCCGGGCTGGTGACGCCAGGCGCAGTCATAAAACGGATGCCGCCATCGATGTTTTCTACGCTGACACCGAGGCGTTTCCCCTGCCCGGCTTGCCAGTGCACCAGTTCAACGGGCATGGCATCGAGGACTTCGTTACCGATGATGACGCCGTCCAGCTGCTTCGGTAGGGTTTCCAACCAGGTGACCCGATTGAGCAGGTGGGGTACGGTGGCTGACAGGTGTGCGCGTTGCCGTGCTGCGAGCTCTGCCGAGAGTTCCAGAATGTTGTAGCGCTCGGGCAGTGCGTTCATGGTCTCCAGGGTTTGTAGCAGATCCGCTGCCAGTTTGCCGGTGCCCGCACCGGCTTCCGTGAGGATGGGGTGGCTGGCGGTCAGCAGGGGAGCAATCGTACGCGCTAGGGTTTGCCCGAACAGCGGCGTCATTTCTGGGCCAGTGACAAAGTCGCCGGCCGCCCCGAATTTATGCGCGCCACCACTGTAGTACCCCAGGCCTGGTGCGTAGAGGGAGAGTGACATGAATTCGGAGAAGGGGATCCAGCCACCGGCTTCCTCAATCGCCGCGACCATCGTTTCGGAGAGTGCCTGACTAAAGCGCTGTGCTTCGGCCTCCGGCTGAGGCAGCGGATCCTTGCCACGGGGCGTGGCAGGCTGAATGATTGGTGGCAGGCTCATGACGATGACAGGTAATTGGCAGTAGAGCAGGAGGATAGCGCATGCGACAATACGCGTCATGCCAAAAACACCTACTTTGTCCGAGATGCCTTCGCCGGTGATGTTAATCACTGGGGCGGCACGTCGCGTGGGGGCCACGATTGCCACCATGCTGCACGCCTCGGGCAACCGGGTAGCATTGCATGCCCGTCAATCGGTTCTGGATGCCGAGGCCCTGGCAGTACAACTCAATGGACTGCGGGCAGATTCGGCTTTAGTGGTGCAGGCCGATCTGCTGGATACGACCAGCATTGCGCCCCTGGTGAACGAAGTTGTGGGTCACTTTGGCAGACTCGATGGCCTGGTGTGCAATGCCTCGTCGTTCTTTCCTACGCCACTGGGGCAGATTAGCGAAACCGACTGGCACGATCTGGTGGGGAGCAATTTCAAGGCACCGCTGTTTCTGGCGCAGGCAGCCGCACCGCATTTGCGGGCGAGCAACGGGTGTCTGATTAACATTACCGATATTCATGCCGAACGACCGCTGGCAGGTTACCCACTGTATGCCGCTGCCAAGGGCGCACTGCTCACCCTGACGCGGGCACTGGCCATTGAGCTGGCACCCGAGGCGCGGGTGAATGCGGTGGCGCCAGGGCCGATTTTATGGCCGGAAGATGGCCAGTTTGCTGATGCCGAGCGCCAGGCGATTGTGCAACACACCTTACTCAAGCGTGCTGGCACACCGGAAGATATTGCCCGGACAGTGCGCTTTTTAATGCTGGATGCGCCGTACATTACGGGGCAGGTTATTAATGTTGATGGGGGCCGTAGCGCTCACCTGGCGACTTGAATCATGACGAATCAAAGCACCGAAGATCTTTCACAAACCATTTTGAAGCTGCGCCGTTTTATTGAGAACCGTGTGGGTAAGGCCATTGGCGATTACAAGATGATCGAAGATGGCGACACGGTGATGGTGTGTCTGTCGGGTGGCAAAGACTCCTATACCTTGCTGGACGTATTACTTGCATTACGTAAGCGGGCGCCGATTGATTTCCGCATCATTGCGATGAATCTGGATCAGAAGCAGCCGGGGTTTCCGGCCGATGTGCTGCCCAACTATCTGGCTAAGCTGGGGGTGGAACATCGAATTGTGACGCAGGACACCTACTCGATTGTTAAAGAGAAAGTGCCAGAGGGTAAAACCACGTGTTCGCTGTGTTCGCGACTGCGTCGCGGCATCATTTATAAAACAGCGAGTGAGTTGGGTGCCAACAAAATTGCGTTGGGCCACCACCGAGATGACATCGTGCACACGCTGTTTCTGAACATGCTATTTGGCGGCAAGCTGAAGGCGATGCCGCCAAAGCTGGTGACGGACAACGGCGATTTTATGGTGATTCGCCCGTTGGCTTATGTGCCCGAAGTCGATATCGCCCGCTATGCACGCGGTGTGGGCTTCCCGATTATTCCTTGCAACCTCTGTGGTACCCAGGAAAACCTGCAGCGGCAGAAGGTGCGGGAGATGATGGCCGATTGGGATCAGCGTTACCCGGGTCGTACAGAGTCGGTGATGACGGCGATTCAGAATGTGGTGCCGTCTCACCTGGGTGATCGAAATCTTTTTGATTTTGAAGGCCTACAGCTGGGCGATCCGGAAGCGGCTGGTGGTGGCGATATCGCTTTTGACAGCGAGTCGTATGACACTGACAGTTGTGAGACACCGGCACCCAGCGATGCGCCGCAGATAATAAACTTTGGGACGCGCCCGACGCCTGCTTGAACCTTAGATCGACGGGTCGTCGATATGACTGGGTTGAATGGTATGAGCCGGATCCAGGGCCAGGGCACGCTGCGCATTTTTAGCAGTCAGGGCTTCCTGGGCAAGAACCTCTTCCTGCTGGCGGGCGATGAATTCGTTTAGGCTGTCGATACCACGGAACTGTAAAATTGTATTGCGGACAGCGGCTTCCAGCAGTACGGCCAGGTTACGTCCAGCGGCCACCGGAATATTCACCTTGCGGATATTGACGCCTAGGATCTCCTGGGTCTGTGCTTCAAATGGCAGACGCGGTGTATCAACACCGGGTTGTTGCCGGTGCAAGTGAACAATGAGCTTGAGCCGCATTTTGCGGCGTGAAGCGGTTTCTCCAAAAATGGTGCGGATGTTGAGCAGACCCAAGCCACGCACTTCCAGAAAATCGCGCAGGATACCGGGGCAGCGTCCCTCGATCACATTAGGCGCAACACGGGTGAGTTCGACCACGTCATCAGCCACCAGGCCGTGGCCACGTGATATGAGTTCCAGTGCCAGTTCACTTTTGCCGGAGCCGGAGTCACCGGTGATCATGACACCCATGCCCAGTACATCCATAAAGACACCGTGCAGGCTGGTAGTGTCTGCTAGCTTACGTGCTAGGTAGTGGCGCAGCTGATCAATAACGGCCGAGCATGAACGCGCCGAAGAAAACAGCGGTGTGCCGGTTTTCTCGCAGGCATCACGCAGTTCTTCCAGCACTGGCAGGCTATCGGCCACGATGATGGCAGGTGGCGCTGCCTGGCAGAGATCTTCGTACACCGATTGGCGGCGTGTAGCGCGTGTACGCAGGGACCACTTCTGTTCTGCGATACCCACGACCTGGAGTCGTTCCGGGTGAATGATATTCAGGTGGCCAACGATATCGGAACCATAGGCATCCTTCTCCATCAGCCGGATGTTGCGGTTACAACCCACACTACCCACCCAGTTGAGCGCCAGGCTCTCTTTGTATTCTTCGTAGAGCTGTGCGACGCTGAGTTCTTTCATGGGGTATCGTTCAATCAGCTATTCTGTTGTGTGAAGAGGCGGAGTACAACCTCAGCCCCGGTACTGCTGCGCAGCTGTTCGCGGAAATCAGGATCGGAAAAACCCTGGGCCAGTTCGGACAGCAGCTGCAAATGTTCTTCGGTGCTCTGTTCCGGCACCAGCAGGAAAAAGATCAGATCGACCGGGCGATGATCGGGTGCATCGAACGGAATCGGTTTGCTCAGGCGGTAGAACATGCCGGTGACCTGGCGCAGACCTTTGACACGACCGTGCGGGATACCTACGCCCTGCCCTAGCCCCGTGGAGCCAAGTTGCTCACGCATGTGCAGACAGTCCAGGATGGCGGTGCTGTTCATACCGAGTCGCAGGCCGAGCGCGGCAGCGGCTTGTTCGAACAACGCTTCCTTGGTGGCAGGCTGCGCTGTCAGGACTATGGCGTCCGTGGTGAGTAGTTGGGCAATAGCGTTCATGGAATGAAACGCGGGCACCGAACCGGTGCCCGCTGTTCTTAGTGAGGGTTATTCGAGATGGCTGGCGACGCTGTGGCCGCGACCATGATCCTGAATCTTCTGTTTATATTTCTGAACCTGACGATCCAGCTTGTCGGTCAGATCATCCACCGCTGCATAAAGATTGGGATCAACGCTTTCGACAAAGATGTCTTTGCCGGGGACATGCAGGGTGACTTCGGCCTTCTGGTTCAGCTTCTCGACGCTCAATACAACGTGCATATCGATCACATGATCAAAATGGCGCGTGACCTTTTGCAACTTCTGGCTCACGTATTCGCGGATAGCGGGGCTGACTTCCAGATGATGACCACTGATTTGCAGATTCATACTGCCTCCTCTAAAGGGTCTTGCGCAAACTGGCGGTGGGGAGACCCATCGCCTCACGGTATTTTGCTATGGTCCGGCGTGCTACGACAATGCCTTCGGCACTAAATTGATCACAAATTTGTTGGTCAGACAGTGGTTTTTTCGGATTTTCTCCACCGATTAGCTGCTTGATTCGGGCTTTAATGGCCGTGGCAGAGGCCGCGCCGCCATCGTCGGTACCCACGTGGCTACCAAAAAAGTATTTAAATTCAAAGACTCCGCGCGGAGTGGCCATGAATTTCTGGGAGGTCACCCGGGAAATCGTCGATTCATGGAGGCCAAGCTGGTCGGCAATCTCACGCAGGACCAGCGGACGCATGGCCAGCTCACCTTTTTCAAAAAAAGCGGCCTGTTCGTCCACAATGGCCTGGGCCACCCGTTCAATGGTTTCAAAACGTTGCTGGATGTTCTTGATGAGCCAGCGCGCCTCCTGGAGTTGGCCGCTCAATCCACTGTGCCCGCCGCTAGCCTGACGCAGCAGGCCAGCATAGAGGCGGTTGATTTTCAGGCGGGGCAGCGCGTCAGGGTTGGTGATGGCGGACCAGCGCTCACCCCT
The DNA here is from genome assembly GCF_057744235.1 of Fluviibacter sp. Classification (NCBI taxonomy): domain Bacteria; kingdom Pseudomonadati; phylum Pseudomonadota; class Betaproteobacteria; order Rhodocyclales; family Fluviibacteraceae; genus Fluviibacter; species Fluviibacter sp. The sequence continues at coordinate 238,699 of NZ_JBIJFP010000001.1, read as the reverse complement.
AGCGTCATGCTTCTTGCGGACCAGCACATCAGGGATGATGTAGGGGCTCGCATCATCCAGAAAAGTGTTGCCGGGATGGGGGTTCAAACTGCGGATCAGCGTCTGGGCATCGCGCAGGGCATCAAGATCGGCCCCGGTTTTGCGGCGGATAAGTGTGAAGTCGCGTTGCGCCAAGGCGGGCAAGCACTCCGCGACCAGTTGACGTGCCAGATCAACGGCAGGATCGCTCAGACCTTTGAGCTGCAGCAGCAGGCATTCCGTCAGGTCGCGGCCGCCAACGCCGGGTGGGTCCAGCTCCTGTAGTTGGCTGAGTGCGTGTTCTAGCTCGGCCAGCGTCACCGATTCGTCCGGTGGTAAGGCTTCCAGAATTTCGTCCAGTGAACTGGTCAGGTAGCCCCGCTCATCCAGTGCTTCGATCAGCACGCGGACCAGTGCCTGTTCTCGCCAGGCCGTGCGCAGTAGCCCGGCTTGTGCCAGTAGATGTTCGCGCAGGGTCAGCGTGCTGCAGTTTCCGACTTCGTAGTCGCTGTCACCATCATCGCTGCCGCTGGCCGATGAATAGGCGTAGGGGCCTTCATCCATATCCATGGGGCTGGATTGCTCAAAGGCTTCGGCGGTGTCGGTCATGCCCTCGTTGGCAGGTTCGTGTGCTTCGCCAGTTGCATCCAGTGACTCGCGATGTTCATGAGCGGTGTCATGCCTAAAGTCGGTGACTTGCCCAGCATCATGGTCGCGAGTCTCATTCGCTGATGCATCGTTGACTGGGGTGTCACCCTCTTCGCCCTCGTCGCGTTCGAGCATCGGGTTCTCTGCCAGTGCCTGGGTGACTTCCTGCTGGAGTTCGACCGACGACAGTTGCAACAGCCGGATCGACTGTTGCAGTTGTGGCGTCATCGTCAGATGTTGCGTGGCCTTGAGTTGCAGGCTGGCCTTCATGGGGTGTTCCGGTCGCTGGGGGGCGTCAATAAAAGCGCTTAGAGGCGGAAGTGCTCGCCCAGGTAGACCTGGCGTACCGCTTCGTTTTCGATGATGTCTGCAGGGTGGCCTGAGGCCAGTACGGTGCCCTCGCTGATGATGTAGGCACGATCAGTAATACCCAGGGTTTCGCGCACATTGTGGTCGGTGATCAGTACGCCGATGCCACGCTCTTTGAGAAAGCGGATGATCTTCTGAATCTCCAGCACAGCAATCGGGTCTACCCCGGCGAAGGGTTCGTCGAGCAGAATGAAACGCGGTTGGGTGGCCAGCGCACGGGCGATTTCAACACGGCGACGTTCACCGCCGGAGAGCGCTGCGGCACGGCTGTGACGAATATGCTGGATGGCCAGCTCGTCGAGCAGCGTTTCCAGTCGGCTGTGCTCCTCGTCGGCACTTAGCTTCTGCAGCTGCAGGACGGCCAGAATGTTTTCTTCGACGGTGAGCTTGCGGAAGACCGAGGCTTCCTGTGGCAGGTAGGAGATCCCCATATGGGCACGCTGATGAATTGGTAAATGCACCAGCTCGTCATTGGCCAGAGTAATGTTGCCCCCATCCGCTGGCACCAGGCCGACCACCATGTAGAAACATGTTGTTTTACCCGCCCCGTTGGGGCCAAGCAAACCCACAACTTCACCGGCGCTCACATCAAACGACACGTCTTTGACGACGGTGCGTTTGCGGTACACCTTTCGGAGGTTACGGGCCGAAAGAATGGCGGGTTTGGCGTCGGTCATGGTGAAGTGATGAGAAGGGTTGGTTGGATGATGGATCAGGGGGTGTCGGTGAGTTCGTCGGTGTTGACGTTGCCTGCGCTGCGGATTACTTGCTGAATGGTGCGCATGGCAAAGCCGCGGCTGGCCAGATGACGGGTTTGCTTCATGCGCTCATTCATGTCGCGGGGTGCCTGGCCAAACTTTTTCAGCCATAGCGCCTGACAGCGGCTGAGCTCATCGGGTTGTTCCGATAGTACGGCAGCAATGGTATCGCGGTCGATACCTTTCTGTGCCAGTTCCTGCTGTAAGCGGGTGTTGCCGTAACGAGGTGCCCGCAACCGGATGCGCATTTCCGCGTAACGATCATCCGACAGCATTTTGCGCCGTTCCAGATCATCAAGCAGTACCTGTACATCGGATTCGGTCGGGGCTTCGTAGACGGCTTCGAGCACAGTTTCAAACACATCCCGTGTATTACCGGGGTGGCGTTTGGTCGGACGTGGTGCTGGTTTGCTGAGCAGTTTGGTGGCCAGTTCCTGACGTGAATAGTCGCGCCGCGCCAGAAGGCGCAGGGCGCGAGCTCTCAGGTCGTCAGCCGTGCTGGCCAATCTCGCGGTCTCCCCTCAGCTTAAGCGTCGTCCCCGGCAGTGGGTTTGGCACCTGCCTTGGTGATACCAGCCGCATCCATGATCTTAGCTTCGATTTCCTGGGCCAGCTCCGGGCGGGTCTTCAGGAATTCGCGGACGTTATCCTTGCCCTGACCGATCTTTTCGCCGTTGTAGGCGTACCAGGCACCGGCCTTATCAACGATCTTGTGTTCAACACCCAGCTCGATGATTTCGCCTTCACGCGAGATCCCCTCGCCGTACAGGATATCAAAGATGGCTTCGCGGAACGGGGGCGACACCTTGTTCTTGACGACCTTGACGCGGGTTTCCGAACCGACGACTTCGTCGCCACGCTTGATGGCACCGATGCGGCGGATATCCAGACGCACCGAGGCGTAGAACTTGAGCGCGTTACCGCCGGTGGTGGTTTCCGGGTTGCCGAACATCACGCCGATCTTCATACGGATCTGGTTAATGAAGATCACCAGCGTGTTGGTCTTCTTGATGCTGCCGGTCAGCTTACGCAGTGCCTGGCTCATCAGGCGGGCGTGCAGACCCATCATGGAGTCACCCATTTCACCTTCGATTTCCGCACGCGGCGTCAGTGCGGCGACCGAGTCGATGACGATGATATCCACGCCGCCTGAGCGAACGAGCATGTCGGCAATTTCCAGACCCTGTTCGCCGGTGTCCGGCTGAGAGATGATCAGATCAGGCACATTCACCCCCAGCTTGCCGGCGTAAACCGGATCCAGAGCGTGTTCGGCATCGATAAAGGCGGCGGTACCGCCCGCGCGTTGGGCAGCGGCGATGACCTGTAGCGTCAGCGTGGTTTTACCCGAGGATTCCGGGCCGTAGATTTCCACAACGCGGCCACGCGGCAGACCACCGATACCGAGTGCCATATCCAGACCCAGCGAGCCGGTGGAAACGGCCTGGATGCCCTGATCGATCTGGGCGTCGCCCATCTTCATGATGGCGCCCTTACCGAACTGCTTTTCAATCTGGGCGAGTGCGGCACCCAGTGCCTTGACCTTGTTGTCGTCCATGCTGACTTCCTTATGAGAGATTGGAATGATTATTGCACACCATGAGAGTCTCACCAGGTGAGCCTGTGTGTCGCTCGGTGAAAAATATTTAAAAGCAGCAGGTTGGGCAGTCAGGCCGGGAGAACGGTACAATCCGCGCCCATGTCTGCACCCGCCATACCCACCTTCAGCGGCCTCAACGAGCGCCAGCGTGAAGCCATTCTCTACCTGGACGGCCCCTTGCTGGTGCTGGCCGGCGCCGGCTCGGGTAAAACGCGGGTGATTACCGAGAAGATCGTGCATCTGATCGAGACCTGCGACATCAAGCCCCATCAGGTGGCGGCCATTACCTTTACCAACAAAGCAGCCATGGAGATGTCGGAGCGCATCGCCAAGCGCATGGCGAGTGTGTCAAAAGGCGCGCCGAAAGGGCTGACCATCGCCACCTTTCATTCGCTTGGCTTGCGCATGGTGCGTGAAGAAGCCAAAACGCTGGGTTACAAGCCGGGGTTTTCCATCTTTGACTCGGCAGACTGCCTGGGCATCATCAATGAGCTGAGCGGTACGACGGACAAGGCGAAGCTACGCTGGTTGCAGACCACCATTTCCCTCTGGAAAAATGCCCTGCTCAGCCCGAAAGAAGCCGCGGCCGCGGCCAAAGACGAAGAGGAGGCCATCGCCGCCCGCGTCTATCTGGAATACGCCAATGCCTTGCACGCCTACCAGGCGGTGGACTTTGATGATCTGATCCGGCTGCCGGTGACCCTGCTGCAGGACAACGCCGAGATTCGGCAGAAGTGGCAGGATAAATTCCGCCACATTCTGGTGGATGAATATCAGGATACCAATACGGCCCAGTACCGCCTGCTGCAACAGCTGACGGGGGTGCGCGCGTCGTTCACGGCCGTGGGTGACGACGATCAGGCCATTTACGGCTGGCGCGGGGCTGACGTCGAGAATCTGCGCCGACTGACCGAAGATTTTCCGCAGCTCAAAGTCATTAAGCTGGAGCAGAACTATCGCTCTACCGGCAAGATTCTGGAAGCCGCCAATACGCTGATTCAGAACAACCCCAAACTGTTTGCCAAGGCGCTCTGGTCGGAACACGGACCGGGCGCCCATATTAATGTCATCGCCTGCGCCGAAGGCGAGGCCGAAGCCGAAACGGTCGTCATGAAGCTGCAGGGTCACCGTTTCGAGCATCGGGCCAAGTTTTCGGACTACGCCATCCTGTATCGCAGTAACCACCAGGCCCGGGTGTTCGAGCAGGCCCTGCGCCAGCAGCGCATCCCTTATCTGCTATCGGGCGGCCAGTCCTTCTTTGACAAAGCCGAAATCAAGGATCTGCTGGCCTATCTGCGCCTGCTGGTCAACGACGACGATGATCCGGCCTTTATTCGTGCCGCCACAACGCCGCGCCGGGGTATTGGCAGCCAGACCCTGGCAACACTGGGGCGTTATGCGGCCGAACGCCAGATCTCCCTGTTTGCAGCGCTGTTTGAAGAAGGTTTTGCCGCACAGGTGAATAGCCGTGTGCTGCAGCCGTTACGCGAATTCGGTGAGTTTATTAACCGCTTCCAGTGGCGTGCGCAGCGGGAATCGGCGGCCGATGTCTTCCCCGATATTCTGACCGCGATTGATTACGAAAACTGGCTGTACGACCAGGAAGAGGCACGCACGGCTGAAACCCGCTGGGGGAATGTACAGGAGTTTCACGCCTGGATTACCAAGAAGAGTGACGACGACGGCAAGACGCTGGCCGAAATCGTGCAGACCATGGCGTTGATGTCGCTGCTCGAACGCCGTGATCAGGGTGAAGACTACGATGCCGTGCAGCTATCAACGCTGCATGCCGCCAAGGGGCTGGAGTTTGGTCACGTATTCCTGGTGGGTGTAGAAGAAGGCATCTTGCCGCACCGTGAATCGCAAGAGGCTGAGAAGCTGGAAGAAGAGCGCCGTCTTATGTACGTGGGTATTACCCGTGCCCAGCGCAGCCTGCATATCACCTGGTGCGAAAAACGACGTCAGGGTAAGGATCTGGTGCCATGCGAACCCTCCCGTTTTATTCAGGAGATGGGTTGCGAGACGGCCACGTCTGCTAGCAAGACGGTCGTTGAAAAATCGACCTCAACGGCCAAGCTGGATTTTCTCAAGGCCATGTTGCAGAAAACCCCACCGGGCGACTCGGGCGCGATTTAACGGACCCGCAAAAACAAAGGGACGCCGGAGCGTCCCTCGTTCGATCAGCCGACTGAGGTTACTTGGAACCGTCCACCATAAACTGTACAGCGGCCTTCACTTCGTCATCCGACAGGCTGGCTGCGCCGCCACGGGCTGGCATGCCCTTGAAGCCATTGATCGCGTGGGCATTCAGCGTCGCCATGCCCTGGCCGATACGACCAGCCCAGGCACCCTTATCACCCATCTTCGGTGCACCCATCACGCCAGCGCCGTGACAGCCGGCACATACGGTGTTGTAAACGGTTTTGCCGTCCTTCACACCACCCGCGCCGCCGCCAGCCTGGAGTTCGATTTTGGCTACCGGCGCAATGCGCGATTCGACATCGTCAGCACCGCTCACGGCGTCGGACTTGCCTTTACCGCTCATCGAGAATGGTACAACCACTGCCATCAGAACCACCGCCAAGGCGATGGAGAGATACATGATTTTGCTGCTGGAATTCTTGTCGGCCATGATGGATCCTGTGCGCGAAAGGTAAATGGGCGAATTATTTGCTAATTATAGCGGGAACTCAACGGCTTGGGGATGCTTTGGACAGTCGGGCCAAAAACGGCTAGACTTCGCCCGCACGCGCTCGTAGCTCAGTTGGATAGAGTATTGCCCTCCGAAGGCAAGGGTCGCACGTTCGAATCGTGTCGAGCGCGCCAGAATTCTGGCCTGCCTGTAGTCTGCAAAGAAGGTAGGCCTCACCCACACAGGGGCGGCGGCTTGGATCGTACCGAACGCTTTTACCGCATTGATCAGCTGCTCAATGAGCAGCGCTGTCTTTCCTTTGAAGCCATTCAGGAAGCGCTCGGTGTTTCCCGTGCCACCCTGCGCCGGGATCTGCAATATCTGCGGGATCGGCTCAATGCGCCGATTATCTACGATCGTCTGGGCGGTGGTTACCGGTTCGCCCAGGATGGGGCTTCGATCTCGACGGCATCAGCGGCCAGTGGTCCCAAATACGAATTGCCCGGTCTCTGGTTCAACGCCAGCGAAATTTATGCCCTGCTGATGATGCAGCAGCTACTCAACACCGTGCAGCCGGGGTTGCTCGGGCCGCATATTGCGCCTTTACAGTCACGTCTGTCGGCTTTGCTCGGTAGCCAGCAGAACCGGCCAGAAGATATTGAAGACCGTATCCGTATTGTGCATACGGGCCAGCGGGCGCCGGAACCCGCCAACTTTGCCTTGATTGCCTCGGCCCTGCTCAAGCGCCAACGACTGCAACTACAGCATTGGCATCGCGGCCGGGATGAGACCACGAGCCGTGAGATTTCGCCACAACGCCTAGTGTTCTATCGGGGTAACTGGTATCTCGATGCCTGGTGTCATCTGCGCAAGGATTTGCGCAGTTTTGCGGTGGAGACGCTCAGCGAAGTGGCGCTGCTTGATAAGCGCGCCAAGGAAGTGGCGGCTTCGGTGCTGGATAGCCGCGTGCAGAACGGTTACGGGATTTTTGGCGGGGCGCGGACACAATGGGCGCAACTGCGTTTTACGCCGGCGCGGGCGCGCTGGGTGGCGGCCGAACAGTGGCACCCGGATCAGCGCGGCAGTGTGTTGCCTGATGGGTGCTATCAACTCGATGTGCCTTACAGTATTGAAACAGAACTGGTGATGGATATTCTGCGCCATATGCCGGAGGTGGAAGTGATCGGGCCACCGGCCCTGCGTGCTAAAGTGCGAGACAAGCTGAAGTCTGCGCTGGCGGCACATAAAGACTGATCGTGTTAAGCAGCGCTTACGGGTTGTTACGCCGGACGTTGTGGCGCTACCTGTGGGTTGTCTATGTGGCAGCGTTGTCTTTTGGGGGTGCCGTGCAGGCGCAGGAAATTGAAGCACGCCTGTATTCGAATGCGCCGGTTAACTATAACTTTCTGGGCGTGGGTTTTACACAGGTCACCACCAATAAGTTTCAGCTTAATACGGAGTTGCTGGCTTATAACCGCACCTTTGATTTCTTCGGGCAGTCTGGCAAGGTGAATGTGATCGTGCCCTATGCGCAGTTGCACGGACACACGAGCACCGGCAGTCAAGTGATTAGCGGATCGTCGGTGGGCCTGACCGATCCGATCATCCGATTGGCGACTAACCTCTATGGCGCACCCGCGTTGTCAGTGGATGAGTTCAAAAATTATCAGCAGGATTTGATTGTGGGTGCCAATCTGTCTGCGGCGTTGCCCTGGGGCGAGTACAACAGCAACCAGCTGTTTAATGTCGGCGCGAACCGCAGCTTCATTCAACCGGGATTGGGCGTGTCACAGGCCAAGGGGCCGTGGCGTTTCGAGCTTTCCGGGGATGCAACGTTCTTTTCCAATAACAACAATTTTTACGGCGGGAATGTGTTGTCGCAGAGCCCGATCTATTCCGGCACGGGGCATGTGATCTTTTACTTTCCATCCACTGCCTGGTTATCCACCGACATAACGTACTACTCGGGTGGGCAGAGTTTTGTGAATGGTATCCAGAAAAATAACACGCAGGAGAACTGGCTGTTCGGCGCTACCTTCTCAATGCCAGTGAATAGCAATAACGCGATCAAGTTTCATGTGGCTGAAGGGAGTTTCTTTAACCAGGGGCAGTACTACACGATGTACGGGGTGGTCTGGCAGCTTCGCTGGGCTGATAGCCGTTAGTGGGTGCTATACAACTGGCGGAACTGGATTGCTTCGCCAATATGCGCGGCGCTAATCTGTTCGGAACCTGCCAGATCGGCAATAGTGCGGGCAACTCGTAGGAGCCGGTGATAAGCCCTGGCAGACAGGCCCAGCCGATTGACGGCCTGGCTGAGTAGGTTTTGTCCGGCAACATCCAGAATGGCCTGTTGTTCTAGGGCTTTGCCTTCCAGACGGGCATTGACCGACCCTTGCCTTCGGAGGGCAATACGCCAAGCCGTCATGACGCGTTCACGCACCACCGCGGAGGCTTCGCCGGGGCCGCTTTGCGCTAGATCAGCCGACGACAGGGTCGGCACCTCGATGCAGAGATCGATGCGATCCAGCAAGGGGCCGGATAAACGATTGCGATAACGCTGGATCTGCTCCGGCGTGCAACGGCAGGCCCGCGTGGGGTGGCCCTGATAACCACAGGGGCACGGGTTCATGGCGGCGACCAGCTGAAAGGCCGCCGGATAGCTGGCGCGACGATTGGCGCGGGCGATGTGGACCTCGCCGGTTTCCAGCGGTTCGCGCAGGGACTCAAGCACCCGTCGATCAAATTCCGGGAGCTCATCTAGAAACAGCACCCCACCGGTGGCGAGTGATATCTCACCTGGCATGGCCTGACTGCCGCCGCCAATCACGGCGGCCGGGGAGGCGCTGTGATGGGGTGCGCGAAAGGGTCGTTCGCCAAAATGTGCGGGCTCGAAAATACCCGCTAATGATTGAATGCCGGCGGAAATGCGGGCGCTGTCGTCGTCCAGTGGCGGCAGAATGCCCGGTAGCCGGGTGGCCAGCATCGATTTGCCTGTGCCGGGTGGGCCGAGCATCAGTAGCGCATGGCCACCCGTCGCCGCAATTTCTAGCGCACGCCGCGCTTGAGCCTGCCCTTTCACATCAGCCAGATCTGGGTAGGTGCTCAAGTGATGCAGATCGGGTTTGCGGGCGCGGGGTAGCGCATCATCGCCCATGAGATGAGCGCAGACCTCGCGCAGGGTCTGTGCCGTGCGAACCGAGGCACCCTCAGCCAGAGCGGCTTCACTGCCTGAGGCCTCGGGCAGAATCAGCGTGCGGCCGGCCTGCTGGCTGGCCAGGGCTAAAGCCAGTGCACCACGCACCGGACGCAGGCTACCGGTGAGCGAAAGTTCGCCGGCAAATTCGTAGTCATCGAGGTTTTGTGCCGGGAGCTGGCCCGAGGCGGCCAGCAGACCCAGCGCAATGGGCAGATCAAAACGGCCCGAGTCTTTGGGTAAGTCGGCAGGGGCCAGGTTCACCGTGATACGGCGGGCGGGAAATTCGAAGCCGGAGCTTAAGAGGGCGGCACGGACACGATCCCGTGCCTCGCGCACCTCGGCATCGGCCAGCCCCACCAGACTAAACGCCGGGAGCCCGTTGGCCACATGCACTTCGACCACCACGGCCGGTGCCTGTAGCCCATCCAGCGCTCGGGTATGAATGAGCGCCAGCGTCATGGGTTATTGGGGTTTCTGGTCCTGGGCTTCCAGCTGATCCAGCCGGGCGCTCAGTTGCTCGACCAGTTGGCGGGTACGGGCTAGGACATTGGCCTGGGTATCAAATTCTTCCCGCGTGACCAGATCCAGCTTGCTGAAGAAGCCGCTCATCATGGTGCGCACGTTCTTTTCTACTTCTGCTGCGGGGCTGTTGGCGATCAGATTGGAAATGCGCTGGGTGAAGTCTTCAAACATTTTAGGATCAAGCATCTTGCATAGCGCCGTAAAAATGAGATGGATCAGTCTAGCATGGGCCAGCGCTGATGGTATTTACCAAACAGGCCATTTGGCGCACCATTGTTGTGCATTAAGACTGGCTTAAGAAAGCCTGCTTCAAAACGGTGCGTCCAGATTTGTGCATCGCGTTAAATAGGTGTGTGCTGTTCTAGAGCCTGAAAGCCTAAGAAAGTTTCGCTAAATAGGTGTGCGTCAACAAAACAGACTGCTTGTAATCAATGGGTTGCACAGTTTTATTCGTCGCTGGCAGAGAGTTGGCACGGTCTATGCATTAGATGTTGCGTAGCAATTATTTTCTTTTCGCATAAGGAACCAAGACCATGACCTTTAAGAAGACGCTCCTCGCCGCATCGCTGGCCGCCATGTCGATGGCTGCTGTGGCACAGACGAACGATGCAAGTAAAGATGAAGTGGAAGCCGGCCCGAGTACGGACTGGGCTATAACTGCCAACGTGTCACTGGTAAGCGAATACCGTTTCCGGGGTATCGCTCAGACCTTCGGTCAGCCGGCCATCCAAGGTGGTTTTGATATCACCATGCCTTATGGCTTCTACGTCGGAAACTGGAACTCGAATGTTCAGTCGGGTGCTGGTTATCCGAGCGGCTACCTCGAAACTGACCTATACGGTGGTTGGAAATATGCCTTCAACGAAGACTTTGGGCTGGATACCGGGGTACTCTTTTATCTATACCCGGGCAGCAAGGGTTCCAGTGCTACCAGCCCGTGGGTTGCAGGCGATGGTGTTGGTTACGGTGGCGTGAACCAAGGCATGGTCAACAACTTCGAGTACTACATTGGTGGCAACTGGAAGACCTTGAGCCTAAAAGAATACATTGCATTCTCTGACTACTTCAGTCAGTTATCGCCGACTGGTGGCAGTACTTCGGGCACGAGCTATACAGATCTGACAGGTACACAGGATCTGGGCTTCATTGATCCCTCGCTGACAACCTGGGGTGTCGTTGGTCACTTGGGGTTCCTGGCAGTGCGCAACTACAGCGCTGCCAACTATGTGGACTGGAAGCTTGGTGTCACGAAAGACCTAGGCAACGGTTGGATGGCTTCTGCCTCTTACATTCAGACGAATGCGAATGGCAATTGTGGAAATGCAGCCACTTCAACGCAGCCGTACTGCTTGTCGAAAACCTGGGATAGCAGCAACAACATGACGGGGACGCCACGGAACCTCGGCAACGCCACCGGTGTTGTTCAGATCACCAAGACGTTCTAATCAAGCTCGAAACGGGGTTCATCCACACGGTGAACCCCATCAGAAACAAATTACACAAGGAAACAGTTCATGAAACTCGTTACCGCAATCATCAAGCCGTTCAAGCTGGACGAAGTGCGTGAAGCACTCGCCGCTGTCGGTGTACAGGGCGTGACCGTGACGGAAGTCAAAGGCTTTGGTCGTCAGAAGGGCCATACCGAGCTCTATCGTGGCGCTGAATACGTGGTCGATTTTCTGCCGAAGGTGAAGCTGGAAGCCGCTGTCGCGGACAGCATTCTGGAGCAGGTTGTTGAAGCCATCGAGAAGTCGGCGGCTACCGGCAAGATCGGCGACGGCAAGATTTTCGTATTCCCGCTGGAACAAGTGATCCGTATCCGCACCGGCGAATCCGGTGAGACGGCACTGTAAACGGTTACCAAGGAGTCTTTCATGAAAAAGTATCTCGCAATGCTTTTGCCGCTGCTAGTCAGTGGTCTGGCACTGGCTGAACCGGAAGCTGCGGCACCGGTGATGAACAAGGCCGATAACGCCTGGATCATGGTCTGCTCGGCGTTTGTGATTCTGATGTCGATCCCGGGTCTGGCCCTGTTCTACGGCGGTCTGGTTCGCAAGAAGAACGTACTGTCGCTGCTGATTCAGGTCTTTGTGGTGTTTGCCCTGATCTCGCTGCTGTGGGTGATCTACGGCTATAGCGTGGCATTTACGGAAGGTCATTCGCTGTATAACGCCTTCTTCGGCTCGCTGGACAAGCTGCTGCTGAAGGGCATTAACGGTGAAACACTGACCGGGACTTTCTCGAAGGGTGTGGCCATTCCCGAGCTGACCTTTGTGGTCTTCCAGGGCGCGTTTGCCGCCATTACCTGCGCGCTGATTGTCGGTGCCTGGGCGGAGCGTATCAAGTTCTCGGCGGTGCTGATCGGTCTGGTGGCCTGGTTTACGCTGGCCTATCTGCCGGTGGCCCACATGGTGTGGTTCTGGGCGGGTCCGGATGCCTATACCTCGGCGGAAGCGGCAGAAGCCGCCGGTGCAACGGCAGGCTACCTGTTCCAGAAGGGCGCACTTGATTTCGCCGGCGGTACCGTGGTGCACATCAACGCCGCTGTGGCGGGTCTGGTAGTTGCCTACATCGCCGGTAAGCGTATCGGTTACGGTCGTGAAGCCATGTCGCCGCACAACCTGACTTTCACCATGATCGGCGCCTCGTTGCTGTGGTTCGGCTGGTTCGGTTTCAACGCCGGTTCGGCACTGGAAGCCAGTGGTGCTGCATCGCTGGCATTTGTGAATACCTGGGTGGCTACAGCAGCTGCAACACTGTCCTGGATGGCCGCCGAGTGGCTGATCAAGGGTAAGCCTTCGATGCTGGGTGCTGCGTCTGGTGCCGTATCGGGCCTAGTTGCGATCACCCCTGCCGCAGGCTTTGTCGGTGTCGGCGGTGCCATCATCATCGGTCTGGTCGGTGGCGTGGTCTGTCTGTGGGGCGCGTCGGGCCTGAAGAAGATGCTGAAGGTCGATGATTCGCTCGACGTCTTTGGCATCCATGGCGTGGGTGGTATCACTGGCGCACTGTTGACGGGTGTGTTTGCTGACCCGGCGCTGGGTGGCACGGGCATCTACGACTACGTCACGAATGCGGTTGCCGAAGGTTACTCGATCGCCGATCAGGTGGTGATCCAGGCCACGGCTGTCGGTACGACGATTCTCTGGTCTGGCGTGGTGGCCTTCGTCGTCTTCAAGCTGCTCGATGTTGTTATGGGTCTGCGTGTTCCGGAAGACGAGGAACGGGAAGGCCTGGATGTCACCTCCCACGGTGAAAACGCATATCACGATTAATGGTCGGTCGTTATATGCAAAGGTAATACCCCCTCGGTTTCTCCTCTCCGTGTGGATTTGGCGGGTTCTTCGGAACCCGCCTTTTTTGTGCGTCCAGCATGGACGCAATCTTGGAGGTGCAAGTCCTCCCACGAGCTGACCACAGCGAGTGAAGGGAAGCGCAACTGCGTGAGGGCGACCGAGCGTGGGAAGGAAGCGTGGAACGAAACTGCGAGCCGATGGACAAGAATCGGATATGAGGCGGTGCCGATCAGGGCGAGCGGGCAAATGGCCGCGAAGCTCTTGTGGTCAAAGGTCAGGCATCGTAAATCCGACGGTTGTGCAGGGAAAGATGGCGTTCTTACCTGGAGAGATCTCGCCTAATGCCTGAAAGGGCGACGGCATCGCCGGAGCGAGAAGTCAGCAGAGGCCATAGTAGCGGGGCGACCTGCGAAGGGCCGAACGAGAAGGAAAGTCAATCGACCATGTCGCTTGGAAGTGCAATGCATCAGAAGCCTGGCCAGCCAGGGCGAGACGCAGACAGGCAAGGTGAAGCCAAGCCAGAAGCGAAGCGCGATGAAGCACGTCCGGCGCGAACTGGAGACGAAGGCTTGGGGCGAGACCTGCTCAAGCAGGCACTCGCGGCAGACAACCTCAAGCTGGCCTGGAAACTGGTCAGAGCCAACCGAGGCAGCGCAGGCGTGGATGGGCTGACCATTGCCCAGACGGCGCAACACCTCAAAGCCCACTGGCCCCAAATCCGGGAGCAACTGCAAACGGGCGACTACCGGCCACAGCCAGTGCGCTCAGTGCAGATTGCCAAATCCGGTGGCGGCACGCGGGAACTGGGGATACCGACCGTCACGGATCGTCTGATCCAGCAAGCCCTGTTGCAAGTATTGCAACCCATCATCGACCCAACATTCTCTGAGCACAGCTACGGCTTCCGACCGGGCCGAAGTGCGCATGACGCCGTGCGACAGGCACAGCGGCACGTGCAAGCAGGCCACCGGGTGGTCGTGGATGTGGACTTGGAGAAATTCTTTGATCGGGTCAACCACGACATCTTGATGGACAGACTGGCCAAGCGCATCGGTGACAAAGCCGTGCTGCGACTGGTCCGTCGATACCTGCAAGCGGGGGTGATGGGAACAGGCGTAGCGGTGCCCCGACACGAGGGGACCCCGCAAGGAGGCCCACTATCGCCGTTGTTGGCCAACGTGTTACTAGACGAAGTGGACCGGGAGCTGGAGCGACGCGGTCACCGATTCGTGCGCTACGCGGACGACTGCAACGTATACGTGCGCAGTCAGAAAGCGGGTGAACGGGTGCTGGTGGCGTTACGCCAACTCTATGACCGGCTGCATCTGAAGGTCAACGAAGGCAAAACGGCGGTGGCTTCTGTGATCGGACGCAAGTTCCTGGGCTACTGCCTGTGGCAAACCCGACGCGGAGAGATCAAGCATGCGGTGGCACACAAGGCGCTCGACGCCTTCAAGGCCAGGGTGCGGGAGATCACGCGCCGCACGGGGGGCCTGAGCATGGAACAAGTCGTGCAGGGACTGAAGGCGTACATACCGGGATGGAAGGGGTACTTCCAGATCGCACAGACGCCCAAAGTGTTCCGGGAACTGGACGCGTGGGTCAGACACAGACTGCGCGCGCTGCAATTGAAGCAATGGACGCGAGGCACAACAATCTACCGCGAACTGGTCGCCATGGGTGCGAGAGCAGACCTGGCTGCCCGTATAGCGGGAAACGGCAGAAGATGGTGGCATACCAGCCGCTACGATCTGCACATTGTGATGCCGAGCAATTACTTTGACAGGTTAGGGGTTCCTCGTCTGTCATGACCTCAACTACTCGAACCGCCCGGTGCGGACCCGCATGCCGGGTGGTGTGGGAGGGGATGGGTCAGGATGTCTGACCACCCCTATCCCGTTTATTCAGGCACGCGGTGGGCGCGAGTGACCGAAATATCGAATCGTGGTGGCAACTTTGATTTCACCGAGAAAAAACGCCAGTGAGCCCATCAGGCAGAGCATGGCCAGAATAAAGAAGGTGGTGATGACATCACCAAAGACCGACTGGCTGGGAAAGAGCTGACTGGTAAAGATGACCAGAATGACCGCGCATACGAAGAAGGCAGCCATCGTGGCCAGGGTGATGGCGGTATTGATCAACGTGTTCCGCTTGGCCAGCTTCTGGAGCTCGTGTTCGTACCAGCTAGGGTCATGGCCTTCGGAGACCCAGTGATCGAGCTGCCGACCCCGGTCAATCACGCGTGAAAGGCGCGTGGTCAGCACAGACAGCACCGCACCAACGCCGGTGAGCAGAAACACCGGCGCAACGGCCATTTGTACCACGTGGGCAATATCAGTAACGGGCTGACCGGTGATCATGAGAGCTCCTGCGGCAGGATGCGCCCCCGGTCAGCACAATCGTCCGGGCGGCGGATTAACGGAAGACGATGGTTTTGTTGCCGTGAATGAGTACGCGGCCTTCCAGATGGTTGCGCAGACCACGAGCCAATACGGTTTTTTCAATGTCTTTGCCGTAACGCACCATGTCTTCCACCGAGTCGGAGTGATCGATACGGATCACATCCTGCTCGATGATCGGACCTTGATCCAGATCTGCCGTGACGTAATGGCAGGTGGCGCCAATCAGTTTGACACCGCGTTCCCAGGCCTGGTGATACGGCTTGGCACCCACGAATGAAGGCAGGAATGAGTGGTGGATGTTGATAATGCGGCCTGAGAACTGTGCACAAAGCTCGGGCGACAGAATCTGCATATAACGGGCGAGCACCATCACATCGGCCTGTGCTTCGGTACACAGCTGGCCGATGCGGGCATAAGCCTCGGGCTTGTTCTCGGATGTGACGGGCACGTAATGGAAGGGAATACCGTGCCACTCGACAAAGCCGCGCAACGTCTCATGATTAGAGATGATGCAGGGGATGTCGATATCCAGCTCTTTCGATTGCCAGCGTGCCAGCAGATCGTAAAGACAGTGCTCCTGTTTAGACACCAGAATCACCACGCGTTTGCGCTTGGCAGAATCCGAGATCTTCCAGGTCATATTGAATTCGTCGGCGACTGGTTTGAATGCTGCGCGGAGACCTTCCAGATCGAACGGCAGTGAGTCGGCTTTGATTTCCAGACGCATGAAGTAGGCGGCAACGCCTTCTTCGTTGGGCGGCTCGGAGTGCAGCGTGGTTTCAAGAATCCAGCCGCCGTGTTGGGCAAAGAAGCCGGAAACGGCTGCCACAATCCCTACCCGATCCGGGCAGGAGGCGGTGAGGGTATAGAAACGTTCGCGATGCATAGCTGCCTAGGGTGTCTTAGATGCGGGCCGAGGCGCTGCGGATGGCGTCGTTCAGTTCGGTGTAGTTCATCGTTACCGGGAATTGCGGGAATTCACGGATCACGTTCTCTGGTGGATGGAACAGGATGCCGGCGTGGGCTTCTCCCAGCATAGCCGTGTCGTTGTAAGAGTCACCGGCGGCCATCACCTTGAAGTTGAGACCCTTGAAGGCCTTAACAGCGGCACGTTTTTGATCCGGCATGCGCAGGTGGTAGTTGACCAGCATGCCTTCGGCATCGGCTTCCAGCTTGTGGCAGAACAGTGCCGGCATATTCAGCTGATTCATCAGCGGCATGGCAAATTCGTAGAAGGTGTCCGACAGAATGATCACCTGGAAATCCTGACGCAGCTGGTCGAGGAAATCCTTAGCGCCCGGCATCGGGCCCATTTCGGCGATCACCTTCTGGATGTCAGGCAGGCCGAGCTTGTGCTCGCGCAGGATGTCCAGGCGGTACTTCATCAGTTTGTCGTAGTCCGGCTCATCGCGCGTGGTGCGGCGCAGTGCTTCAATGCCCGTGCGGTTGGCGAATTCGATCCAGATTTCCGGAACAAGAACACCTTCAAGGTCAAGACAGACGATTTGCACGGCGGGACTCCTGATTAGCACGATAAATAAAAGCTAAATTTTACCCGATGCCGCGCGCCTGACCTACAATGCGTGCCAATGATTCGTTTTTTTGCTGCTTCGTTACGGGTTTTGCCGCACCGGGTGCTCAATTTTGCACTGGGGGCGGGTGTGCTGGTATCCGTTGCCGGGGTCCAGGCAGCCACGCCAGCGCCGATATTTGATCCTGCCGTTCTGGAAGTGCGCGATCAGGAATCCAGGGCGCTCAAGGATGAGGGCAAGGCCATTCGTGCCGAAGCGGATCGCCAGCTCGAGATCGACACCTGGAACTGCTACAGCAAGATTCTGGTGAACTATTGCATTGATCAAGCCAAAGACCGTCGCTACGAGCAGCGCGAAAAGGCGAGAGCGCTGGAAGCGCAGGCTGCTGTGATTGATCGCGAAGTGCGTGAGCGCCGTCTGGTGAATCAGCTGGCCGATCCGCCGGCCGAACTGCGTCAGCCGAATCCGCCGTCGGGCTCGATTAAGAAAGCCATCGACGAAGGTAAAACCATCAAACAGGTGGCGCAAGAGCGCAAGATCCGCGACGCCGAGCAATCAGCGACCCCGCTCAAGAGTGATGCGGAGATTCAGGCCGCATCGGCAGAGCGAGATCGCAAGGCCGCCGAGAAGCGGGCGAAGCGCGAAGCCGCTGAACAGCAGCGCGCCGCAGAGAAGGCCGCGTATGAAGCGCAGCAGGCGATTAAGAATCAGAAGCCCTAATTCGCGAGCCTGAGCTTAGGGCGCGGGGCAAACTCGTCTCTCATGGGACGTGCCGTCCAAAATCAAGACAAAATTACCCCTTGCCCTTCGCCGAAGCGCAGGGCTTAGTTCACGCCCTGGCTGAGCAGATAGTCTTCGTAGTTGCCCTGGAAGTCGATCACGCTGTGATCCGGCTTGATCTCGATGATGCGCGTGGCCAGTGATGACACGAACTCTCGGTCATGCGAGATAAAGATCAGCGTGCCTTTGAACAGATCCAGCGCGGTGTTCAGCGATTCGATCGATTCCATGTCCAGGTGGTTCGACGGCTCATCCATCAGCATGACATTCGAATGCAACAGCATCATGCGGCCGAACATCATTCGGCCCTGCTCACCCCCGGAAATTACCTTAACCGGTTTCTTCACATCGTCGCCCGAGAACAGCAGGCGGCCGAGTGTGCCACGGATCAGTGTTTCGACATCCGAGCCTTCGTAACCACCGGCACGGACATAGCCCGAAATCCAGTCGGTCAGATTGGTGTCTGAGGCAAAGTCAGCGGCGTGATCCTGGGCGAAGTAGCCGAGCTTGGCTTTTTCCGCCCACTTGATGGTGCCGGCGGTGGGTGTGAGTTCGCCCTGCAGCAGTTTAAGCAGGGTGGTTTTACCGACACCGTTTTCACCAATGATGGCGATCTTTTCGCCGGCATTAATGTTGAGTGACAGGTTCTTGAGTAGCGGTTCGCAGTCGGGGTAGGCGAAGCTGAGGCTATCAATTTCGACCGCCTGGCGATGTAGCTTGTCTTTGTCGTCAAACTCGAAGCGGATCCACGGATACTGGCGCGATGACGGCTTGACGTCTTCGGGCTTCAGTTTGTCGATCAGCTTCAGACGGCTGGTAGCCTGCTTGGCTTTCGAGGCGTTGGCCGAGAAGCGACGCACGAAGGTTTGCAGTTCGGCGATGCGTTCCTTGGCCTTGGCGTTAGCATTGGCCTGGCGCTCGCGGGCTTGCGTTGAGGCTTCCATGAAGTCGTCGTAGTTGCCAGCGTAGGTGGTGATCTTGCCGTAGTCCAGATCGGCCATGTGCGTACATACCTGGTTCAGGAAGTGACGATCATGGGAGATGATGATCATGGTGGCGTTGCGCTCGTTGAGCACGTCTTCCAGCCAGCGGATCGTGTTGATGTCCAGGTTGTTGGTCGGTTCGTCAAGCAACAGGATGTCCGGGTTAGCGAACAACGCCTGGGCGAGAAGGACGCGCAGCTTCCAGCCGGGGGCAACTTCGCGCATCGGGCCGTTATGTTTGTCGATCGGGATGCCAACACCCAGCAGCAGCTCACCGGCGCGGGCTTCGGCGGTATAGCCGTCGTATTCGGCGAACTTTACTTCCAGTTCGGCGGCCTTCATGTAGTCGTCTTCGGTGGCTTCCGGGTTGGCGTAGATGGCATCGCGTTCCTGCATGCAGGCCCACATTTCTTCGTGGCCCTGTAGCACAACGTCGAGTACACGCTGGTCTTCGTAAGCAAACTGATCCTGGCGCAGATACGCCATGCGCTCGTTGACATCTTTGCTGACGTTGCCGGCAGAGGGTTCCAGTACGCCGCACAGAATCTTCATGAAGGTGGATTTACCGGCACCGTTGGCTCCGATAAGGCCGTAGCGATAGCCTTCGCCGAATTTGACTGAGACGTTTTCAAAAAGGGGCTTGGCCCCGAATTGCATGGTGATGTTATTTGCGACGAGCATGGGAAATCCAGAAAATCGTGACGACCCGTTGACGGGTCGTGCTAAGACGATGTTTTTAAAGCCGACATTCTACCAGTCGGTTCGTTGCAGTGCCGCACTGGGCTGGTGCGCATGGGGTAAACTTGCAATTATGGTTCCTCATCTGACTACCGCTCTGGCGGGCCCGCTTCTGGCGCTGGAACAGCGCTTTCTGGATCAGACAACTGCCATTGAGCGGTGGTTTCGTTGTGCCTGGCAGGATCACACGCCACCGTTTTATGCCTCGGTCGATCTGCGTAACGCCGGTTATAAGCTCGCACCCGTAGATACCAACCTGTTTCCGGGCGGCTTTAATAACTTGAATCCGGCGTTTTATCCGCTGTGCATCCAGGCCATTCAGACCGCCATTGAAAAGTACTGTCCGGATGCGCGCAATATGCTGCTGATTCCGGAAAACCATACACGCAACCAGTTCTACCTCAGGAATGTGGCCACGCTGGCCGGCGTGCTGCGCCAGGCAGGGCTGACGGTGCGCCTGGGGTCCGTGTCGCCCGAGATTACGGCGCCGACAACGTTGACCCTCGACGATGGCCAGACGCTGCACCTGGAGCCGTTGCAACTGAATAATGGCCGCTGGGGGGTCGCTGGTTTTGACCCGTGCATGGTGCTGCTCAATAACGATCTGTCCGCCGGTGTGCCCGAGATTTTGCAGGCCCCTACCGGGCAAACCCTGATTCCGCCGGTACATGCCGGTTGGCATGTGCGCCGCAAAAGTCAGCACTTTGCGGCTTATGATCGGGTGGCGACCGACTTTGCCGCGCTGGTGGGCATCGATTCCTGGCGTATCAATCCATACTTTGCTACCTGTGACGATATCAATTTCCACGAACGCTTGGGCGAAGACTGTCTAGCGGGGCGCGTGGATGAACTGCTTAACCGGATTCGCGTGAAATATCTCGAGTACAAGATTGATGCTGATCCGTACGTGGTTGTCAAAGCCGATGCCGGTACTTACGGCATGGGTGTGATGACCGTGCGTGATGCCAGCGAAGTCATTGGCCTGAATCGCAAGCAGCGTAACAAGATGAGCGTGATCAAAGAAGGGATGGAAGTCTCGTCCGTGATCATTCAGGAGGGCGTACCGACTCTGGAAACCATCCGCGATGCGGTGGCTGAACCGGTGGTCTATATGATGGATCGCTTTGTGGTCGGCGGCTTTTATCGGGTGCACGAAGCGCGTGGTCCGGAGGAAAATCTCAACGCCCCGGGTATGCATTTTGAGCCGCTGGCCTTTGAGACTGGCTGTAACCTGCCGGACTACGGTGCCAATCCCGACTCGCCGCCCAACCGGTTTTATGCCTATGGCGTCATTGCCCGTCTGGCGCTGATGGCCGCTGCTTACGAGCTGGAAGCCACCGACCCGTTCGGAGCCTAAGGCCGTGATTCGGCGGCGTGGTGCCTCCCATGTCTGGCTGATGCTGCTGGCAGGCTGGTCGGTTCTGTTGTTAACGGGGTGTAGCGCCCCCAAGCCTGTTGCCAGTGAATCGTTTGTCTTTGGTACCCGCGTGGAAATCCAGGTGGCTGATGATGTGCCGGCAGCGCGTATCCGCACGGCGGTGGCCGATGTGCTGGCCGAGTTTGACCGCATGCATCGCACGTATCACGCCTGGCAGCCTTCCGAGCTGACACAATTAAACGATGCGTTGGCCGCGGGCAAGAAAGCCCCGGTGAGCAAGGAAATGGCTGCTTTACTCAGCGAAGCGCAGGGCTTTTCGAAGGCATCTGACGGGCTGTTTGATCCCGGTATTGGTCGGTTGATCGCCCTCTGGGGATTTCATGCCGACAGCTATGTGGCGCAGTTGCCCGACCCGGCAGCTGTTCAGGCCTGGCTGGGCCGGCACCCGTCCATCCGTGATCTGACCATCCAGACCGATCAGAACGGCGGTTGGGTCAGCAGTCGCAACAATCAGGTGGCGCTGGATCTCGGCGGCTCGCTGAAAGGCACGGCCCTGGATCGAGCGGCAGCCATCTTGCAAGCGGCCGGGCTTCGTAATGTGCTGATCAATATTGGTGGCAACGTCATGGCATTAGGGTCGCGTTACGGCAACCCCTGGCGCGTTGCCATTCAGGCCCCCCGCTATGCCGGGCCACTGGCGATTCTAGAGCTGAAGGATGGCGAAGCCACCGGGACATCCGGCGACTATCAGCGCTATTTCGAGGTAGACGGCCAGCGTTACCCGCATCTGCTGGACCCGCGTACCGGATATCCGCCGACAGGAGTGCAATCTGTCACGATTGTGGTGGATGGGCCATCGGCCGGGGTACGCTCGGACGTACTGACCAAGCCGCTGTTTATGGCTGGGTCAGAGGCCTGGCCCGCCATGGTGCAGCGTCTGGGGCTAAAGGCGGTGCTTTATGTGGCAGCCGATAACGAGGTGCGCGTCACGTCCGCACTGGCGGATCGGCTGAAATTTGAGCCACATAATGGCAAACTGCCAAATATCGTGCGCGTTTCCCCATAAAATCAAACCTATGACAGAGAACTCTTTAACAAAACCAGTGGGCATTCTGCTGCTGACCCATGGCCGGCTCGGCGAAGCACTGCTGGAGTGCGCACGCCATGTGATGTGCGGACAACTTCCCGAAGCTCTGGCCATTCTTAGTGCCGGGCAGGATGAGCCCGTCGATGACGTAGAAGCCAGGGCCCGTCAGTTGTTGGCGACTCTGGATCAGGGTGCCGGTGTGCTGGTGCTGACCGATCTGCTCGGCGCCACGCCGGCGCGCGTGGCGACGCGTCTTATTGCGCCGGGCCAAGTGGAGGCCTTGTCCGGCGTCAGTTTGCCCATGCTGTTGCGGGCGATTAATTACCGTAATAAATCTCTGCCCGACGTTGCAAAAAAGGCGTTGCTGGCAGGGACCGAGTGTACGCTGGCCATGACGGCTGACGTGCCCCATTAACGCTTTCGAATCGGATTCTTCATGACGACGTTGCGCCAGGATGTTGAAATCATCAATAAGCTGGGCTTGCATGCCCGGGCATCAGCCAAGTTTACGCAACTGGCCGGCACCTTCCAGAGTGAGGTTTGGCTCGAGCGCAACGGCCGGCGCGTCAACGGCAAAAGCATCATGGGTGTCATGATGCTGGCTGCCGGTAAAGGGACCACCGTCGCCATCGAAACCATCGGTGACGACGCTGAGCCGGCTATGCAGGCGCTGGTGGGCCTGATCAACGATTATTTTGGCGAAGGCGAATAAGGCATGAGTTTTACCCTCCACGGTCTTGGCGTATCCGGTGGTATTGCCATCGGACAGGCACAGCTGTTGTCGCATGCCACCCTGGAGGTGTCTCACCTCACGCTGCCGGCAAGGCAGCTGGAGAAGGAAGTTCTGCGCTTTGAAAAAGCCGTCGAGCGCGTGCGCGAGGAGTTGGAAATCCTGCGCAGCGACATGGCAGAATCGGCGGCAGAAATGCGCGCCTTCCTCGACGTACATAGTTTGATTCTGCAGGATCCCGAGCTGGTTGATGTCCCGAAATCCCTGATCCGGACCCGGGGTTGTAATGCCGAATGGGCGCTTGTCCAGCAGATGGATGCCCTGGTCAAACAGTTCGAAGCCTTTGACGATCCATACCTGCGTGAACGCAAAGCCGATGTCGTGCAAGTGGTGGAACGAGTCATCAAGGAGCTGATGGGTCGCTCCGGAAAAATTGGTCGTTCCAGTAAAACGACCAAAGGCGTTAAGGAAGATGAGCAGATCATCGTGGCACACGATCTGCCGCCATCGGATCTGATCAGTTTTAAAGAGCATCGCTTTGCGGCATTCGTGACCGATGTCGGTGGTGCCACATCGCATACTGCCATTCTGGCGCGCAGCATGGCGATTCCCGCCGTGGTGGGTTTGCGCGGCGCGCGGGAAGTCATCAAAGATGGCGAGCTGCTGATTGTTGACGGTTTCCGTGGCGTCATCATCATCAACCCGGATGAGCGAGTGCTTGAAGAGTATCGTCTGCGTAAAACACAGATCGAACTCGAGCGCAGCAAACTCAAGCGCCTGAAAAAAGCCGAGGCGCTGACGCTCGATGATCTTCATATCGATCTGCTGGCCAACATTGAATTGCCGGATGACGTACAGGCCGCCAAGGATAACGGTGCTGATGGTATTGGTTTGTTCCGCACCGAGTTTCTGTTTCTCAACCGTCGCGAAATTCCCTCGGAAGATGAGCAGTACGAAGCCTATCGCAAAGTTGTGAAGGGCATGGCCGGCAAACCGGTGGTCATTCGTACCTATGATCTGGGTGCGGATAAAACCCTCGATCAGGCGCGTAGCGCCATCAATCCGGCACTCGGTCGGCGTGGTATCCGTTTATCGTTATCTGAGCCGGCCATGTTTGGCATTCAGTTGCGTGCTATTTTGCGGGCGGCTCGTTTTGGTCCGGTGCGCATTCTGATTCCCATGATCTCCAATGTGCAGGAAGTGGATGCCACCCGAACTGCCATTGATCGTGCCCGAGAAGAGCTGCGCGATCGCCGCGTGGCTTTTGGGGAAGACATCCAGCTGGGGGGCATGATCGAGATCCCGGCGGCAGCACTGGCGCTCAATATGTTCCTCAAGCGTCTCGATTTCGTATCCATTGGGACGAATGATTTGACGCAATACACCCTGGCGATCGACCGTGGTGATGAAGAGGTCGCTGATCTCTACGATTCACTCCATCCGGCCGTGCTGATGCTGATTGCGCACACGCTGGCCGGTGCTGAAAAATCCGGCGTCCCGGTATCGATTTGCGGTGAGCTGGCCGGCAATCCCAAGCTGACACGTTTGCTGCTCGGTATGGGGCTGCGTCACTTCTCGATGCACCCTTCGCAGATTCTTGAAGTCAAACAGCAGATCCTGACCTCCGATGTAGGACAATTGACACCGATGGTGCGTAAACTCCTGCGCCTTGATGATGCTGCACAGATTCGTGAACAGATTCGTCGCCTGAATTCGACGCCGGCCGATAGCCTGGCCAGATAAAAGAACAACATGACAGATGTAACTCCCGGTTCGGTTGGCCTCGTCAAGCCACAGACCTTTCACTCGACGGTACCGCTGCCGCTTAAGAGTGGCGCAGCCCTGCCCGAATTCTCGCTGGTCTATGAGACCTACGGCATGCTGAATGCCGATGCCAGTAATGCGGTACTGATCTGTCACGCGCTATCGGGGAGCCATCATGTGGCAGGCTACACCGACCCGGCAGACCCTGAAACCAGCGCCGGTTGGTGGGATAACCTGGTGGGCCCCGGCAAACCGCTGGACACCCACAAATTTTTTGTTGTCGGCGTGAACAACCTGGGGGGCTGCTACGGCTCGAGTGGCCCGAATACACGTCACCCGCATACCGGCAAGCTGTATGGTGCCGACTTTCCGGTGGTCACCGTGGAAGACTGGGTCGAGGCACAAGCCCGGTTAGCGGATCATCTGGGCGTGCGCTGCTGGGCGGCCGTCGTTGGTGGTTCACTCGGTGGCATGCAGGCCCTGCAATGGACGCTGGCCTACCCGGATCGGCTCAAGCATGCTGTGGTGATTGCCTCCGCGCCCAAGCTCACGGCACAGAACATCGCTTTTAATGAAGTTGCCCGTCAAGCCATTCTCACGGACCCGGAGTTTCATGGTGGGCACTACTATGAACAGGGTGTGGTACCGGCGCGTGGTTTGAAGCTGGCCCGCATGCTCGGCCATATTACGTATCTTTCAGACGACCAGATGGCCGAAAAATTTGGGCGTTCGCTCAAAGACGGTGCGCTCAAATACAGTTACGACACCGATTTCCAGATCGAATCCTACCTGCGTTATCAGGGGGAAAAGTTCTCCGGCTATTTCGATGCCAACACCTATTTGCTGACCACCAAAGCACTGGATTATTTTGATCCGGCAGAAACTACCGGCGACAATCTGGATGCCGCGCTGGCACCCGCCAAAGCCGATTTTCTGCTGGTAGCCTTTACGACGGACTGGCGTTTTTCGCCGGAGCGCAGCCGCGAAATCATGACCGCACTGGTGCATAACGGCCGCCGCGTCAGCTATGCTGAAATCGACAGCGTGCACGGGCATGACTCCTTCCTGCTGGATGACGCGCAGTATCACGCTGTCCTCCGTACCTATTTCGAAGAGGTGGTGCTATGAACGCCCCACGTAAACCCGTGCGTCTGGATCTGACGACGCTGCGTGCCGACCTCGATGCTATTGCCGGCTGGATCGCGCCCGGAGAACGGGTGCTAGATCTGGGTTGTGGTGATGGCACGCTGCTACGTCGGCTCATGGATGAAAAGCAGGTCATTGGCTACGGCATTGAAAAAGACCCGTCTTCAGTGCTGGCCTGTCTCAGA
Organism: Fluviibacter sp.; assembly: GCF_057744235.1. NCBI lineage: Bacteria > Pseudomonadati > Pseudomonadota > Betaproteobacteria > Rhodocyclales > Fluviibacteraceae > Fluviibacter > Fluviibacter sp. The sequence goes on along the minus strand of NZ_JBIJFP010000001.1, from coordinate 212,935 downwards.
TCCGGCGTAAACGTGATTCAGGTGAATCTGGAGCGCGGTCTGGCCGGTTTCGAGACCGGGGCTTTTGATCACGTCATCATGTCACTTTCGCTGCAGATGATTCAGAACACCGTCGGCCTGCTCAACGAGCTGTTGCGTGTTGGCCGTGAGGCAGTGGTGTCGTTCCCCAACTTTGGTTACTACACGCATCGTCAGGCTATCCTTAAAGGCCGCATGCCGGTATCCGAGAGTCTGCCCTATCAATGGTTCGATACGCCGAACGTGCGCTTTTTTACCATTGCCGACTTCGAGGCGTTGTGCGCGGAACAGGGTATCGTGATCCATGAAATCATTGCCCTGGATAACGGTGCGCGTGTGCACGAAGATATTAACTTCCTAGGTGATACCGCGATCTGCCGGCTGGGTCGTGCATGAGCAGCGTTGAATCGACCCTGAAGCCCAGTGTGTGGCGCGCCCTCTGGACGCGCCACATGGCTATTTGCGTGCTGATCGGTTTTGCCTCAGGTCTGCCGCTGTATCTGCTGTTGAACCTGGTGCCTGCCTGGTTGCGTTCCAGCGGCGTTGATCTCAAAACCATCGGTCTTTTTGCGCTGATCCAGTTTCCTTACACGTGGAAGTTTCTCTGGGCACCACTGCTGGATCGTTACGGGTTGAATTTCCTCAAGCTCGGGCGACGTCGGGGCTGGATGCTGGTGACGCAGCTGGGCCTGGTCGGCGCTATTGGTGTTCTCGGGGGTTATGATCCGCACAGTGGTATCAGCACCATCATGTTGATTGCTGCCCTGGTGGCCGTGTTCTCGGCGACGCAGGATATTGCGCTGGATGCCTTTCGCCGTGAGCTGCTCAGTGATGAAGAGCTGGGCCTCGGCAATTCGGTATTTGTGAATGCCTATCGTGTGGCCGGGCTGGTGCCAGGCTCCGTGTCGCTGATTCTGGCGGACCACCTTCCCTGGAACGAAGTCTTCTGGATTACCGCCGCCTTCATGCTGCCAGGAGTATTGTGTACCTTCTGGGTGAAAGAACCGAGTGGTGATGATCTTGCCCCCCGCACCCTGAAGCAGGCGGTGGTTGAACCCTTTAACGAATTCATTCACCGGGCCGGCTGGAAGAGTGCGCTGACCGTGCTGGCGTTTATCTTCTGCTACAAACTGGGCGACTCCCTGTGTACCGCGCTGGCCACGCCTTTCTATCTGGACATGGGTTACGCCAAAAGCGACATCGGTCTGGTCGCTAAAAATGCCGGGCTATGGCCGGCCGTGATCGGTGGTTTGCTGGGCGGCTTGTGGATGGTTAAGCTGGGCATCAACCGCGCCCTCTGGCTCTTCGGTGTGGTGCAGGTGGTGTCTATTTTCGGGTTTGCCTGGTTGGCCGCCGCCGGAACCCAGAGCAGCATTGGTCCGGCCGAGCTCACCAGTCTGGCCATCGTCATCGGTTTTGAAGCGTTGGGCGTCGGTCTGGGCACGGCGGCTTTCGTGGCCTTTATTGCCCGCTCGACCAATCGAGCCTACACCGCCACGCAGTTCGCCCTGTTTACCAGTCTGGCCGCTGTGCCACGCACCTTGGTCAATGCTTCGGCCGGTTGGCTGGTCGAGCAGTTGGGTTGGTATGGCTTCTTCTGGTTGTGTGCGGTGCTGGCCATTCCGGGCATGCTGTTGCTGTTCAAGGTGGCACCCTGGTCGGAAGACGATTTTGGCAAACGCGGCAACACCGCCAGTGAGGCATCGGCTTCATGAGTGCACAAGCATTGATCACCGCCGCCCATCGGCTATCCGACAAACTCAGCGGACTGACGTTTTCGGCGCCGGTCTCCCATGTGTATAACCCGCTGGATTATGCGGGTGCCGCACATGACCAGTATCTGACCCAGTGGGGCGCACACCCGCAGCCACGCCGGGTCATTTTCCTGGGGATGAACCCTGGCCCCTTCGGGATGGTGCAGATCGGCGTGCCTTTTGGCGAAGTGAGTATTGTGCACGAATGGTTACGCGTTAATGCCCCGATTCGTCAGCCACTGCACATGAACCCCAAGCGCCCGATTGAAGGCTGGGCATGTACACGCTCCGAGGTGAGTGGTCGCCGTTTATGGGGCTTGTTCCGTGAGCGTTTTCAAACACCGGAAGCGTTTTTTGCCGAACACTTTGTTGCCAACTATTGCCCCCTGGCCTTCTTTGACCAGGGTCGCAACGTCACGCCGGATAAATTGCTCGCCGCAGAAATGGCGCCGGTTATCGCAGCCTGTGACGAACATCTGCGTACCCTGGTACAAACCATGCAGCCAGACTGGGTCATCGGTGTCGGCGCTTATGCCCAAGCCCAGGCCGAACGGGCGCTGGCCAGTGGTGTGCATCAACCCAAAATCGGCCGGGTACTACATCCGAGCCCGGCGTCACCAGCCGCCAATAGGGGTTGGGCGGAGGCTGCAACGAAGCAGTTGATCGAGCAGGGTCTCTGGCTGGCTTAAGACTGAATACGGTCGCCTGGTCTATGAACCCCACAAGGTGGAAAGTGGTGCCGCCCAGATGCCGTTCCCTAAAGGCATTGTCTCGGCACCGTCGTACAGCAATACGCCCATCTTGAATTGGCTACCCGCGAGGTTCGCCAGCTTTTTCAGCCCACGAAGATCTCTTTCCATGACGGTGGCGGCCGCTTTGACTTCGATCCCTACCAGCTCTCCAGCAGCGTTCTCAATGACGATATCGACCTCGAACTTATCCGCATCCTGGTAGTACATCAGGCGATAGTCGCCATCTGCTGTGGTTGTGTGCTTGAGCAGTTCACCAAAAACGAAGGTCTCCAGCACATTGCCAAACCGCGTGCGGTCCTGGTGTGCTTCTTCGGCGGTCAGATCCAGTAACGCCGCCAGTAAGCCGGAATCAACGAACTGCAGCTTTGGCGTTTTCACGACCCGGTTCAGACGGTTGCGTGCCCAGACATCGATGCGCTTAAGCAGGTACATATGCTCAAATACGCCAACGTAACGTGCGGCGGTCTTGCCATCCAGGCCGACCTGGCCGCCAAGTTGGGTGTAATTGCACATCTGCCCCGCTGTTTGTGCCAGCGCACGCAGGAACCGTGGTAGCTGGTCGAGCTTTTCAATACCTGCCACATCACGAACATCGCGCTTTATGATCGCGTCGATGTACTGACGCGCCCACGCCACGCGGCGCTTAACCGACAAGCGCGAAATTGCTTCGGGATAGCCGCCACGCAGTACGCGCTCGATGAGATCATCGCCCAGTGCGGGCTTATCTACGCCGAGTATACGGCCCGCGAAGGCGCTATCGATCCAGTTTGCCGAGTGCCGCTCGATTTCACTTTGTGACAACGGCAGCAAAGAGAGTGTTTCCATCCGGCCGGCGAGTGAGTCGGCGACAGTTGGCAGCGCCATCAAGTTGGCCGATCCGGTTAGCAGGAAACGGCCAGGACGCCGATCCTCATCCACACTCTTCTTGATGGCTAGGAGCAACTGCGGTGCCCGCTGGATTTCATCGATCACGGCGCGATCTAGGCTGCGAATCATCCCGACCGGGTCTTCATGTGCTGACAACAATGTTAGCTCATCGTCCATGGTCAGGTAGCGCAACACGTTTTGCTCTGCGCTTTGCCGCACCAGCGTTGTCTTGCCGGCCTGACGAGGGCCTGCCAGCAACACGACCGGCGTGTCCAGCAGGGATTCAGCGATGCGCGGTTCGATCAGGCGCGGGAAAAGAGAAAGCGTATTCAAGAGGCCAAAATATCGTAAATTACGGAATCTGACGGCGTAAATTTTGGATACGGGGTCGGATTCGTTGGCGATCTACCTCTTATCTGAGCACGCTGCTTACTATGTATAAAGCGAAGATCAAGTCTGCGGTGCCCAACGATATGGCCAGATAGCGATCAGCTTTCTGATGAGCCATCATCTTGCCTTTGTCCTGCAGGTTGAAGGAATACACCGTCACCATGAAGTAAATCAGCGATTGTAGTAACCCGAAGAGCACAATCTGTTCGGCAATAGTGATGTGGTTGCTTTCGGGCAGTTGCGTCAGTATCAGATAATGCGATGAAACCAGCGCAAAAATCGCCGTAGTACCCACGCCGAAACGGGCGCTCTGTGTGGTCGGCAACAGCGATGTAAAGAACAGAATCAGAATGGCTACTACGGGCGCAAAGATCAGTTTCAACCCCGACATCATGCTGATGCGAGAGAGCAAAAGTTCATAGTTCAATTGCGAAGACACAAAAGCATCATCATTCTTGCCATCGGAGTAACCGAAGTTGGTCGGGTACTCGTTAAACGTCATGAAGGCGTTGTCGCCGTCAACCCGCCAACCCGGAATCTCCAGACGCGGGTTTAATCGCATGTGGGTTTGATCCAGTCGGTAGTTCACTGCCTGGGTGCTCTGCTCCATTTCTTCAATCTGAATCAGCAGCTTTTGTGCATCGAAGGGAAATTTCTCGATATCAAATTTATTCGGGACGGTCGCCACAATATCCACACCGGCCCAGTGCATATCGGATTGGCCCATTAGGCCATCATATTCATCGCGCCGGTTATTGATGGTGGCACCCTTGATGGTGAAGGTTTTATTCGGGTGCAGGTTAGGATTCTGCCAGCGAAACCACAGCGTCATATCCACCATATAGTTGCCCTTCACATAGGAAAGGCTATCCACACGGTTGATGTAGATGCCAACGTCAACCTTGTTGTCGTCGCTGGCCGGTGTGGCAAACACCAGGCCAGGCAGCAACGTGAGGCAAATCAATAATAGGCGTTTTAAGGCAGACATCATGGCAAATCCGTGGGTTAAATCAGGGTGAAGTGTACCGAGTTTCCGTCTTAATCAGCACATAACCTATTCTTTCACCCATACACTCCCAATTTGGGTCGATTTGACGTGAATGCCAAGTTATTACGAAGTTGCTTTTGAAGTGCATCATGCAGGTCAAATGTCGGAATATGTCGTAATCCGTCGGATTTTGGTTGCTATAAGTCAATAGTATTAAACTAGAATCTGTTTTAATTACGTGCCAAATTACAAACGCACGCTTTTTGTACCTGTCAAGAAAGTGTTAGGGTAATCATGGCTCTCCGGATTCTTATTGTCGAAGATGATGCGCTATTCAGAGATACATTGCGTGACATCTTGAATCTAGAGGGCTTTACTGCCGATGGGGTCGGCTCAATCGCAAGCTACCAAGCCTGGCGTAAGTCTCATTCGTGTGACGTTTTGATCATTGATCGCAATCTGCCGGATGGCGATGGTCTGGATGTCGTGAAGTCGCATCGTCAAACTGAATCGGGTCCCGTCATCTTTATTAGCTGCAGAGGGGATATTGAGGATCGAATTCTTGGTATAAATGCTGATGCTGATTATTATTTCGTTAAACCGGTTGTCATAGATGAGGTGGTTGCAGTATTACAGCGTCTTTCAAGAAGATCCAAAATTATTTATTCACTCGGCGTAAATAGCTGGATTTTGAATGCGGTTAATTGGCGATTGATAAGTCCAAATGGTTCCTCAGTGGAGCTTACGTGGAATGAATTGGTGTTTCTAAATTGCTTTGTGGAAAAGCCAGGGATCGCGGTAGAAAAAAGTCAGATTGTGAAAGCGTTTCCAAGGGAGACGGGGACCTATGACGCACGGAGCCTCGAAATACTTGTACGTCGATTGCGAGAAAAAACCAAGACAATAATAGGGAATGAAATACCCCTGGCTACAGTGTATGGCAAAGGATATGCTTTCAACGGTGAGTTAAGTTCAACATCGGAGTAAGGCCGATGTCTACACGATGAACGCCTCCAGATATTTCCGGCTTGTCTTTCTATGCGCAGTCCTGTGGTGCTCCCAGGTATTTGCGTTGGTGGTTGACAATCCATCAGAGCCGACCAATCCCGCGGAATTTGCACAGACGCTGAGGGACCCGACATCACATCTCAGTTATGAACACATACAAAGCGATGCCTACCAGAGAGCGTTTTCGAACGCCAAAGTCTCAGGGCAGGATCTTAATTTCGGATTTACCCAGGACACGTACTGGATAAAGTTATCACTTGCCCGATCACCTGGTTTGCAAGACAACTGGATCTTGTCGATCCCTTACCAGACATTAGACAAAGTAGACCTGTATGCACCGGGGATGCCAGCCGTCGAGACGGGTAACCTACAACCCTTTAACTCACGGCCGATCAAAGACCGATTCTTTGTTTTCCCGATCCAGCTGAGTGCTGAACCACAGAATTTCTACCTGCGGGTTCATTCGCAATATTCGTTAACCCTGCCTATTGAAATATGGTCACCGCAAGCGTTTTATGAGCAAAGCCAGGAGCGGTCGATCCTGCAAGGCGTTTATTTTGGCGAGTTACTGGCGTTACTTATCTACAACTTCATCCTATTCCTATATTTAAGGGATAAGACATTTCTGTTCTATACCCTGTTTGGTGTTTCCATCGGGTTGGCAATGTTTGCCGGCAATGGATACGGGCGGGTTTATTTCTGGCAAGACATGCCTCAATGGGATCAAGTCGCGCAGTGTACATGCCTTAGCTTTGCCTCATTGTTCGGCATCTGCTTTACCAAGTACTTTCTCAATACGGCAGCTAGCAGTCCGTTGGTCGACAAAGTACTAACGGGGCTCGCTATATGTTTTCTATTGATCTCCGCCCTGTTGCCGGTCTCGCACTACACCGCGTTTCTTATGGAGTATCTTTTTATCGCCTTCGCCATCATTGCGCCATTGACCACCTTGATCATGTTTGCCGCTGGCGTAGTGGCACTTCGCGCGTGCCGATGGGAGGCACGGTTTTTTCTGCTGGCATGGGGGGTGTTGTGGGCAGGTGGGTTTATTGCCGCTATGCGTTCGTTCGGATTGGTCCCTTCAATGCCCATCACCAATTATGCCGTACAGATAAGCTCGGGCTTTGAAATGCTTCTACTGTCATTTGCTCTGGCCGATCGCATTCGCATAGAACGGCAGGCTAACGAACACAATCAGCTTGAAAAGCTATCTGTCGAGCAAGAGTTGGTTCGCACACTAAAAGATGCAGAACAAAGATTGGAAAGCACCGTTGCCAAGCGGACGAAAGAGCTAGAGACCTCACTTGCCAACGAGCGGAAGATGCGACAGATGCTCACGAGGTTCGGGGCTTTTATTTCCCACGAGTTCAGAAACCCATTGAATCAGATTGAAAGCCAGATTGCGCTCTATAAGCGTGAAAAGCTTCGCCAAATCGATAACAGTGATAAACGGCTATCTGCCATATCTGGGGCGACGCGCCACTTGGCTGAACTTTTTGAACGTTGGCTAAAAGCAGCTCGTATGAATTACGAGCTTAACCGAGCGGATGCCGAAGTGATTGAACTGAATGACTGGTTGCTGTCTTTCATTCGGGCAATAGAACCGCTTTACCCAGAGAACACCTTTGTGTGGGAATCAGCGACAGATACACAACTCTTCGCCGATCCCCGATTGCTGAACTCAGCCTTGCTGAACCTGATTGATAACGCCTGTAAGTACTCGGAAAAAGGCAGTGTCGTCCATGTCGCTGTTGAGAAAAATCAGGATGTGACAGGCATTTCGGTTACAGACCAGGGACAAGGTATTTCCCAAGAAGATCAGACCAACATATTTGAAGAGTACGTTCGGGTTGAATCTAGTCGCAGCATATTTGGTTTGGGTCTTGGGCTTGCGTTCGTGCAACAAATCTTGAAGCTGCACGGCGGGCGTGTAGAGCTGCGGAGTCAACCTGGCGTAGGGAGTACGTTTATCATGTGGTTCCCGAATTATCGGTCAGCGTCATCGTAGGGCTTAACGAATTCGAAGTTTAGCGGAGCGGCAGTTCGCTCATACACTATGCGCAATTTTCATCAACAAAGCTTAAATGCGCTACCCAAAGGATTGATTATGTATCCTGGATTTTTCCCGTTTGCTTGTTTGCTGTTTGCCATATTTATGATCATGACTGGCAAAAAAGGTTTCTATGCAGCGATATGGCTAACAGTTGTCTTAACTGCTGTCAGCGCAGTTTATTATAGTTCCGCGGATCTCCCGCTTTTAAGAACCTATCATTGGTGATCTTGTGAAAACATTGACATTAAAGCAGCTAGAAATCGGTAATGCATTAGCATTGTTTGGAAGTGCTATGCTGGTTGCCATGGCTTTTTCGATGCAAATCATTTTATCCGAGTTGCCATGTGCATTATGTAATCTTCAGCGTTTGGCCTTTTTGTTGTTTGGCTGTGGTTTGTTCGTCGTGCTTATCCACCCCAGTAGATATCGTGGTGGCTACTTGGTAAGCGGTATCGGAGCAATTGTTGGGGCATGTACTGCTATTACACAGGTGTTTATTCACATTTTGCCGAATGACGAAGGGGGGGTGGGGTCACCGATTTTAGGCTTCCATCTTTATGCTTGGTGCTTCGTTCTTTTCATTTTGGCTGTCGTATACACATTAGTTCTTCAATCTCTCCATCCGGCCGTGAGAGAAGAGCGTGGAGAAGAGTCAGTGCTTCAACGATATAAGCGCCATCCGACTGCGGTCAGAATGTCAATTGCCTTTTATATTTTCGTATCAGTCATTGCAACATCATCAGCCTTTGTGGCTAATGGATTTGGTCCTTTTCTCGAAGGGGGGCAACAAAACTACTGGCTTATTGAAGTGGTGAAGCACCCTGGCGATACCATTACCAAAGATATGCTTATGCAAAAGAAAAACTGACTTAGGTGCTAGTTATTCAAGGTAGATGCTTGGTGCTTTCCCACCGGTCTTCTAGGATCTGCGCTGTTATTGAAATTGCTAGACTTGCAATTGGGTTAAGAATTACCTGGAGCTCAGGTACGAATTTATAGAGCCAATATGAACAAACGACGATTGCTAGAAGTGCTGTGTAAAGTAGGATGTAAATCGCAGCACGAAAAAATCGGCTAAGTTTATGAAAGTTAATTGTGAGCCATAGTTTTGAAGTTAGCGTTAGCGTGGCTACTTGAGCGAGTGCTAGTACGCCTCCGTGAATCGGGCTAACCTGCGAAACGTCGATCACGGTCTCGTGAAACCAAATAGTAACAAGGCAAGAGAGGATGAAGATGCCGGCGATCATGCGACTGTAGGTGCGTTGGCAAATCTTTCCTGGTGTAAGAAAAATTAATCCGATACAAAGCAGAGTCCAAATGATAAAGAGTACGTCATTAATAGATAGCATGATTAAAGGCTTTCAAGCTGGCTAAGGTTGAGTTTTTGCCATGAGATCCTCACGTATCCGCTGACGAGCATAGCGCTTGCACTCCTTGCCGAGACTATCGAAGAACATTTGCATCGAAAACAAACGCAGTTCGTCGTACGTTACGAATAAAGATTGATCTTTAAGACCAGAGGTTAGGTATTGTGCTATTCGCGTAAGTTGAAACAAAAGATCTTTCGGAACCTGACACGGGATCGAAAGCATGGCGGTGCACCAGTCCAATATTCCTACCGTAAACATGGATACTTATAGTGGCTTGATCAGTCAAATCGTTGGCAACCTCGTGTACATCACCAATCGTAGGGCTGACAGCAGAAACTTGTCCTGGGTGAAGTAAGGATGGTGAAAGCGCTAGATAGTTGCCATCAACTTGTTTTACATAGGGCGTTTCCCGCTCGCGGCCTCTGAGGCAACCTACCAACCCCCAGGTCAGATGATCATGCACAGGGGTCTTTTGGCCTGGGCCCCAGACAAAGCTAACAACTGAAAGCCTATCTAATGGATCTGCGTAAAGCAGATATTTTTGATAGTTACTGGGATGGGAGATTGCATATGCTTCTGGAAGCCAATCATCCTTTGAAACGAGTTCAACCAGAAGATCATGACCTTTTTGTAGTAAATGATCCTCAGTGAGTTTTGCCTCTACAAGAGTCATCATCACTTTTACAAAGTTCAGCAGCTTTTTGTTCATATGAAATAACGATGTGGGATGCTAATACCAGCCATTTAAAAGGGAGTACGATCTTCTTACTTATCTCTAGAAAATTCTTGACATCCTAAACGTTTCATCAGTCCATCTGAATTTAATTGATCTGGGTTTTCGGCCATTATTAGTGCAGCAGGACTAATTAAGAAGTGACTAGTTTTGCTAGCGTGAAGCGGCAAGGACATGACGCTGCTGAGCTTGTCAGAATTTGTTTCCATCCACGCTGCAAAACTTGGTCCGTTGATTTTGTTCGCGCCTTCTAATCCTGCCTTGAGCGCATATACAGATTCATAGGTATAAACGACAACCAGCGGTGCGTAATGATTATAATTGGTGGGATCATGTGCAAATAGTCGCTTTTTGAATTTGCTATAGTTGGATGCGCCCAATACGTCCCCTGGACAATAAGTTAATTCTTTGTAGTTCAGCGCGACCACATCCTTATAAGCCGCCGGCCCGCCTATCTTCACGGCGTTGTCGGCTTGAGCCGCTAATGTGATGTTGCCAACCACATTGATTCCCCAGCCCATCTCTTGGCGATTCTTAAGAATGTAGCCGCTATCGGAGCCAGTCCCGGTAAGTGCAATCAGATATTCTGGATTAGTTTGACGTAGCGCCGATAATTGTGGCGTCATATCAGTTGCGTGAATAGCATATTGTTGAACGTCTTTTAGTTCAATATTCCGACTAGTGAGCTCCCTTTTCAAGGCTATTGCCGTCGAAGCAGCTTGCGCACCATCATCATGAATAATTGCTACCGAATGTGCTTGTACAGTAGTGGCGAGGTAAGTGGCAATCGACTCTGCCTGTGTATCTGCACTCGGTAGCATACTGAAATGATAGGGGCCCATCGCTGGAGTCATTGCTGATGAACCCGTGACGCTTACTGAAGGAATCTCAGCTGCATTCAGGATGGGAATAGTTGCTAGAGTCATCTGACTGGAAATCGGGCCTATCAGGGCAGCAATCTTTTCAGTCTGTACTAAACGACGCATTTCCGTCACGGCTTCAAGAGGGCTGGAACGATCATCACCAAGAACAACAACAACTTGGCGCCCCAGAATCCCCCCTGCAGCGTTAATTTCCGCCACTGCAAGATTTACCCCAGCGATTCCGTTAAAGCCATTCTGATTATAAGGCCCCGTGAATGAAGACAGAAAACCAAGTTTAATAGGCTCCTGAGTATTTGCGGTATTTCCATTCGAGCTACCACTGCCACATGCGCCTAAAGTCAGGATTGTTAGCATGCACAACAAAATTTTTTGAATTTTACCTGTGTCGAATGTCATGGTGGTCCAGTACTATTTATTTATGCCTTCATAGAGATTAGCTTCGAGAAAGTCTTTCTAGGAGGTAGCCGTTAGAGAATGTTTCAATCGGATGGCCGTGGCAAATCACCAGATTTGCCACGGATCAAGTCAGTATTAATATTTGATGTACTGGCCTAGTGATGAGACCATTTCAACTTCAGGGCCGTTCTTAAACTTGAGCGCTTGGCTATCGCCTGTAAGTTGGCAGTCGTAGCTTACGCAAGCCATCCATGCTGTGTAACGATAGTTTCTGGAGTATTCGAACATCAGATATACGGCATAAGAAAAACCATCTTTGTCGATGAAAGACACCCAGGTGAAGTTTGTAGCACTTTGACCCCAGTCTTCCATCCGCACTTTATAAGATTGATCATCTCTCGGGCTATAGAATGCCGCGGAACCGCCATTGCCTTTGCTAAATTTCACGACGGTTTGGTCGCGACGACTTTCGTTATTGTAGGCTACAACCCAAGGCATGTTGCCCCAATATTTATAGCCGGAATCTTTGTAGGTATCAGTTTTGACAGAGTTATCGTATTCTCGCCACGCACCGATGACCAAGCCACTGGGAACCAGGACACCAAGCACATTCGCCGGATCGTTTGCATCAGAGCGACCTTGGCTGTTGTAGTAATAGCGCGCTTTAGATCGACTGTTGGCGTTGACTTTATAGTTGTAGTAGCTATTTTTACATTCGCTGACAATGTAGTTGTCGTTAACATTAGTGTTCGGCGCAAACCAACCAGTTATCGCCGGGTATTTGCTGACACCTGCATCACCGGCTTGAGCACAATCCCGTTCAACCATTTTGGCCATCAGCGTTGTGTTCAACCCATCGTAGATATTAAAAAAGCCTTCATTGCCAAGCACAGTTCTATAATCGGCAACCATTTTAGTTTGTTGTTTGTTAAAGAGTTTCTTAATATCCTCAACGGCGCTCGCATAAGAGCTGACTCCGGGTGGCAATGGGAAGTCGTTAGCCACGATCGCCTGTGATGGTTGCACGACATCCTGGTATTTGTTTAAGACGGCATAAATGTCCTTAAATATTGGCAGCAATCCGGTTTGAGCGCCAAGTAAGAATGCAGAATTGGACGCAATGATCGCATTACAATTACCCCGAACCGTAATAAAATTTTCTGTCGAAGAATTGGGTAGCGAACTACATCTCGATTTGAGCGCATCCAGATAGGTGCTAAAGTTGGCGTTGCCTGTGACGTCAGCTATCACCTGAAGCATTTGTCGGTCTCCCGAAGGCTTAGATGGTGCATAAAGTATTTCCTTGATGTTTGCGCCACCTGCTGCAATGCCCTGATTCCAGCCCCCTTGTTTCTCAAAGTATTCAAGTAAAGACGTGGCCTTGTTCCTCTTAAGGAACTGCTGGTAGTTGCTGGCAACCTCGTTTGAGCGGTTGCGAAGATTTTCAAATTGTACGGTTTGCGTGTTTGCCGCCGCACTCGTGAGAAAGGACGTCAGTGCCCCTACGTTATTGCCTAGCATGTCAATGCTGGCTTGCAGGGTATCCAATTTGGCAAGCACGCTAGCAAAAGCCTCTGAAGATGTGCCGCAACCATCCTGGAAAATTTGCATAACCCCTTGAACGACGCCGCCAATGTACGGAAACATCCCGCCGACATTCTGTGTTTGGCCCAGGAAGGTTTGCAATTCAGCAGAGCAGCCACCAGCCTGTTGTGCATGAGCAATGTTAATTAACGAAACCGTGCCGCTACGCATGCTGTCGAACCAAGCAAATAGTTGTTCGAAAGGCGAACGTGCAGTTAGCTGGGTGGTGGTCGGTAATTCATTCGCGGAAGCGACATCCCAGTTCAACAGCCGTAAACGTAGTTCATCAAGAAATTTTTCTTCTGTCAACTCGGGGCTCTTCATCTGCTGCGCGTAGAACATCCCAACTTCTTCAAAGGGATCTGGTGTGCCGTCCGGACTTTGATAGTTAGTGAAGAAGGTTTGAAGCCGAGTAATTAATTCTTGCCAGTTTAATCCATCTTTAGACATTTTCTCGGTTAACAAACGATCAACAAGGTACAAACCCGTACTCAATTTAGTCAAACGAATGGACGAGTAGCTTGGCAAAGCAGATGGAAATTGAAATGCACCGATCATCCGGCCATCGGAACCAACGTAACGGACAGTGACACCTTGGTTGATTTCCGCCGGTAAGTAAAGGTAACAACCGTCGCTCTGGCAATTGACATCAGCATCAAAGAGAACCTGATCATCCTTTGTAATCACCGTTCCATGAGCAACGCTCAGGTTTCTGGGGTTCTCGACTTTGATTGTCGTCTTGGTGTCCGCAGGGGCTTGCGCGTTATTGCTCGTACCACCGCAGGCCGTTAAAAACAATGATGCTAAAGCTAGTAGCATTAGTCGAGTACGCATAGTTTTTCCATGAAGTATATGACTGAATCAGTTTCTCATTAAGAGTGGCTTTCTTGAGTCAATTTAACATTCGATCGGCTAGAACACTTGGCTCTATTCCGACCAATCACGACCAAATCCGACACTCCTGGAAAACAAGCGCTTCGTAGTCATTTTTTTTTTGATAATGTTCAGCATCATTTTTCTCAAAAAAGCGTGTCATGAAAAAATCGTTAGTAAATTTGAGTGTTTTATTTGTAGCCACCTCCTTGGTGGCATGCGGGAGCGGAAGTAACAACAGCTAAGCTGTTGCGAATCAAGACCCACAAGGGTTTTGGATGGGAACCAGTGCGACGGGCTACAATATCGCTGCGGTTGTTTTGGAGAATGGTCAATACTATTCGATGTTCTCAAAAGACGGCATCGTCGATGGTGCCAATTACGGTGCTATAACCGTTTCTGGGACGAACTTTAGCGGGAACTTGGATGACATCTACATTCCCGGTAATCAAACAAATAGCGGGACAATAAGCGGGTCATTTACCCCCAAGTCTAAGCTTCAAGGCATTGCCTCCTATAGCAACAATACGGTCGGTGCATTTATGACAACCTACAATGCTGCTTACGATACCCCGGCCACAATGTCGGCGATTGCTGGCCGATACGCTGGCCCATACAAAACGGGTGCATCAGCAGTCCTCAATATTGCTTTGGATGGCAATGTCGATGGAACGACCACGGCAGCGGGTGCTGCATTACCGAAATGTCTCATTACCGGTAAAGTCGCGCCTCGCCCCTCTGGCAAGAACGTTTACGACCTAACGCTGCTGTGGCATGACAACCACGCGCTCCCTGGTAATAGCTGTTGCATAGGCTCCGTGTGCGCCACAGGTATGCCTACCACGGGTATTGCGGTTCTGGATGTTACCAATGCCACAACGCTTTACACGGCTTGGATTAATTCTAAAAAAACCAGTGGATTCCTGTGGATGGGCCAGAAGCAATAATCGTTAGGTCTTCACTCCATTGCTCCGGTAATCTTGATCTTTTTCAACATTACCGGACGCATTCAGTTTTACATAGCCGGATCAGTCAATGAATCTCTTCCGGTCTCCACGCGACCCGCAAGGCGGCGCCGCCAGTGAGAGTCATGGCTACTGGTAACAAGGATGTCATACCAGCAGCCGTTTTCTTGTAGATCCCAGTGCAGCTCTGTCGTGGTACATTGCGAAGTTACTGTGCTTTGCTGCGTTTTGCCGCCATACACGGCATCCGGCACTGCTGTCAGTGTGCACGGTGACTTGCCGTCATTGCGGAGGTGCAAGTAGACATCGCCTTTGACGGCGTCGTAGCAAACTTGTATCTCGGGCCGGGCAGCATCGTTTGGCTGGCTCAGCGTTACCTGGCCGGCAAAAGCGCGGTGATAGCCATTCGGGCCAAGTACCCATAAGTCGTACAGTCCCTTGCCCGAGACCACCCAAATATCATCCAGCTGTTTGCCAGGTTCGACCATATAGCGGCGCGGCACGGCCTCTAGATTCTGTTGGTCGTAGACATGAAATACTGCAGCGGCTGCTCCACTGTTGGCAAAGATCAGCTGGACTGTTCGCGTCGCAGGATCAATGCGGGCGCTGGTGTGCAGTTCGTAGGGCAAGGCACGCGATGGACATTGGCCCTGTGCCTGAGACGGCATGGTCTGTGGTGAGGGAACGCTGATCGGGTTTAAAAGCTCTTGAGCAGCCCGCAGCTGGTCCGCACTAGTCTTGGTTAGAGGTGCTAACGATGGGGTTGTTTCATTGGGTGTGGCAAAGTTGAATGCCGATGTCAGGTCGCCAAACACGGCGCGTCGATAATCGCTGATCTGGGTTTCTCTGACACCAAAGCGGGCCTCCAGAAATCTTAGGATGGAAGTATGGTCGAACACTTGTGAATTGACCCAGCCACCACGACTCCAGGGGGAAATGACATACATCGGAACGCGTGGTCCGGGGCCATAGCAATCGCCATCAGGAACCGTCCAGTCTGGCATGGGGTCCGTGGCGTTCGGCGGCGTGTAGTAAGTTGGGTGCGTGTAATAATCCGGAGACAATGCGGATTCAGGCAGTGTGGTTTTACCGGCCATCTGGCCATTGATGCGCGAAGGTGGGCTCGGCGGTGGCACGTGATCAAAGTAACCATCGTTTTCATCGAAATTGACGATCAGCACGGTCTTGCTCCACACCTCCGGATTTGCGGTTAGCGCATCCAGCACCTGCTGCGTGTACCAGGCCCCCTGAATGGGGCTGGAATTGACCGGATGTTCGCAGTATTTCTCCGGGGCGTTAATCCAGGAAACCTGCGGGAGCCGGTTATTTAAAGCATCTGCCCGAAATTTTTCGAGAAAGCCACCATCCGCCATGGTGTTGGCAATCCCTTTGTATAAGGGAAATTGCGCATCCAATCGTGGGTCATAGGGGGGTGAGGCAAACGCATTAGAAACGGGGCTGCCAGAATCAACATTCGTCTTGCGATACGTCTTGAAACCCGCCAGGCAGTTATCGGTAAAATTATCCGGCAGGTTTTGATAGACCATCCAGCTCACGCCTGCCTGTTGCAGACGCTCTGGATAGGTCATCCAATCGTAGCCTATGGTGCCGTTGTCTGTGGGTGTCAGTGTGTCCCAGAAGTTGTTGACGATCGATTTTCTGGTGGCATTAGGGCCATCGCCGCTGGGACCATTGGTTCCCGTCATATGAAATAGACGATTTGTGTTGGTCCCACCGTGTAGCGAACAGAAGTAAGCATCACAGACGGTAAAGGCTTCGGCCAATGCAAACTGAAAGGCCAGCTCCTGACGGCTGAAGTATGCCATGGATGGCGGTTTCTTGGATTTTACCCATGAAGCCATGCGCCCCTTATCCCAGGCATCGCGCGCATCAATCCAGCTATGTTCCCCATTGGGGGAGAAGCGCTGCGCATTGCCACGCGTCTGGTCAAGCCGGTAGGGCATCACCACGTTTCCCAGGCCATCATCCTGCTGCCAGACGGTACGATTTTTAGGCAACGGAATGGTGATACGGTCACCGAATCCGCGGACGCCACGTAGGGTGCCGAAATAATGATCAAATGATCGGTTTTCCTGCATCAGGATGACGACATGTTGGATATCCTGAATAGTACCGGTGGCGTTATAGGCCGGAATGGCCAGTGCCTTGCGGATGCTTTCGGGAAAGCTTGCCAGCAGGGCGGCGGACCCACCCACCTTCAGGAAATCGCGGCGCGTAATCATGGGAGCTGCCGATTCTGGGCGGTGGTTAGGGGGCACATTTAAGGCCAGCCGTCCCCGTGCTGCAATTATTGTCTGCCTGTGAACCACACGCAGACAAGGCACCCAGCGCCAAACACAGCATCAGCGCGCGTGTAAAAATCGTTAAGGGCTTGAATAATTTCATGTCATCCCCTCAATGACCGGGTTTACTTGCCCAGGCCAGCGCTGCTGATCGTCTTGATAAAGTACTGGGCAAATAAACTGTGTGCGTATGGGGTCGGGTGTACGTTGTCTGCGTACATATAACGGGTTGTGTCAGCCGTGATCGTGGTTGCAGCGGTGCAGCCCAACGAGCCTTCTTTGATCACAGGGTCACGATATCCGCAAGCCACGTCCGTGATGTTGCTGAGTCCGTATTCTTTCGGGTTGGCCGCTTGGGTTTGACTTTGCTTGAACGAATCCACAAGCGTGACCGTATTAAACTTGGGGGTGGCCAGACCGGTCTTTAAGGCCTCATTGAATACGGCGGTTAATGAGGTTGCCAGAAATTGAGCCGAAGGGTTACTGAGGACCGACGGTGTCAGTCCGATATCGGGAATGTTAGAGACAACCACGGCTTTGGCACCCTTGGCCAGAATCTGGGTCTCGATATTCGCCAAGAGTTGTGCCACAGCCTCTGTTAGCGAGCCACCCGCAGCAGCCATGGCCGCATTGACTCTGACGGTTGGGTCCAGCGAGGTGTCCGCGAGAACCGCCTGAACGCCTTCCGGCCAGCCGGCTAACTTAGCGGCACCCACGGCGGTTGGGCCGCCCGTGCTGGCTTCGCTGATGGCGGCCATGTTCATGAAGATGTCGTTGGCACCAATTAATACGGTTACCAGTTCTTTGCCCGTATAGGCACCATTGCGGGTTAGGTATGAGCCCATTTGCTGGGCAACCGGCGTGGCCATGGTGCCCAGGGGTGCCGCGGCTTTGGCCGCTGTGCCGCTTGGATCAACCGCCAGCAAGGCTTGTTGCAGGTCATAACTTGTCAGAGAAAGCGGGTTGCTGACACGTGCCCCACCCTGCGCGTAATTTGCACAGACGGTATTGTTAAAAATGGCTGCCCCCAAATACTGAACTGCGAGACCACTGAGAATATTGGGAAGCCCTGTTTGGGCGGCGCAGGTATTTTGCAAGCCAAAATAGTCTGCGACATGATCCACCCAAATTTTTGCTGTTGGGGAGTTGATGGTGTATTTACCGCCACCATAATCGGCGATGGTGCCGACTTTGTAGGTGCCCGCATCACTCAAACTATCGCCAAAGACGACCATTTGCGAATACTTGGATTGTGGCGGGGGTGAGCTCGAATTGCTGCCACTCCCACAACCAATTAAAGACGCGCCAAGGGCAGCAATAATAAGCGTAGATAGATTCTTGTTCATGGCTGGAAAATCCTGAATGGTTACAAAGATTATATCTGCAGAAAAAAGACAAACCTGCGTCAAACTCCGACAAATGCCGACAATCTACGCCAGCATGGCACGTCGGTGCCGCAATGCCCCCGCTGGGCGACGTAAGGCAATTGCTGCTGCGCAGGTCTAGCCTTGGATTCCGGCAAGTGAGTACGCTTAACCCAGCTTCTTCTTCAGCAGATCATTCACCTGTTGCGGATTGGCTTTGCCCTTGGCGGCTTTCATGATCTGGCCGACCAGTGCATTCAGCGCCTTCTCTTTGCCGGATTTGAACTCGGCCACGTTGCCCGGGTTAGCAGCGATGACTTCGTCAACGAGCGCTTCAATGGCACCGGTATCAGTAATCTGCTTTAGACCTTGCGCTTCGATGATCTCGTCGGCGCTCTTGCCTTGGCCTTGCCATAGCGCGTCGAATACTTTTTTGCCGATGGCGTTGGAGATGGTCTGGTCTGCAATGCGGGCGATGAGGCCACCGAGCTGTTCAGGTGAAACGGGAGCGGCATCGATCTCAAGGTCTTCACGATTCAGGCGCGCCGACAGATCACCCATGATCCAGTTGGCGGCTTGCTTGGCTTGGCCGTTGCCGGCAGCGGCCAGCGTCCCTTCGAAATAGCGTGCGATTTCGAGTGAGGCGGTGACGGCAGCGGCATCATAGGCCGAGAGGCCAAGCGCCTGGAAGCGCTCGCGCATGGCTTGTGGCAGCTCCGGCATCTCATCGCGTACGCGTTCGATCCAGTCGTCGCTGATGATCACGGGCAGCAGATCGGGATCGGGGAAGTAGCGATAGTCCATCGCGTCTTCCTTGGTTCGCATGGCGCGGGTTTCGCCGGTGTCGGGGTCGAACAGTACGGTGGCCTGTTGAATGGCGCGGCCCTCTTCCAGTTCGTTGATCTGCCACTGGACTTCGTAGTCGATGGCCTGTTGCAGGAAACGGAAAGAGTTGAGGTTTTTAATCTCGCGGCGCGTGCCATAGGGCTGACCCGGTTTGCGCACCGAGACGTTGGCATCGCAGCGGAAGGAGCCTTCCTGCATGTTGCCGTCGCAGATGCCGATCCAGCGCACTAGGCTGTGCAGCGCACGGGCATAGGCCACGGCTTCGGCCGATGAACGCATGTCGGGTTCGGACACGATTTCGAGCAGAGGCGTGCCGGCGCGGTTGAGATCCACACCGGTACGACCTTGGAAGTCTTCGTGCAGCGATTTGCCGGCATCTTCTTCCATGTGGGCGCGTGTGAGTTGCACCACTTTGGTGGTGGCGCTTTCGTTACCCTGGCCCTGGCCGAGTTGCAGTGTGATGGTGCCGCCGTCGACAACAGGATTCTCGAACTGGCTGATCTGGTAGCCCTTGGGCAGATCCGGATAGAAGTAGTTTTTGCGTGCGAAGATCGAGCGCTGGTCGATGCGGGCGCCAACAGCAAGACCGAAGCGGATCGCGCAAGACACGGCTTCACGGTTCAGCACCGGGAGCACACCCGGCATGGCCAGATCGACGAGGCTGGTCTGTGCGTTCGGCTCGGCACCAAAAGCAATGGAGGCACCGGAAAATATTTTGGAGTTGGTGGCGAGCTGGGCATGGGTTTCCATGCCAATGACGACTTCCCAGGTCATGTGATTCTCTCTGCGATCTGAATTACGCGAAGGCAGCCGGGGTGCGGCGGTGCCAATCGGTAACTTGCTGATACTGGTGGGTGGCGTTGAGCAGACGATGCTCGCTGAAGTATGGGCCAATCAACTGCATACCGACGGGCAGGCCGTTGATTTCGCCGCAAGGGTGCGACAGCGCCGGGATGCCGGCCAGGTTGACGCCAATGGTGTAGATGTCCGACAGGTACATCTGTACGGGGTCGCCCGATTTTTCGCCGAACTTGAAAGCCGTACCCGGCGTAGTCGGGCTGGCGATGACGTCGCATTGCTTAAAGGCCGCATTGAAGTCATTGGCGATCAGACGGCGAATGCGTTGCGCCTGCAAATAGTAGGCGTCGTAGTACCCATGTGACAGCACGTAAGTACCGATGAGAATCCGGCGCTTCACTTCTTCTCCGAAACCCTGCGCACGTGATTTGGCGTACATGTCGTTGAGGTCGTTGTATTCCGGTGCACGATAGCCGTAACGAACGCCGTCAAAGCGTGACAGATTCGAGCTGGCTTCGGCCGGGGCGATCACGTAATAGGCAGAAACCGATTGGCCAATCGATGGCAACGAGACCTCCACCGTTTCGGCACCCAGTTTGCGGTATTCAGCCAGCGCGGCTTCGATGGCGGCCATGGTGGCGGCATCGCCATCGGCACCAAAAAACTCTTTAGGCAGACCGATGCGCAGTCCTTTGAGAGGCTGATCCAGTGAGCGAGTGTAATCTTCGTTCTCACGTTCCAGGCTGGTGGAGTCTTTGGCATCAAAGCCGGCAAAGGCGTTGAGCAACAGCCCACAATCTTCGGCCGAGGCGGCCATGGGGCCGGCTTGATCCAGTGATGAGGCAAAGGCAATCATGCCCCAGCGCGAGACAGTGCCGTAAGAGGGCTTGAGACCGGTCAAGCCGCACAGCGCGGCCGGTTGGCGAATCGAACCGCCGGTATCGGTGCCGGTGGCGGCCGGTGCCAGGCGTGCGGCAACGGCGGCAGCCGAACCGCCGGAAGAACCACCGGGTACGCGATCGGTATCCCAGGGATTACGCACGGGGCCGTAGTAGGAGGTTTCGTTGGAGGAGCCCATGGCAAATTCATCCATGTTCACCTTGCCTAGCGGTACCAGACCCGCCTGATTACAACGTTCAATGACGGTGGCGTTGTAAGGCGCTATGAAGTTTTCCAGCATGTGCGAGCCACAGGTGGTGCGCCAACCATCTTGGCAAAAAATATCTTTATGGGCGATGGGTATGCCGGTCAGCGGACCCGCCTGACCCGCTGCGCGGGCGGCATCGGCGGCTTTGGCGGCCGCACGGGATTTGTCTTCGTCAAGGGTGACGAAGGCATTAAT
Source organism: Fluviibacter sp. (assembly GCF_057744235.1). Classification (NCBI taxonomy): domain Bacteria; kingdom Pseudomonadati; phylum Pseudomonadota; class Betaproteobacteria; order Rhodocyclales; family Fluviibacteraceae; genus Fluviibacter; species Fluviibacter sp. Next base: position 191,647 of record NZ_JBIJFP010000001.1, on the reverse strand, counting down.
GGTCGGATTGTGCTGCGCAATACGGCTGAGGAACAGATTGGTCAGTTCCAGGCTGGAAACCTGTTTGGTTTCAAGGGCGCTGGCGAGTTCGCGGAGGCTGGCCTGAATCATTCGATCACCTTAGGGACGAGGTAGAGACCGGCTTCCGATTCCGGGGCCAGGGCCAGGCAACGGTCGCGCTGTTCAATGCTGCCGTCCGTTACGGTGTCGGTGCGCAGGCGCTGGCCGACATCGCAGGCGTGCGCCATGGGGGCGATACCGTCGGTATTCACCTGGCGCATCTCGGCGATCATGCCGAAAATGTTGTCGAGGTGGCCAAGAGTGGCCGAGACTTGCTCATTATTGAGCTCGATTCTGGCCAGTTTGGCCAGTCGTTGCACATCTTCTGGGGTAAAAGCCATGATTTTTCAGCGGTTGCCAGTGATAAAGGCGAATGAATATGCAGAAGGCATGCCTTCGAATATCCCCTTGAATTTGCGGTATTATACGTGGTTTGGTCGAGGAGTCGGCATGGATCGTTACGGATCAGCCTGACAGCCTTGCGGCATCGCAGCGCGAACAACCGGTTCTGCGCGCATGCACACCTTTTTCGATTTGGAGTGTTACATGTTCGGACTCTTTCGTGGAATGTTTTCCAACGACCTGGCAATTGACCTGGGTACCGCCAATACGCTGATTTATTCGCGCGGCAAGGGCATTGTTCTGGATGAGCCTTCAGTGGTGGCGATTCGTACTGATGGTGGCCCGAGTGCCCGTAAGAGCATTGAAGCGGTGGGTAAAGAAGCCAAGATGATGCTGGGTAAAACGCCTGGCAGTATTAATGCCATCCGCCCGATGAAGGATGGCGTGATCGCTGACTTTACCGTGACCGAGCAGATGCTCAAGCAGTTCATCAAGCGTGTGCACGACGTGCGTATGTTTGCACCGTCGCCGCGCATCATTATCTGCGTGCCCTGCGGTTCGACCCAGGTTGAGCGTCGCGCTATTCGCGAGTCAGCGCTGGGTGCCGGCGCATCGCAGGTGTATCTGATTGAAGAGCCGATGGCTGCTGCCATTGGCGCCGGGATGCCGGTGGAAGATGCCACCGGTTCGATGGTCGTTGATATTGGTGGCGGCACCACTGAAGTGGGCGTGATTTCACTGGGCGGCATGGTGTACTCGACGTCTGTGCGCGTGGGCGGCGACAAGTTTGACGAATCGATCATCAACTACATCCGTCGTAACTACGGCATGCTGATCGGTGAAACTACCGCTGAAAACATCAAGAAGCAGATTGGTACCGCGTATCCGGGTATTGAAGTGCTGGAGATGGAAGTGAAGGGTCGTAACCTGGCCGAAGGTATTCCGCGTACCTTTACCGTGACCTCGAACGAAATTCTGGAAGCCCTTTCCGAGCCGACCAACCAGATTGTGACCGCCGTGAAGCAGGCGCTGGAGCAGACGCCGCCGGAACTGGGTGCCGACATTGCCGAGCGTGGTCTGATTCTCACCGGTGGTGGTGCACTGCTGCGTGATCTGGATCGTTTGCTACGTGAAGAAACCGGCCTGCCGGTGATGGTGGCGGAAGATCCGCTCACCTGTGTGGTCCGTGGTTGCGGCATTGCCCTGGAAAAGATGGACAAGCTGGGCAACGTGTTCGCCAGCGAATAAGGACTCACTGCCGAGCCCATGTCATCGATGATTTACCCGAAGCGTGTGCTTCGGGTTGATGCCGGGCAACGCGGGATCTGCTGATGTCAGGACTGGAACAGCAACCCCCACCCCTCTTCAAGCAAGGGCCAGCACCGCTGGCCCTGTTGATTCTATACGTCTGCACCTCGGTATCACTGCTGGTGCTGGATGATCGTTTCCGTTATCTGGAGCCGGTTCGCCAGTTGCTGACCCAGGCAACCTCGCCGCTCAAGCAGGTGGTGCAGTGGCCGATCATTGCCCTGACTCGGGTGGATGAATATGCCGTGACGCTGGATCAGGCGCGTCAGGACAATGCCGCACTTCGTCAGGCCCGTCTGATGGATGCAGAACAGGCGCAGCGACTGCAAGTGCTTGAGGCGGAAAACCAGTACCTGCGCAAGTTGCTGGAAACCAAACGCCTGCTGGGTGCGCGTGTGCAACCAGCGACGATTCTTTATAGTGCCCGTGATCCTTTCAACCGCCGTGTGATTCTGGATCGCGGTTCGGATCAGGGCGTGATCGAAGGTCAACCGGTGGTGGATGATCAGGGTGTGGTGGGCCAGGTCACCCGTGTGGCAACGGACTACGCGGAAGTGACGTTGCTGACTGACCGCAACCAGTCGATCCCGGCGCAGGTGGTGCGCAACGGTTTGCGCACTGTGGTGTTTGGTACCGGTGATGGCCGCCTGGAAATGCGTTACATGTCATCGAACGCCGATGTTCAGGTGGGCGACTGGATTGTGACCTCCGGGATTGATGGTATTTATCCGCGGGGCTTGCGTGTGGGCAAAGTCGAAAGCCTGGAGAGTGACCCGAATGGTATTTTCTCCAAGTTCATTTTGACACCGGCAGCGGGCATGGGGCGTTATGGTGAGGTATTGCTGCTGGAGCCAGTCACCCTGCCGACAGATCGTCCGGCGTCGCTGGATCGTCCGGCTGATCAGGCCGTGGGCCAGGCCGTGACCAAAAAGAAGCGTAAGGCGCAGCAATAATCATGCAGATTGATTTTCAGTCTTCCCGTCTGTTGCGCCCTGCGCGCCCGGGCTTTATTCGCCTGACGCTATTGATCGCATTCTTTCTGAATTTATTGCCGACATCGTTCTGGCCGTGGTTTCCCGATTGGGCAGTGCTGGTGATCGTTTTCTGGTCGATTCGTTCGCCACAGATTGTCGGTACCGGTACAGCTTTTGTCCTCGGCATTCTCATGGATGTGGTGGATGGCAGCCTGATGGGGCAGCATGCCCTGGCTTATGTGCTGATGTCCTATGCCGGACGAATCATGGCGCATCGCATTCTCTGGTTGCCCCTGAAGCAGCAGCTGGTCAGCGTGTTGCCAATTATTTTTGCGGGCGCCTGTATGCAGGTGCTGATCCGCTGGTTTGCCGGTGACGAGTTTCCGAATCTCTTATATTTTCTGCAACCAATCGTGACGGCCCTGCTCTGGGTACCTGCCACCTACGTGCTGATGTTGCCGCAGTTCCTGTCGAATGACCGGGACTACGAACGCCCCATCTGATCCATGGCCCATTTCGAAGATCGCGACGCCAGCCAGAAGTTTCAGTCACGGCTGAGCACGGCCTCCGTGCTGATGCTGATCGCTTTCTTTATTCTGATACTGCGTTTCTTCTGGCTGGGGGTTGTACAGAGCGACTATTACAGTACGCGGGCCGAAGATAATCGTTTGGCGCTGGTGCCGGTGGTGCCGAACCGGGGTCTGATTTTTGATCGTAACGGTGTGCTGATGGCTACCAATACATCGGCGTACACGCTCGAGATTGTGCCTGGCCGTGCTGGCCCGATTGATGAAACCATCGAGGGTCTGTCCAAAGTCGTGACCATCGAAGGTAAGGACAAACGGCGATTCAAACAACTGTTGCGCGAAGCCAAAACCTTTGAATCGATTCCGATCCGCTCACGCCTGACAGAAGAGGAAGTGGCGCGCTTTGCCGCACAGCGTTACAAGTTTCCTGGGGTGGAGGTGCGTGCCCGCCTGTTCCGAAGCTATCCGCTGGGCGAGACAGCATCCCATGCGCTCGGCTATATGGGGCGGATCAACACGCGCGACCTGGAGCGTATCGATGAAGAAGGCCAGGCTGCCAACTATCGTGGCACCGACCACATCGGTAAAACCGGCCTGGAGCAGCGTTATGAATTTGAAATGCACGGCACCAGTGGTTTTGAGAGTGTCGAGGTGGATGCGGGTGGTCGCGGTATCCGGGTGCTTTCCCGCACTCCGCCGGTATCCGGTAATAACCTCAATCTGACGATTGATGCCAAGTTACAGCAGGTAGCGGAAACAGCTTTTGGCAAGCGCCGGGGTGCGTTGGTAGCGATTGATCCGAATAATGGTGAGATCCTCGCGCTGGTGTCGATGCCAACTTATGATCCTAACCTGTTTGTGGATGGGATCCGTAGTGATGACTGGGATACTCTAAACACCGACATCAATAAGCCGCTGTTAAACCGGGCCATCTATAGCGCGTACCCGCCGGGGTCCACTTTCAAACCGTTTATGTCACTGGGCGCACTGACCGTAGGAAAACGTACGCCGCAGCAATCGATTAGCGACCCTGGCTATTTTAACTTCGGTAATCATACTTTCCGCGATGATAAAAAGGGCGGGCACGGTATGGTGAATATGTATACCTCGATCGTGCACTCCTGCGATACGTACTACTACATGCTCGCCAATGAATGGGGGATCGACGGTATTGCCGACTTCATGGGCCGTTTAGGTTTTGGCAGTAAAACGGGTATTGATATCGACGGGGAATCGCGTGGCATTCTGCCATCACCCGCCTGGAAAGAGCGTCGCTTCAAGCGTCCGGAGCAGCAGAAGTGGTATGCCGGGGAAACGATCTCGATCGGGATTGGTCAGGGCTATAACTCCTACACCATGCTGCAGCTCGCTCAGGGGACCGCGATGCTGGCGAATAGCGGTGTCGGTTACAAACCCCACCTGGTGCGTAGCATTACGGATGCCCGTTCCGGTGAGGTCCGCCAGATCCCTCTGGAAAAAACGCACGAAGTGGCGCTGAAGCCGGAGCATGTGGAGGTGATTCGCCATGCGATGGTGGGTGTGAACAAGGAAGGAACTGGCACCAAGGCGTTTGCGGGTGCTAAGTATGTCGCTGCCGGTAAGACCGGTACTGCTCAGGTGTTCAGTCTGAAGGGGGGAACCTATTCGCATGGCGGCACGAAGGAGTTCCTGCGTGATCATGCCCTCTTTATTGCCTTCGCTCCGGCGGATAAACCGAAGATTGCCCTGGCCGTGATTGTCGAAAACGCTGGCTTTGGGGCGACCTCGGCCGCACCGATTACGCGTCAGGTATTTGATTACTATTTGCAGGGCATTGTGCCCAAAGGTCCGGCGCCAGATGAACCGGGTGAGCCCATGCCGGAAGGGCGCGATGTGGCGCACTATGTCGATCCGCAAGATGATGATTACGATGCCCAGAAGGCATTGAATACACCGTCGCCCGGCCCCTTTGTGCAAATGCCCGCCACGTCGGGTGCGGCGTTACCGGCCAGGAAAAAACCATGAGTCGTTCCATCAACTGGCGCGGCATCGTGCAACCGTGGATCGAGCACGTCGATGTGCCGTTATTCAAAATCACGGCTTTGCTCATGCTGGTCGGACTCCTGACGGTGTTCTCGGCAACCTGGTCGGGTCAGGAACGTATGCCGTCGCAATTGCTGAACATGACCGCAGCGCTGGGCCTGATGTTTGTCGTGGCGCGTATTCCACCGCAGCGACTGATGCAGCTGGCCTGGCCAATGTATCTGTTTGGTCTGATATTGCTGGTCTTGGTGATGCTGTTCGGCATCAAGGTGAATGGTGCCAAGCGCTGGTTGTCGATTGGTTTTACGCGGATTCAGCCATCGGAGATCATGAAGATCGCCATGCCCCTGGCTATGGCTTGGTATTTTCATCACTTTGAGAACCGTCGTTGGTTCTCCAAGTATTTTGGGGCGCTGCTGATCCTGCTGATTCCTTCGGCGCTGATTGCCAAACAGCCCGATCTGGGCACGGCAATTCTGGTGTTCTCGGCCGGGTTCTACGTCATCTTTCTGGCCGGTTTGTCATGGTGGGTGATTGGCGGATTGAGTGCGGCGGCGGTGGCCGTGGCCCCCTTTGCCTGGCAATTCCTGCATGATTATCAGCAGAAGCGGATTCTGACGCTGATTGACCCGACCACCGACCCTCTGGGCTCCGGTTATCACATCATTCAATCGACGATTGCGATTGGTTCGGGTGGCGTCATCGGCAAGGGCTACATGAGCGGTACGCAGGCACAGCTGGAATTTATTCCAGAAAAGCATACCGACTTTATCTTCGCGGTTTTTGGTGAGGAGTGGGGCCTCATCGGTAACGTGCTACTGGTCATCCTTTATGGTTTCCTGATCGAGCGCGGCTTGCGGATCTCGCTGCGCGCCAGCACCACCTTCAACCGCTTGCTGGCAGGCTCGATCACCATGGGCTTTTTTACCTATGCTTTCGTGAATATGGGGATGGTGTCCGGGATTCTGCCGGTGGTGGGTGTGCCGTTGCCGTTCATCAGTTATGGGGGTACGGCGCTGGTCACCTTGTGTACGGGGCTTGGTATCCTCATGAGTATTGAAACGCACCGGACAAACCGATAATGCGACTTAAAGCCACGGCCTTGTTATCGTTGAGCACTGTGATTGGCACTGTGTTGATGCTTTCTCAACTCAGTGGCTGCTCCAGTACATCGAGCAGCCGCCGGCCAGTGGCTACAGCACCAGCGCCAACCAGCGGTGGGTATGTGATGAAGCCCTATCCGCGCAAAGGCGGTGGATTCTATAAGGATGATGGCCTGCCGAGTCAGATTCCGGAAAACATTGACCAGATTCCAAACGCCATGCCACGTCTGGAGCCATTACGTAATGCGGCTAACAAACCGTATACGGTGCTGGGCATGAGTTTTACACCGATGACCAGCTTGCAGCCTTTCAGTCAGCAGGGTATCGGTAGCTGGTACGGCACCAAGTTCAATGGCTTGAAAACCTCGAACGGTGACACCTACGATATGTTTGCCATGACGGCCGCACATCCGACGCTGCCCTTGCCTTGTTACGTGAAAGTCACGAACACGCAGAATAATCGCAGCGTGATTGTGCGGGTCAATGATCGCGGTCCGTTTCATAATGGCCGCATCATTGATCTCTCGTTTACCGCCGCCTACAAACTCGGCTATGTCGATCAGGGCAGTAGCCCCGTCCGGGTTGAGCTGATTATGCCGGATGCCAGTGGCGTGAGCTACGCCGATCTGAGCAAGGATGCCATGGCCGTCAATGATGCCAAGATGGATGACAAAACGCGCTATGGCGAAGAATCGCCCAAGCCCGGCACTTACGTACAGATGGGGGCATTCCAGAATGGCTTTAATGCCCAGGTACTGCGGAACCATCTGCTACGGGAGCTGGACTGGATGACCCCGGCGCAGGTCCACGTGTATGCCGAGACACCGTGGCACCGTGTTCAGGTGGGGCCGTTCGCCAGTCGTGCTCAGGCCGAGGTGGTGCAGGCTAAGATTCGGGATGCCCTGGGTGGCCAGCCACATATTGCCGTCCGTCCTTAAACGCTGTGCATCCCTATTTTACTGGAGTGCTGTAATGACTGATGCGACCGATCTCCCGAAAGAGCCCGTCGGCAGTGGCGCGGAAACGCTGCTCGAATTTCCCTGCGATTTTCCACTCAAGATTATGGGTCTCGCACAAAATAATCTGGCACAGGAGGTGTTGAAGGTCATTCACCAGTTCGCGCCGGATTACGATGGTAAAAGCATGGAAATGCGCGCCTCTAGCTCGGGTAAATACGTGAGCCTGACTTGTACGATTCGCGCGACATCGAAGGCCCAGCTGGATGATCTCTACCGGGCGCTGACCAGCCATCCACTGGTCAAGGTGGTGCTCTAAACCGTGAGACTGCCGTTGCACGTTCGCCGTTTGGGTCTGGTGCCCTATGAGCCAACCTGGCATACCATGCGTGAACAGACGCTGGCGCGGGTAGGGGATGCGGCTCAGGATGCCTGTGACGAACTCTGGCTGGTTGAACATCTGCCGGTGTTTACGCAGGGTCAGGCCGGCAAGCCGGAGCATGTGCTGTGCGACATCGGCGTGCCGGTGGTGCCGATTGATCGCGGTGGTCAGATTACGTATCACGGCCCGGGTCAGGTGGTCATTTACCTCTTGCTGGATCTGGCGCGCCGCCATATCAAAGTGCGCGATTTGGTGCAGCGAATCGAGCAGGCCGTGATTGATCTGTTGGCCTCCTATGGCATCAAGGCCGACCGCCGTGACGGTGCGCCCGGTGTCTATGTGGGCGACGCCAAAGTGGCGGCCCTCGGGTTACGGGTGCGCAATGGTTGCTGTTACCACGGCGTTAGCCTGAACGTGGATATGGATTTATCACCGTTTTCGGCCATTAACCCCTGTGGTTATGCGGGCATGGCGGTCACCCAATTACGTGATTTGGGTGTTAATGTATCGGTTTCCGAAGCGGGCGAAGCCCTGATCGGACAATTACAGAAACAACTGGAGACGTCCCATGGCTGACGCCGGGATCAAACAAAAAGGCGAACTCAAAACGGCGCGCATTCCGATCAAGATCGTGCCGCAGGAAGCTCTGAAAAAACCGGACTGGATTCGCGTGAAGGCGGGTAATGATGCCGGCCGCTTTGGCGAAATCAAGAAGATGCTGCGTGATCAGAAGCTGCATACAGTCTGTGAAGAGGCGGCGTGCCCGAATATCGGCGAGTGCTTTGGTCGTGGCACGGCCACCTTCATGATTCTCGGCGACATCTGTACGCGCCGTTGTCCGTTCTGTGATGTGGGCCACGGTAAGCCATTGCCACCCGATGTGGATGAACCACGTCATCTGGCCGAGTCCGTCGCGAATCTCAAGCTGCGTTATGTGGTGATCACCAGTGTAGATCGTGATGATCTGCGTGATGGCGGCGCCCAGCATTTTGTCGAGGTGATCCGCGCGGTGCGTGAAGCCTCGCCGACCACGACGATTGAAGTGCTGGTGCCGGATTTCCGCGGTCGTATGGATGTGGCGCTGGAGATCTTTGGTCAGGCCCTGCCCGATGTGATGAACCACAATCTGGAAACCGTACCGCGTTTGTACAAGCAGGCACGTCCGGGTGCCGACTATGCACACTCGCTCAATTTCCTCAAAGCCTTTAAAGAGCGCTACCCGAATGTGCCGACCAAGTCGGGCCTGATGGTCGGGCTGGGCGAGACCGATGACGAAATCATCGAGGAGCTCAAGGATATGCGCGCCCACAACATTGATCTGCTGACGATTGGTCAGTATCTGGCACCGTCCAATCATCATCTGCCGGTGCAGCGTTATGTGCATCCAGATATCTTCAAGCGCTTCGAGACTGAAGCGCTGGCGATGGGTTTTGATGGCGCGGCGTGTGGACCGATGGTGCGCTCCAGTTACTGGGCGGATCAACAGGCGCACACCGCTGGCGTGGTCTAATTCAAAGAGACAATCAGGAGCCTTGCTGCGCTTCGGGAGTCAGGCTCTCTTCGTTGACGGTGTCGACGGGTTTTTGAATCAGACGCATATGCCCGTCCGTGAGTAACTGCTGAAAGTCGGGCGAGTTCATTAATGCTGCGTTGGCCGCAGACCGCAAGCGATCTACGGCCTCGTCCGACAGCACAAACGAGGTGGGTAATTCGTTCAGATAGTCGCGCTCACTGGCATCCGGCACACCGGCGAAAGAGACATTGATCACGTAGAGCTTGGCATTCGGCACTTTGCGGATGGCGTTCAACGCATCATTCGAATTCTTTGGTTTGATCTGCTGGATCGCCGGTAGATCCCGTACTGAGCGCATCATGTCCCAGCGTGCCTGAATGTCCCGTAAATACTCGACCTGTTCATTCGAATAGCGATCAATCGGGACGCCCGCGGCCTTAACCAGAATGGGAATGGTGCCGGGCGGATCTTCCGATTTGTTCCAGTTGGTTTTTGGTGCTGACATCGAGTTGACGACGATGACGACGATTTGCTTTACGTGGTCCAGCGGGGTGGTGTGGCCGGCTTCACGCAGTGCTTCCATCCAGTTGAAAACATCCAGGCCGCCACGCAACCCGAGATTGTCGGAAATCCCGCCATCCACCAGGTGCAGATAGGGGTCGCCACCATTCATCAGGCCGTTGAGTTCATGGATACGTTCCAGGGTGCGCGCTGCTGGTCTGGGGGGATTGCTGGTGTTGAGAAACGGCTCAAACCAGAGCGGCATTTTCTTGCCGCAAGTGCCGCCGTAGTTATTGATGGTCAGCGGGGAAAGCACCACCGGCACGGCGGAGGATGCCGCAGCCGCGCGTGACAAACGGAAATCCCCCAAGTTGGTACACATGGCATCAAAGTTAGAGTGCGTGAACATGATGCGTGAGCCCGTGGCCAAGTCCGTGGCTGACACCGCGATCACTGGTCCGTCCTTTTTATCCAGATCAGCGAAGGTTGCCCCGTTAAACAGCATTTCGTCATACAAATCTGCAGCAAGCTCTGACCGGCCCCAGCCGCTGGATGACAGATAACCCCAGTTCATTGGGTTCAGGCTGCGCCCAACGAGCTCACCCTGCACGTCTCTTTTAAGAAAACGCTGCTCGTACTCATCAAACAGCTTGTCACCGTACAGACCATAAGCCAGTGCCGTGAAGCTGCCACCCGACACACCGGTAATGACATCAACGTGATCAATCAAGCGCGACTGCTTGCCGTTGGCATTGACGAATTCTGTCTTGTTCAGCGTTTCCAGGACACCGAAGGAGAATGCGGCTGCTCGGGTGCCACCACCCGAGAAGGCCAGTGCGACCAGCGTCTTCGCTTGTGATTCGTTCTGCCCTTTGCGCTCGAAGTTGTACACCTTGTCGTCGTCCACGTGCGCCAACGGTGGATTGACCGGTCTTGTTGCACATGCCGAGAGCAGCAGTCCTGCGAGCAGAGCGGTCCAGAGACCTAGGGCGCGGCGTGTTGACATAACGGTCTTTGGGTATGGTGTTGCAAAGCGTAGGATTATTAACCGCTGACAGGATTCACGCGTGCAGCACATGCCTTGGCACGTGTGCGAGCTTCGTCAGTGTTCTGCCCATTAGCCAGGGCGACGCCCATGCGCCGACGCGCAAAGCTTTCCGGTTTGCCGAAGAGGCGCAGATCACTGTCTGGCACTTGCAAAGCATGGGTAACGCCTTCGTAAGCAATGCCTTTTTCTTCCAGGCCGCCGTAGATAACAGCCGATGCACCCGGCTGACCGCAGCGGGTATCGACCGGTAGCCCCAGAATGGCTCGGGCGTGCAGTTCGAATTCGGACTGCCGCTGCGTGCATAGCGTCACGAGACCGGTATCGTGCGGACGTGGGCTAACTTCCGAGAACCAGACATCATCGCCTTTAACGAATAGCTCGACACCAAAGATGCCACGGCCACCCAGATTGTCGGTGACCGCTTTGGCGATTTCGCGCGAACGTTCAATGGCTTTGCTTGACATCGGCATGGGTTGCCAGGACTCGACGTAGTCTCCCTTGACTTGTACGTGACCAATCGGGTCACAGAACGACGTTTCAACCTGACCTGACGCGCCAACCGCACGCACGGTGAGTTGCGTGATTTCGTAATCGAAGTGGATCATGCCTTCCACAATGACGCGGCCCTGGTTGACGCGACCTCCCGCAGCCGCGTAATCCCAGGCGGGTTTGATGTCGTCCGCTGTGCGCACCATCGACTGACCTTTGCCCGAAGAGGACATCACCGGCTTGATGAAGCAGGGGTAGCCGATGGCATCAATAGCGGCCTGCATTTCTTCGAGGGAATCGGCAAAGCGGTAAGGCGAGGTAGGTAGGCTCAGCGTTTCGGCAGCCAGGCGACGGATACCTTCGCGGTTCATGGTGAGTTGCGTCGCGCGAGCCGTCGGGATGACTTCGGCCAGCTGTTCACGCTCAATCTCGACGAGCATGTCGGTGGCAATGGCTTCGATTTCCGGCACGACCAGATGGGGTCGTTCCTTGATGACGAGGGCCTTGAGGGCGGCACCATCCGTCATATTGATCACATGAGAACGATGCGCTACCTGCATGGCGGGAGCGCCTGCGTAACGGTCAACCGCAATCACTTCACAGCCCAGGCGCTGCAGAGAAATCACGACCTCTTTGCCAAGCTCGCCACTACCGAGCATCATGACGCGCAGCGCGCTGGAAGCATTTGGCGTACCAAAACGGAACATTGTTTCAATCCTCGAAGATTATGCGTGAATGATCTGTGATGTGCTGCATGACTTTGCTTAGGTGTTCGTGGCGTTAGGGCTGTTTTTCAGTCGCAGCAGTAGACCGGCCAGCGCGTGCCGAACCGATTTTTCGCGCACCTGTCGGCGATCACCGGCAAAGCAGCGGATTTCAGTATCAGTATGCCAGGGCGTTGCCCAGCCAAAGCAGACGGTGCCCACCGGTTTGTCGGCAGAGCCCCCCTGGGGGCCGGCAATGCCCGTGACGGCAATGGCAAATTCCGTATGCGCATGCAGGCGGGCGCCGTTCGCCATCGCGGCGGCAACGGCTTCGCTGACGGCACCTTGCTGTTCAATCAGATCGGCGGGTACAGCAAGTTCCTGTGATTTGGCGGCGTTCGAATAGGTAACCCAACCCCGCTCGAACCAGGCTGAGCTGCCGGCCAGATCGGTGAGGCTGACGGCAATCAGGCCACCGGTGCAGGACTCGGCGGTGGCTAGTGCGGCACCGTGTGTGATGAGGTGTGTGGCCAGCTGGCTGACCAGAGCGTCGAGGCTGGAACTCATCTGTGCGGTATCCGTCATGCGTGGGATCCGAAGTAGACACCGACGAGCAGGATCGCCAGAGCGATCACGCTATAGAGTGCTGCGATGACGTCATCCATCATCACCCCGTATCCATTTTTGACCTTACGGTCGTAATAGCGGGCCGGCCAGGGTTTGGTGATGTCGAATAGACGGAAGAGCGCAAAAGCCATGCCCTGCCAGAGCAGGTTGTCGCCCATGACCTGAGCGAGGATCCAGAGCACGCCCCAGAAAGGAATGATCTCATCCCAGACGATGCTGCCATGATCGATTTCACCGAGCGCGGTACCGGTTTTCTCAATTGCGACAATGCCGAGCACAAAACCCAGCAGAATGATGAGGAGGATCGCTGCCGGAGACAGGCTGAGGTCCAGCGTGCGAAAACTTGCCCAGGCGAATAGGGTGCCCACGGTGCCCGGTGCAAAAGGCGAGAGGCCGCTACCAAAACCCAGGGCAATCACATGCAGCGGGTGAGATAGCATGAAGCGCAGGGTCGGCTGCTGGATCAGTGTAGACGCTGGAGTATCCGGATGATTCAGTTCGGTCATGGCAGAAGGGTTTCGTAAGGCTCAGGCAAAGTGGTCGAATCCGCTGCGGATACTAGCCAGATCCATAGGGTGTTGATATTCATCAATGAGCTGGATAGTACCTGCCTTATCGTGGGCCTGCATGCAGCCAATCCGGTGCAGCGGTACATCAAGCTGGTGGGATAAAGTTTGCAGTGCCGGTCGTGCGGACGGGGGTGCTGTGAACAGTAGCTCGTAGTCATCTCCGCCGCCCAGCAGGCAGTCTTGCCATATTGCATCCATAATACCGATGGGAGAGCCAGGGAGTGCGGCAGCCATGATCGTTGCCGATAATCCGGAAGCGGCAGTGATGTGCCCCAGGTCTTGGAGGATGCCATCGGAGACATCCAGACAGCTGTGTGCCAGTGACTGCTCGGCAAGCGCCTGGCCTAACGCAACACGAGGCTGTGGTCGGTGCAGTGCGCGGCTGGCAGATGCTTGTAGTGCATCAGGCAGTTTCAGCCTTTGTAGCTTGTGTTGCAGACCGAGCGCAGCCATGCCGGGGGTGCCGGAGATCCAGAGGTCGTCACCAGGCTGTGCACCACTGCGGCGCAATGCCTGTGCGGGGTGCACGGTGCCGAGGATGGTGACACAGAAGTTGCGTGGGCCGCGTGTGGTGTCACCGCCGATCAGTTGTACGCTGAATCTCTCGGCACACTCTTTGAACCCCACAAAGAAACGATCAATCCAGCCGGTGTCATTATCCGTCGGCGGGATGGCCATACCGAGTGTGGCAAAACGCGGCCGTGCACCCATGGCGGCCAGGTCAGAGAGATTGACCGCCAGGGTTTTCCAGCCCAGGGATGCCGGGTCGTCGGTGGCGAGAAAGTGCGTGCCTTCGACCAGCATATCGGTACTGATCGCCCAGGCTTCACCTGGGGTCGGCGGTACAACCAAGGCACAATCATCACCGGGTCCAAGCAGGACACCATTTTCGATGGGGGCGTCAGGTGCGGCGGTGCTCGGCAAACCGGGTTCAAGCGGCTGCCCCAGCAGGCGTTCGATCAGGGCGAACTCACCTGCCATAGGTCGTCTCAGCAGGCGGGGCGGTTGCTTTCCAGCGGACGCAGCGTCGGCGCCAACCGGTCGAGAACACCGTTGACGAATTTATGACCATCGGTGCCGCCAAAGGTCTTGGCCAACTCAATCGATTCGTTAAGCACCACACGCAATGGTGTTTCCGGACTATGGGCCATTTCATGTGCGCCGATCAGCAGAACGCAGGCTTCCACCGGCGAGAGTTCGTCAAACGGACGATCCAGTAACGGCGTGAGTTGCTCACGGAGCGAAGCCTGGTTGGCCATGCAACCACGTAGCAGCCCAACAGCAAATTTCTGTTCGAGATCCCGCAGTTGAGCGAAGCCCTCGATTTCATGCAGGGCTGTTTCACAGGCGGCCAGATCCTGGCCGCCAACTTGCCATCCGTAGAGGGCTTGCAGTGCCGCTTCGCGCGCGCGACGGCGAGCAGGCTTTGGGCCGGCTGCCGGTTTGGCGGTGGCTTGCGTCATGAACAGGCTCCTACAGCTTGAGGTTGGTTGCCCCGACGAATCGCGGCATGCAGACGTGCCATTTCAACGGCGCAGCGCGCGCAGTCAGCGCCCTTGTCATGCATACGCACCAATGCCTGATCATCGTTTTCCGTGGTCAGAATACCGTTGGCAATGGGAACACCGGTAGTCAGTTGCACATCCATCACGGCACGGCAGCTATCGTTGCTGACGACTTCAAAGTGATAGGTCTCACCACGAATCACGGCACCCAGGGCGATCAGTGCGTCATACGGTGCCTCTTCTTCATCGGCCAGGGTTTGCAGCACCAGCGGAATTTCCAGCGCGCCAGGGACGCTGCAGACGGTGATGTCGTTACCGTTAACGCCCAGACGGTGCAGTTCGTTGATGGCGCCGCACAGCAGGCCGTCACAGACGTCCTGATTAAAACGGGCGACGACAACGCCGATGCGCAGTCCTTCGCCGTTTTCGTTGCTGGGGTATTCCTGATAGCGGGTCATAGCAAATCCTATGCAGATAGATCGTTCCGGCTGCCGTCCGGCAACTGGAAACCAGT
Organism: Fluviibacter sp.; assembly: GCF_057744235.1. NCBI lineage: Bacteria > Pseudomonadati > Pseudomonadota > Betaproteobacteria > Rhodocyclales > Fluviibacteraceae > Fluviibacter > Fluviibacter sp. The sequence goes on along the minus strand of NZ_JBIJFP010000001.1, from coordinate 176,503 downwards.
AATTTCCAAATCAAAGCCTGTCATGGCCGGGATGCGCTGTGGGCTGGAGAGCAAGCGCATTTTGTGAACACCCAGGTCACGCAGAATCTGGGCGCCGATGCCATGCAGCAGCGGGTCCCATTTGCGGTGACGGGCTTGAGGCTCCGCCGTGAGACCCTGCAGCAGCTCTTGGCCGCTAAGCGGTTTGTGTAACATCACCAGCACACCCTGGTCGGCGGCACCAATTGCTGCCATAGCAGCATCCAGCATGATGCTGTGTCCGGTGCTTTCCGGCGCCAGGAAATCCAGAATTGAGACCGGCACATGAACACGCACCAGCGTTTCGCTTTGTGGCGTCGGTTTGCCTTTGACCATCGCCAGATGCACTTCATCGGAAGTTTTATCGGCGTAGGTATGCAGCGTAAAGGTGCCGTGGCGGTTAGTCAGTTCGCGAGTACCGGCGCGGGCCACCAGTGTTTCGTGCTGGCTGCGGTAATGAATCAGATCGGCAATAGTGCCGATCTTAAGGCCATGTTGCGCAGCGAATTCACGCAGCTCCGGCAAGCGGGCCATGGAGCCGTCTTCGCTCATAATTTCGCAAATGACGGAGGCTGGGCTGAGGCCAGCCATGGATGCTAGGTCGCAACCTGCTTCGGTATGTCCGGCGCGAACAAGCACACCACCCGGGCGCGCCATGATCGGGAAAATGTGACCCGGTTGAACGATATCGGCCGCTTTAGCATCGGCCGCCACAGCGGCCTGAATCGTGCGGGCACGATCGTGGGCTGAAATACCAGTGGTCACGCCTTCGGCGGCTTCGATAGAAACCGTAAAGGCGGTGCCAAACTGGGCTTTGTTGTCGCGCGCCATCTGGTTTAAGCCCAGTTGACGGCAACGTTGTTCGGTAAGGGTCAGGCAAATCAGGCCGCGACCAAAGCGGGCCATGAAGTTAATGGCTTCTGGGGTTACATGGTCGGCCGCCAGAACCAGATCGCCTTCGTTTTCGCGGTCTTCTTCATCCACAAGCACCACCATGCGACCGGCGCGCAGTTCGGCGATGATTTCCTGGGTGGGTGATATGGCGGTAAGGGCTGGAGCCGTGGTCATGTTCTTTTAGTCGGGGTGGGTGGTGCAAACGCACCGCAAGCCCCGTATTCTCGCAGATCGCGGGTATCAAGGCCACAGGTTCTGAGCGTTATCGATGAATTTACGCGTTTGCCGCTTTCATGGATAATGCACGTTATATTGTACAGAATAAAGAGGTGTGTGATGGCGTTCGCAGCAATTGATGTTGTCCCGTTGTCGCATGCGCGAGCGACGCTCTCTGACCTGGCAGACCAAGTGAAGGCCGGGGCTGAAAAAGTGATTACAAAAAATGGCGAAAGCTATGTGGCGCTGATTGATGCGCAGCGGCTGGATTATTACCATCAGCTAGAGCGGGAGCGTATCCATCTGCTCATTATCGACGATGTGCGCAAAGGTTTGAATGACGTGATTGCGGGCAACGTTAAAGATGCCGTGAGCACACTCAAAGGCCTCAAGAGCCGACGCGGTAGCACACGGAGTTAACCCCAGTGCCAGACGCCAAGGGGTTGGTCAAGCTGACGGCCAACTTCGAACATTGTCTCGAAGGGGTTGAGTCGTTTCTGCAAGAGGCAGAAGCGCTATCGGGATTCGATACGCTCATTGATGAGTTGTTAGGTACCGTCATCCCTAATCTGGAAAACTTTCCCGATATGGGGCGGTTGTTTTTGGAACGGCCTATCCACTCGGTTGAAGTGAGCAATGGTATTGATAGCCTGAAAGCCCAACTTAAAACGCTGGGAGGCAGTGGGCAGGTGCGTGAGTACGTGCTTGCACACTATCTGCTGCTTTACGCTCGTTTGGACGACACGATCTACCTGTTGTCGATCCGGCATCACCGCCAATTGTCATTCGATTTTCAGGCGCTTTGGCGGGCGAACTAAGTTGTTAGGCGATTAGACCGTCGAGGTCGCGTTGATTAGATCTCGTTTTTGTAGCTCAGGAGTCGTTCGCAGTAGCGGGCAATGACATCAATTTCAAGATTCACGGCCTTGTTGCCAGTGAGTGTGTGCAGCATGGTGTTTTCCAGCGTATGCGGGATCAGATTGATCGAGAATTCGCGGCCATTCACATCGTTGACGGTCAGGCTGGTGCCGTTCACCGTAATAGAGCCTTTGCGGGCGATAAACGGGGCCAGAGCTTCCGGCGCTTCAATGGTCAGTTGCCAATCACCATGAGTGTCGCTGCTGGTAGGGGCAAAGTGACGCACCTGACCGATGCCATCGACGTGGCCGGTTACCAGGTGGCCGCCCAGGCGATCGGCGAGGCGCAGTGCTTTCTCGAGGTTGAGCGGTGCATCCGCCATCAGGCCCGTTGTGCAACGCAGTGTTTCATCCGAGACATCCACGACAAAGGCGGTCGGCTCTGATGCGGGCAGCAGATCAACGACCGTCAGGCAGATGCCGTTACAAGCAATCGAGTCACCCAGGATGACATCGGACAGATCCAGCCCGGCAGCATGCACAGTAAGTCGTACGCCGCTGGTGCGGGGTGCGATTTCCTGAACTTTTCCGACGGCGGCAATTATTCCTGAAAACATGGCGTGACCAGAAGGCGGTTGAGTGAGCATCGGGATGCGTAAGTGCAAATTCTAACATGCGCCCCCGTGCTTCAAGCCGCTAAGTTCTTGGTCTGACGCGGATTAAGCCGTGGCGGTCGCGTCGTTATGGGGCAGTTTTTTCGGCTAATTCTCGTACGTGATTCAGCTGCTTGAGAAAGGCAGCCGGACCCACGTAACCGGCCAAGGTGGCATCGTGCAGCAAACGGCCACCCGAGGCGTAAAACACCATACCGGGGGGGCCGAAGAGGCCGAAGCGTTTGAGCAGCGTGCGTGCGGCGTCGTCGCTGGCAGTGACGTCAACGCGGATGAGCGTAAATGCTGCCAGGGCATTGCGCACCTCGGCGTTACCCAGGGTGTTGTGTTCGAACTCCTTGCAGCTGACGCACCAATCGGCATAGACGTCGATGAAAACGGGTTTCTGGCTGTCGCGTAGCGCGTCTTCCAGGGCATCCATCGTCTGGACGGTGGTCATGGCCAGCGGAGCCGGGCTTGCCACAGTGTTAGTCGTAGCCGTGGTCAGCGGGGAGAGCGGTTGATCAAGGCGTGTGCCGCCGGCCAGGGCGCCGATAATCCAGACCAGACCGATCACGCCCAGTACCAGACCCAGGGCTTTACCCAGTCGCGCACTGACGGGCGCGCGCGCTTCCAGCCGGTCAACAGCCCGGAGCAGTACGGCAGCCACGATGGCCAGCGCACCAAAACCACCGAGAGTTACCTGGCCCGGCAGGACCGGCGACACAATCCACCAGGCTGTTCCCAGCAGAATGAAACCAAAAGCCTTTTTGATGGATTCCATCCACGGACCGGTTTTGGGCACCAGGGTGCCGGCGGACGCTCCCATGACGAGAAGCGGAACCCCCATGCCCAGGGCCAGAGCAAAGAGCAGCATGCCGCCGAGGAAGCCGTTACCAGTCTGGCCGATGTAGAGCAACGCACCGGCTAGCGGGGCGGCAACACAGGGTCCTACAATCAGTGCGGACAGCGCACCTAACCCGAAAACAGCAGGCAGGGAGCCACCATGCAGGCGTTGACTGCCTTCAGCCAATTTGCCCTGGAAGGCATTGGGCATCTGTAGCGTATAAAACCCCAGCATCGCGCCGGCCAGCACAATGTAGACGAGGGCGAAGCTGCCCAGGACCCAAGGATTCTGCAGAATGCCGGAGACCAGCGTGCCGCTCAGGCCGGCAAAGACCCCGGCCGCGCTATAGGTGATGGCCATGCCCAGCACATAGAACAGAGCAAGCATCAAGCCCCGCATATGGGAGATGGGGTGTTGTGCATCGTGACGGCCCAGGATCACCGTTACCACAATCGGCATCATGGGCAGCATGCAGGGGGTAAATGCCAGGCCAACGCCCGCGCCAAAGAACAGCAGGAGATTCAGCCAGAGCATGCCTTGATCCAGGGATCGGGCAATTTCGGTGATGCCACTTTCCGGGGCAGGGGCAGTGTTCTCGTTCGCAGTCGATTTACTCCCGGGAGACTCTGCGGGCGGTGCCGTCGGGGGCGCCACTGGCAGCGTCACTGGCAGGATGGCTACCTCCGGCGGATAACAGATGCCTTGGCTGGCACAACCCTGGTAACGAACGGCAATGGTCAGGGTGAGCGGGCGCTGGCCTCCGGTGATTTGTACTGGCCAGTTGACCGGATCCGGGTAGATCTCGGTCATCCCGAAATTAGGGTCATCTTTCTGGACGCCAGGAGGAAGCGCTTCGGGAACAATTTTCACATCCGCCGGTAGTAGGCCGGTGGGTTCGACGGCGAGCTTTTCACGATAGAGGTAGTAGCCGGGCTGGATTTCAAAATGCACTATCAGACGGTTGCTCTCGCTGATGGCAACGCTTGGACGAAAGGCTTCAGCTGGCGGGAGGAAAGCGCCGCCGAAATTACCGGGAGCCGCGATACTGATGCCGGCACCGAGCAGTGATAGGCACAATAACAGCTGAATAATCATGTGCCGCAGAAATGTGCGGCGGGCGGTGAACGCCATGCTGCTAGCAAGGGTCATGTTGATGTTCCTGACGCAGCACTGACCCAGGCCAGATACTCGGGAAGGCCGCCGCTGCATGGCAGTGCAACGATTTCCGGCAGATCGTAGGGGTGTGCGGCCTTGAGCTGGGATTCCAGGGCGGGATAGCGGGCTTCGTCACTGATGATGAATAACGGGATTTCGACGGTGTGTTCAATCGCACCCTGCCAGCGATAAGTCGATTGGCAAGGAGCCATGGTTTTGACGCAGGCCGCCAGACCCTGCTCGATGAGCTGATCGGCAATCGATGTCGCCACTTCGTGATCGGGTGCCGTGGTCAGAATCAGTAACGCCGTGCTCATGGTCTTAATGACGCCAGTTGTGCGTGATGATTTCACGCAGAATATGCAGTCGGCGATGGAAGAAATGATCCGCCGCCGGGACCACAATCACCGGAAGGTCCTGCGGCTCGGCCCAGGCAAACACATTGTCGAGTGGCACGGTTTCATCGGCTGATCCGTGAATCACGATGGCGTCCTTAGGCACGGATTCGGTATCGTAGTTGCGGGTGCCTTCCACAAAGCCAGAAGCGGTACCGACCAGGACAAGACGTTGGGCCGGGTGTCCGGCTTCCGCCATGCGTTTGGCAACGCGGGTTTGCACAAAAGCGCCGAAAGAGAATCCGGCCAGCACTACCGGCAAGTGGCCGCATCGTTCACGGGCGTATTCGAGGACGCACAATAGATCATCGGTTTCACCGATGCCTTCGTCGTGTTCACCTTGCGTTCCACCCACACTGCGAAAGTTCGGCCGGAAAGCCGCATAACCGAGGCCGGCGAAGGTTCGGGCCAGTGTATGGGCGACTTTGTTGGTGGCCGCGCCACCGCCAATCGGGTGCGGGTGTGCGACCAGCGCAATGCCCCGGGGGGCGCCCGGGTTGTCTATCAGCATTTCGATCTGGCCCACGGGGCCATCAATCAGAATCTTTTCTTCTCGTCCGAGGCTCATGCTGTTTCCAATCAGATGCGAAGGCGGTCAACCGGAATGCCGTTGACCAGGTGCTCGTTGATGATGTCGTCAATATCTGCCTTGTCCACAAAGGTGTACCAGACGGCCTCCGGATAGATGACCATCACCGGACCTTCTAGGCAGCGACCCAGACAGCCGGCTTTGTTGATGCGGACCATGCCGGGCTGGTTGAGCTTCAATTCGGCGACACGGCCCTTCATGTAGTCCAGCATATCGGCGGCACCGTGGTCGTTGCAGCTGATCTCGCCGTTGGTGCGCTGGTTGCAGCAGATGAAAACGTGTTGCTTGAAATAGCTCATGTCGGGGTCCGTGGTTGTAGCGGTGTTTCAGGAATTATAAAGTGATCGTCGGCTTCAGGTTCAGTCGCGACGGCGGTGCTGGTGATCCGCCCAGACCAGAAACGTCAGCGTCAGGTAGGGCCAGAGTGCGGCGATCAGTCGGGTGAGACCATTGAAGTTGAGAAAGTGGCCCTGTCGCCAGACGGTCAGTGCGGTGACGGAGTAGGGATTCGTAGGCATCAGATTGACCAGCACTGTGGCGGCCATCAGCAACATACTGGCCAGGGGCATTTGCCAGCGTCCCGGCAGCATCAGTACCGGTAGACTGAGCAGTAAACCTATGACCAGTCCGTATAGGCCGCCAGGTGTTAGTGCCGCCCAGCGCGCCATTTCGGATGAGCCGATGGCTGGCCCCAGCAGCAGCCAGCTGGCGGTGATCCGGATCAGGACACCTAAAGTGATGATACAGAGAACGCTTGCCAGAATGGCGGGTCCGCCCAGATGGAGGCGTTGTAGTACGGCTTGCACCAGAAACACCATCACCAGCACCTGCAGGGTAACGACGGTGGTTTCCAGCTGGCTGTAAAACGCCGGCGAGAACGGAAATGCTGTTGGTAAGGCGAGCAGGCCACGCAGGTCACCAAACCCGAAGAACACGATTTCCGGAGAAATCTGGGCAAACAACCAGAGTGCGAGCAGGATCAGACCGGTTTCGGCGCTGAGTCGGCGAATATTCAAGCGGCGCCGTAGTTCGCCAGCCAGAGCCAGAATGCCCGGGCCAAAAAACAGAGCAAGTGCGACGCCCAGGAGCGTGCCGGCCGTATTGAGCATCAGGTCGAGACCGGAGGAAACTCGGCCGGGCAGGAAGGTCTGCAAGGTCTCCAGTGTGGCCGACAGCAGGAAGCCAGCAGCCAGCGGTAGCAAGGTTCTGGCCCAGGGCCAGCGGGTGTGTTGTGGTGATAGTGCCAGCAGGAAACCCAGTGGTACGTAGGCCAGGATGTTGAAGCAGGCATCCTGCCAGGTCCAGTATCGGGGCCAGTGACCATTCAGATAGCCGAGCAGATCAACGCCGCGATCCTGCCAGGGGGTCACGGCATAGAGGCTGGCGTAAATGATGATGCAGGCGTAGACGACCGATACCGCCAAGGGCTTTTGGCGTGCCCGCATGAGCCAGCCGCGCCAGCCCGGCAATGGCTTATCGGGGGCGTCCGGAGCGATCATGCTGCGGGTGTGATTCATGCCCGGTGGGTGGGACGTGGTAGGTGCCTTCGGCCGCATGATGATGCGACGGCGTTGGGACCGGTTTGCCGATGCGCTGCGGTAATAGTGATCCGATGATCATGCCCAGAATCGCGGCGATCAGGCCGAGAATCTGGGGTGGCCAGATGGCATCTTCGCTGGAGAATGCCTCGGTCAGAATCCAGGTGAAGAAGCCCGCGAAGATGGCAAACAGCGCCCCCTGGGTGTTGCCTCGCCGCCAATAGAAGCCGGCGACCAGAGGCACAAAGGCCACGACCAGGGTGATTTTATAAGCGTGCTCGACCATCTTGAAGATCGATGCATTGCTGGTCAGTGCCATGGCCAGCACCATGCCGGCAAATGCCACAATCACAAGACGCATCAGCCATAAAAAGATGCGATCCGAAATGTGTGGCAGCATCGGCTTGAGAATGTTTTCGGTAAAGGAAACCGAAGGTGCCAGCAGGGTTGCGGATGAGCAGCTCATGATGGCCGAGAGCAGGGCGCCAAAGAAAATCACCTGGGCAAACACCGGCGTGTGTTGCAGGATCAGCGTCGGCAAGACTAGCTGCGAATCGGTCTCGAGCAGTGAGGCAAACATGGCCGGGTCAATCAGGGTTGCTGCATACGCCAGAAACATGGGAACGAACGCGAACAGAAAATACAGCGAACCACCCATGATAGAGCCGATCATGGCAATACGTTCGCTCTTCGCCGATGAAATGCGCTGGAAGACATCCTGCTGCGGAATGGAGCCCAGCATCATCGTCATCCAGGCGCCAACAAAAGGCACCCAGACGTCCATGCCCCCTGAAGGAAAGAAATCCAGCTTGCCGGCAGCGTTGGCGTGGGCCAGTACATTACCAGTACCACCTGCCAGGTCACTAATGATGGTGGCGATGTAAATCAGGCCACCCATGATGACGGTGATCTGGACGAAGTCGAGCACCGCCACCGACAGCATGCCACCAAGCACGGTGTAGGTCAGCACAATGGCTGCCCCCAGAATCATGCCCTTGTCCTGTGGGATCAGTCCGTTGGTGACGGTGAAGAATACTAGCCCCAGGGCTTTGATCTGTGCGGAAACCCAACCCAGGTAAGAAACCACAATGGCCAGTGTGCTGAGCCATTCGACCGTGTGGTTGTAACGCAGTCGGTAATAGTCACCAATGGTGAGCAAGTTAAGCCGATAAAGTTTGCTGGCAAAAAAGAAGCCGGCGAGGATGAGGCAGAGTGATGCCCCGAAGGGATCGGCCACCACGCCGCGCAAACCGTCTTTGACGAAGGTCGCAGAAACGCCCAGTACCGCTTCGGCACCGAACCAGGTGGCAAACACCGTGGCCGTGACGACCGGCAATGGGAGTGAGCGGCCGGCCACCGCAAAGTCACGTGCATTTTTTACCCGGGTTGCCGCCAGCAGGCCGATACCCATCGAGGCCAGCAGATACAGCGCGATGAACCCGAGTAGCGGTGTCATGGTTGCAGGTTCAGATATAGCATTAGTGCAGAAGCGGCCAGCGCTACGGTTGAAACAGCGACACTGACCCAGAGCAGGTGTCGTTGATGTCGCACTGTGCGCTTGAGTTCACGCAGTGCTTTCTTGTCGGCTTTGATCTCATCCTCGTTCGGTGCCAGGTAGTCGTGCAGCAGGCGTGGCAGTTGCGGCAGGATCTTTGCCCAGTTGGGGCCTTCGCGTTTCATCCCATCCACCAGGCCGCGCCAGCCGACCTGTTCACTCATCCAGCGTTCCAGGAAGGGCTTGGCCGTTTTCCAGAGATCAAGGTCGGGGTTGAGCTGGCGGCCCAGACCCTCGATGTTGAGCAGGGTTTTCTGCAGCATGACCAGTTGCGGCTGCACTTCCACATTGAAGCGCCGCGACGTCTGGAACAGGCGCAATAGAATCTTGCCGAAGGAAATATCCTTGAGTGGTTTGTCGAAGATCGGTTCGCAGACAGTACGGATGGCCGCTTCGAATTCATCGATACGCGTATCCTTCGGTGCCCAGCCGGAGATGACGTGCACCTCGGCAACCCGTCGGTAGTCACGCTGGAAGAAGGCCAGAAAATTCTGAGCCAGATAATTTTTGTCGACATCGTTCAGCGTGCCGACAATGCCGAAGTCAAGTGCGACATAGCGGCCATCATGGGCCACCAGAATATTGCCCGGGTGCATGTCGGCGTGAAAGAAACCATCACGGAATACCTGAGTGAAGAAAATCTCCACGCCGGCACTCGAAAGACGATTAAGGTCGATACCGGCTGCACGTAATTCGTCAATACGGCCGACCGGGATACCATGCATACGCTCCATGGTCATCACATTGGTCGCGCAGAAGTCCCAGTAGACCTCCGGCACGACCAGTAGGTGACCACTGGCAAAATTGCGGCGCAGTTGCGAAGCGTTGGCGGCTTCACGTACCAGATCGAACTCGTCATGCAGATGCTTGGCAAATTCGGCCACCACTTCACGGGGCTTCAGGCGGCGGCCGTCTTCCGAGAAGCGTTCAATGAGCTGGGCAAAGGTATCCAGCAGATCAATGTCGTGATCGACAATCCGGTGCATGCCAGGCCGTAACACTTTGACCGCCACATCACGGCCATCATGCAGTCGGGCAAAGTGCACCTGGGCGACTGAGGCCGAGGCGACCGGTGTCGGGTCGAATTCACTGAATGCCTCGACAATCGCCATGCCCAGGCCGCGCTCGATTTCGGCCATGGCCAGCGCCGAGTCAAAAGGGGGAACCCGGTCCTGGAGCTTGGCCAGCTCGTCGGCAAAGTCCGGGGCCAGCAGATCGCGACGGGTTGAGAGCATCTGACCGAATTTGACGAATATCGGTCCTAGAGACTCTAACGCCAGGCGCAGGCGTACGGCACGAGGTTGGCTGAAATGCCGGCGGCGGGCGTAGAAACCTAGCCAGCGCGCCACGCGGCCCTCTGGTTCGGCTTCAACGAGCATGGTGAGCAGCCCGTTCTTCCAACTGACGTAAAAAATCCGGGCAAGGCGCTGCAGACGCATGAGCGGTCGGCTTTCTGAGTAGAGGCCCACGGGATAGCGAGCCAGAAGGTATAATTTTACCCATGACTTTCGATAGCCGCGAACACATTACCGGCCTGCTGCAGGTTGCCCTTGCCAGCGTCGCGCCGGAACACACCGATACCCCCATCTATCTGGAGCGTCCGAAGCAGGCGAGCCACGGGGATTTTGCCACCAATCTGCCCATGCAACTGGCCCGGGCGCTGAAGCTTGCGCCGCGTGCGATTGCAGAACGCATCGTGAGCGAACTCCCGGCTTCGCCGGAGGTCAGCGATGTCAGCATTGCCGGCGCTGGATTCATCAACTTCACCTTGAAGACGGATGCCAAGACCCGGGTGGTCAGCACGGTGCTGTCGCAAGCGGGCGACTTCGGTCGTAGTTCGTTCGGCGGCAATGCCAAGGTGCTGGTCGAGTTTGTCTCGGCCAATCCGACCGGCCCGTTGCATGTGGGCCATGGCCGTGGCGCGGCTTATGGCGCCAGCCTGTCCGATTTGCTGGCTTTTGCCGGCTGGGATGTGACCCGTGAATACTATGTGAATGACGCCGGTCGCCAGATGGATATTCTGGCGATCTCCACCTGGATCCGCTACCTTGACCAGCACGGCGTCACCATTGACTACCCGCCGAATGCTTACCAGGGCGATTATGTCCGCGATATGGCGCGCCAGTTGACTAATGCGCATGGCGACAAATATGTCCGCGCCAAGGCTGCGGTGCTCGAAGGCACCCCGGGCTTACCGGGAGCCAGCTGTGCAGATGATGAGGCGAAAGCTCAGCGTGAATTGCACCTGGATGCCCTGATTGCCAACGGCAAAGCGTTGCTGGCCGAAGACTGGCCCTATGTGCATCAGCATGCACTATCCGAACAGCTGGCTGATGGCCGTGATGATCTGGATGGCTTCGGCGTGGATTTCCAGAATTGGTTCTCGGAGAACTCGCTGTTCGACACCGGTCTGGTCAAGCGCTGTCTTGACAAGCTGGATGCCGCTGGGCACATCTACGAACAGAATGGCGCCCGCTGGTTCCGCTCCACGGATTTCGGTGATGAAAAAGACCGTGTCGTCCAGCGTGAGAATGGTCTTTACACCTATTTCGCGTCGGATATTGCCTACCACCTCAACAAATACGAGCGTGGCTTTGATCGCATGATCAATATCTGGGGAGCCGATCACCACGGTTATATTCCGCGAGTTAAGGGCGCCGTACAGGCCCTGGCGCTGGATCCGGCCAAGCTGGATATTGCCCTGGTGCAGTTTGCCGTGCTCTACCGCAACGGTGAAAAAGCCTCGATGTCGACGCGTGCCGGTGATTACGTCACCCTGCGTGCGCTACGTGCCGAAGTCGGTGATGATGCATGCCGCTTCTTTTATGTGTTACGCAAGGCCGATCAGCACCTGGACTTTGATCTGGATCTGGCAAAGAGCCAGAGCGCGGACAATCCGGTGTACTACATTCAGTACGCTCATGCCCGCATCTGTTCGTTGATGGCGCAGTGGCACGGGGCGGCGGCTGATCTGCAGGCGGCCAATCTTGCGCTGCTGACCAACCCGCGTGAAGCCGCGCTGACGGCGTTTATCGGCCGCTTCCCGGAAGTGATCGATGGGGCTGCCCGCGATCTGGCGCCGCACCAGGTAGCCTTCTATCTGCGTGATCTCGCCGCCGAGTTCCATGGTTATTACAATGCCGAGCGTATGCTGCTGGACGATGCCGATCTGACGCGTGCGCGACTGGCGCTGTCGGCAGCCGTGCGACAGGTGATTCGCAATGGGATGGCCTTGCTGGGGGTCTCCTGTCCGGAGTCCATGTAGTTTCCCGAACAGAAACCCTGTAATCTGCCGATAGAACATACAAAGGCCGCTATGTCCCGAGACTACAAACCCAATCGCCATGCCTCACGTGACCGAGCTCCGGCTTCGGGTGGCGCGTTCAAGGGTATTCTGTACGGCTTGATGCTCGGGCTGGTGATCGCGGCGGCTGTAGCCTGGTGGTTTAATCGGATGCCGTCACCGTTTATCGATAAAACAACCCCGGCACCAACACCCGCCAAAACTGCAGGTAGCAAACCGTCGACGTCGACTACGCTGCCGGCCGCGGCAGATGCGCCGCCGGCGCCGGCGGCCAACGCCCCAGCGAGCGAACCGGGGCAGCCAATTGCCTTGCCGGGCAAGCCGGGCGATCCGCCGCCGGAAAAGCGCTTCCAGTTTCCTGATCTGCTCTCTGGCAAGACTGATGGCACCACGCCGGCTGCCAAACCGGCAGGAGAGGCAGCCAGCAAAGCGGCTGCACAGCCGGAAGCGCCGGCCGGCTTCTATCTGATGGCGGGGTCGTTCCAGAAGCAATCCGATGCCGAAGCCCAGAAAGCCAATCTGGCGCTGCAGGGTTTTGATGCATCCATCCACAAAGCCGTCATTGGTGAAAAAGTCTGGTTCCGCGTCAAAATCGGTCCCTTCAAGCGCCAGGATGATGCTAATCGTGCCCGTAACGAACTGAAAGAAGCCGGTTTTGATGCTGTCCCGGCCCGTAACTAAGATCGGAGTCCTCATGCAACGTCGTCAGTTTCTGTCTACCCTGATTGCCAGCATTTCGGCAGCAGGTGTTTCCGGTTCGGCTCTGGCCCAGGCAGCACTAGGCAGTGCGGTCATGCCCCCGGCACCGCAAAGCGGTGTGGCGATTGCTGGGCAGACTTATGCGGTGCTGAACACCCCGGCAGCGGCTGCGGGCGGTAAGCTGGAAGTGCTGGAGTTCTTCTCTTACGGCTGTCCGCATTGCCATGATTTCGCGGAGCCCTTCGAGCGTTGGTCGAAAAAGCAGAAAGATGTGGTCGTACGCCGCGTGCCGGTGACTTTCGGTCGTCCGCAATGGGTGGTACTGGGGCGTCTGTTCTACACAATCCAGCTCATGAAGCTGCCGGCGCTCGATACGGCCGCCTTTGCCGCCATTCATCAACAGGGCCGTACGCTTTATGAAGACCAGGCCGTGCTGCAGTGGGCTGCCAGCCAGCCGGGCGTGGATGCCAAGAAATTCTCCGAAGTCTATTATTCGGCAGACGTGACCAATGCCATGAAGAAGGCCGACACGCTCGCCATGACGTATCAGATTGACGGCGTGCCTTCCATCATCGTGGCCGGCCGTTACAAGATGCTGCAACAGCGTGGCATGAATTTCAATGATCTGCTGGCCAACACGGACGCCGTGATTAAGATGGCACGGCAGCAGAAGTAGCTGAACATTTCACGCCCGTGCGCGGCACAACGGCTGGCCGTGAATCTGTCATACCCTAAAAGAACAACGCCCGCAGATGCGGGCGTTGTTCTTGGTACGGTGTGCCTGCTTACTTGGCAGCTTTAGCCTTGGCAGCCGGTTTTTTGGCATCGGCACGCATCTTGACGAAAGAGCCCGGCGCATCTTCGATGGCCTTGAGCGGGCCTTCACCCGGTATGCGGGCAGCGACCTTCTTGTCGTTGATGGCTTCAACCCACTGTTCCCAGTTCGGCCACCAGGAACCTTCGTTCTGGGTCGCGCCATCGAACCATTCCTGGGCCGTTGCCGGCAGTTCCGGGTTGGTCCAGTAGCAGTACTTGTTGCCGGCTGGCGGGTTGACGATACCAGCGATATGGCCGGAACCGCCCAGCACAAAGTTGACCGGGCCCGACGGCAGATGCACGCCCATGTAGGTGCTGAGCCACGGGGCGATATGGTCTTCGATGGCCGAGACGAAGTAGCAGGGAGTCTTCACCTTGCGGATGTCGATCGGCACGCCACCCAGCGTCAGGCCACCCGGTTCCTTCAGAATATTCTTCAGGTACATGTTGCGCAGGTAGAAACTGTGCATAGCGCGCGGCATGCGGGTCGAATCGGAGTTCCAGTAGAGCAGATCGAACGGGAACGGATCCTTACCCATCAGGTAGTTGTTGATGACGAAGGACCAGACCAGATCGTTGGCGCGCAGCATGCTGAAGGTGCCGGCCATTTCCGAACCATCCAGATAGCCGGTCTTCTCCATTTTCTTCTCGATCGTGGCGATGCTTTCTTCATCAATGAAGACGCCCAGTTCGCCCGGATCGGTGAAGTCCAGCATGGTCGTGAAGAAGGTGGCCGAGTTGGCGCGGTTATCCTTCTTGGCGGCCATGTAGGCCAGGGTTGACATCAGCAGGGTGCCGCCCAGGCAGTAACCGGCCAGGTTGACCTTCTTCGAACCGGTGGCCTGTTCCACAGCGTTGATGGCCGCCAGCGAACCCTCGAGCAGATAGTCTTCGAAGTTCAGATCGGCATGCTTCTCGTCCGGGTTCAGCCAGCTGATGATGAAGGTGGAGTGACCCTGATCGGTCGTCCACTTCACGAAGGAATTCTTTTCACGCAGATCGAGGATGTAGAACTTGTTGATCCAGGGCGGCACGATCAGCAGCGGTACATCGAACTGTTGCTTGGTGGTCGGCTCATAATGAACCAGCTGGAACATTTCGTTCTGGTAAACGACCTTACCCTTGGTCGTGGCGACGTTTTTGCCCAGTTCGAAGGCCGAGGTATCCGTCATGCGGATACGCAGCTTGCCGTCGCCAGCTTCAACGTCGTGCAGCAGGTTGTTGAGGCCCTTGACCAGGTTCTGGCCTTGCGTACGAACGGTCTCGCGGAAGACTTCCGGGTTGGTCAGCGCAAAGTTGCTCGGCGACAGCGCGTCGATGTACTGACGGGTGTAGAAATTGACTTTTTCGCGTTGTTTGTCGTCCATCCCCTCGACGGTGCCGACGGTATCCAGGATGTGCTTGGACGCGATCAGGTACGACTGCTTGATGAAGTCGAACACAAAATCCTGCTGCCAGCCTTCGTCTTTAAAACGCTTGTCCGAACGCTCGGGTGCCATGGTCGGTGAGGCTTCCATGCCCATCATGCGCATCACCGAGTTCTGCCACAGCGAGAAATAATTGTGCACCATATTCATCTGGGCCTGAGCCAGCTGATACGGATTAGACAGTAGGCGAGCAGAGAGATCCATGAAGGCTTTGGCGATGCCAACCTCTTCACCGGAAGTGTTAACGCCTTTCTGAGCCTGGCGTTCCATAAAACCGCTCAGAACACGCGATGCGCGCTGGGCAACTTCTGCATAGACATGAACCAGTTCGGCCGGGTTTTTGCCTTCTGCGCCCTCGGCGGGTGTAGGGGACTGCGACATGGTGATCTCCGTCAAATCGAAAGCCAAAAAAATGCGCTCGGCGGGACAACAAACGACTTCCCCAACAAGCACGCGGTGCGTCAGCCATAGATTGCCTGTAAAGGCCCAATCACACAAGGGGTATGCTGTATTTGGGCGAACCTCTTCCTGGGATTACACTGTAGGCGTTTTCATCCCCATGAGCGTACCCTCATGTCTGAACAGGACAACGAAGACCTTTATCCCTGTATCGGCGTCTGTATGGCGGATCCGGCCTCTGGCCTGTGTCAGGGATGCGGCCGGCCGCTGGCTGAACCGGTGGCACCTGAGCCTCCGGCGCTAGTATCGACAACCAGCGCGGTCAACGGAGGGGCATCGTCTACCGGGGATGGGGCCAAGGGCGATCACTGATGTCTGCCAGTTTTTCAGGGTTTGCCGGACTAACAGGTATAATTAATCTCAATCAACACCTTAGCTTGCGGTGTTTTCACCCTTAAACCGGAATTCTGCAGATGAATATTGAAAGAGCCCGCTTTAACATGGTCGAACAGCAGATTCGTCCGTGGAACGTTCTGGATCCGAATGTCCTGGATCTGCTGTTTGAAGTGCGTCGTGAAGAGTTCGTGCCGCAGAGCTATCGTTCACTGGCGTTTGCCGATGTCGAGATTCCGCTGACACCCCACGCCGTCATGATGCCGCCGCGTATGGAAGCCCGTATGCTGCAGGAGCTGGAGCTGGCGCCGGACGCCCAGATTCTGCAGGTAGGCACCGGTTCGGGTTACATGACCGCACTGCTGGCTTCGCAAGGTGCGCATGTTACCAGCCTGGAAATTGATCCGGCCCTGCTGGCGCAGGCGCAGGCCAATCTGGATGAAGCCGGTATCGAGAATGCCACGCTGATTCTGGCCGATGGCCTCAAGGGCCATGAAGCCGGTGAGCCGTATGATGCGATCGTACTGACCGGTTCGGTACCGAGCGTGCCGGACGTGTTGCTGCATCAGCTGGCACTCGGTGGTCGCCTGATGGCCGTGGTCGGCACCGGTCCGGTCATGGAGATGGTGCGGATCCATTGCACCGGACCTGGGAGCTACTCGCGCGAAACATTGTTCGAAACCTGGTTGCCGCCGCTGGAAAACGCACCGCGCGCAATGAAGGCTTTCGAACTGTGATCGCGGTCGGCGCGTAAGATGATAAGACCCGCTGCGGCGGGTCTTTTTTATGGGCCGTGTTCCGTGATCAATGTCAGCGTGCGTGCGGTGGCACCCGTGGACTGCGCAACAAAGTCAGCCGTGGCACGAGCGGCCAGGGCCAATGCCGGCCGGTCACTGATCAAGCGGTATAACGCCTCGGCAATGGTCTCGGGTTCAGTTTGGGCGGTCGTGCCGGATAGCCGTTGTGCGGCACCTGTGCGGATGGCCGCTTCGGCGGCTGCTGCAAAGTTATAGGTGTGCGGGCCCACCAGGGTCGGTGTGCCACAGGCGGCGGCTTCAATCAGGTTCTGCCCACCAAACGGCAGCAGGCTACCGCCCATGACTGCCACATCGACCATGCTGTAATACGCCACCATTTCGCCCATCGAATCGCCGAGCCACACATCGGTGGCGGCATCGGGCAAAGCCTCGCTGCGGCGCGTCAGTTGAAAGCCTGCCCGGGTGATCTGTTCAGCCACGGCATCAAAGCGTTGCGGGTGGCGAGGCACCATCACCAGCAAAGGCGTCTGTCCCGGTAGGCGGGCGCACAACAGGCGGTGTGCATCGAGCAGCAGCGCCTCTTCGCCATCTCGCGTGCTGGCCGCAAGCCACACAGGCCGCCCATTCAGGCTGTTCCGCCAGCGCTTGCCCAGCAGTTGCAAGCTGGGTTCAATGCGGACGTCAAACTTGAGATTGCCGGTCACACGCACCTGGGTAGCCCCCAGTGCCTGCAGGCGCCGGGCATCCTCGATGCTTTGCGCACCAACGGCGAAGAGTGCGCCAAGAACCGGCCGTATCAGGCGGTCAAAGCGGGCATAGTGCTTTGCCGAGCGAGCCGACAGGCGGGCGTTGATGAGGAGCATAGGTACGCCATGGTGACGGCTGCGCAGAATCAGATTCGGCCAGATTTCGGTTTCCATAAGCAGTCCGACGGTGGGTTGCACTCGCTGCAGGAAAAGATCAACAGCCCCCGTCAGGTCATAGGGCACGTAGGCAATGAGCACGCGGGGGTCGGTATAGAGTGCGGTGCTGGTCGCCCGGCCCGTTGGTGTCATATGCGTGAGCAGGACACGATGGTCCGGGTAGTGTTCCAGCAGGGCATGTACCAGCGGCTCGGCTGCCCGGGTTTCACCGACCGAAACCGCGTGGAGCCAGATAATCTGGCCTCCAGCGGGTACATTGAGGTAGCCGAAGCGTTCGGCAATGTGTTGGCGGTAGCCGGGTTGTTTACGTCCGCGCCACCATAAACGCAAAAGCGCCAGCGGCACAATCAGCGTAAGTAGCAGCCGGTAGAACCACGGTGCGGCAGCGGGCATACTCATGCCGGCAGAAAGCCCCAGGTTTTAAGTTGGTCCATGATGTCGCTTACGGGCGGGCAGCTATCCAGATGACCAAAAGTCTGCCGTAGCCCCAAACCAAAACCACCAGCCAGTTCGGGGTCGGTATCGGTAAAGATGGCAATGGTGGGCACGGTGAGTGCACAGGCAATGTGCGTAAAACCCGTATCAACGCCCAGACACAACCGGGCCTTGGCAATGCGTTCGGTAAGCTGGGTCAGTGTCGGGCGGAACAGCACCTCGCCCATTGTGCCACCTTCGGCAATCCCTGCCGCAATGCGTTGTGAGCGGGCGGCCTCGATGTCGTTGCCGGCAGTAAACACTGGCGTCATGCCGGCATCACGCAGGGCGCGTCCGACGCTAATCCAGTGCTCTTCAGGCCACAGCTTTTTATCGCGGCTGGTGTTCGTGAAGAGAAACACCTCATTACCCGGCTGTAACGGGTAGCGGGTGTTCAGACCAAAATCGAGCGGTAACTCGGGTAATCGATCGGCATAGCCCAGCGCCGTGGCGGCAATGGTGCGATAGCGCTCTACGGCATGCAGGGCATAAGGCACAGCCAGTGGGCGGTTAACCAGCAAACCGGCAAGCGACTCACGCGCCTCGCGCCAGTTTTGCCCGTAAACCGGGCCGTGCGCCAAGCGGCCGAGCAGCACGCTGCGTACCAGACCCTGTGTATCGATAATGGCATCGTAGCGCTCACTGCGGAGTGCGCCGAGGGCCAGGCTGATCTCTGCCCAGGTATCGCGCTGGAAGAGTTGTTTGCGCCAGCGACGAATCGATACCGGAATAATGTGCCGTACGCCATGGTGCCAGCTTGGAATTTCGGCAAAGGGTGCTTCCACGCACCAATCCACGATGGCACCGGGAAACACCCGCTGCAGGTCACTGACCACGGCAAGGTTATGCAAGACATCGCCCAGCGATGAGGTTTTCATCAACAGAAAACGGGGCGGGTTCGAAAGCTTGGGCTGCATTAGTGATAATCTCGCGACATAGCCCCATTATAGCCGTGTGTACCGTTGCCCATGTCCGAGAAACTACCGCTCTCTTTGGTTCTGATTACCTGTAATGCCGCCGCTCGTTTGCGCGATGTGCTGGCGTCTGTGCCATTTGCATCCGAAACCATTCTGGTGGATTCGGGCAGCACCGACGACACAGCGGCCATTGCGGCAGAATTCGGGGCGCAGGTCGTGCATCACCCCTGGGCGGGCTTCGGGCCGCAGAAGGCGCACGCCGTTAGCCTGGCCAGCAACGACTGGGTGTTATGTCTGGATGCAGATGAAGCCTTGTCGCCCAAACTGGCCGACAGTATTCGCAGTGCCTTCAGAAAAGGCGTGCCGGATTACCCGGTGTACCGCTTTGCCCGTTGCAACGTATTCATGGGGCGTCCGCTGAAGCATGGTGAGGGCTACCCAGATTTCAACACCCGACTGTTCCGAAAAGATGCTGCCCGCTGGTCCGACGATATCGTGCATGAGCATGTGCTGAGTGATCTGGCACCACGCACCCTGGAAGGTGATCTGCTGCATTACAGTGCGGATGATCTGAAAAACTATCTGGATAAGCAGAACCGCTACACCAGCCTGGCCGCAGAACGCGCGCTCGCACGCGGGGAGCAGGCGCCGCTGGCCCGAATGATTTTTTCGCCGCTGACCCGCTTTCTGAAATTCTGGCTGGTGCGTGGCGGCTGGCAGGATGGTGTGCCCGGCTTCGTGCACATTGCCATCGGTTGTCAGAATAGCTTTATGAAGTACGTGAAGCTGCGGGAGCTGCGGCGGCAGGCCGGACTCTCCGAAGCATCCTGGTGATCGCGCCTTTCTGAGTGTTTTAGCGATCTATCAGCCGTTGCTTGCCCGGTTCGTTGAACCAGCTCTCTTGGAGACAAGCCATCGTAGTGGTCTGCTTCCGACCCATAGCGGTCATAAATGACCTACCAAAGGTGCCCAAGAGAAATCATTCAATGCAGACAGGCACTCTTCGGGGTTCTGATCCGCACGCAATGCAAAGGAACTAAAACCACATCTACTCAAAAAATAAATTTGATCCCTTAGAACGTCCCCCGTCGCGCGTAATTCTCCGATATAGCCCAAACGTTCACGCAATATTTTTGCATGGGTATAACCACGGCCATCGGTGAAAACCGGGAAATGCACAGCGATAATCGGCAGTTTCTGGCCGATGGAAATCAGTGATTCTGGATCATCATCAGGCCACAACCAGACTCCAACCTTGTGCCCCTGGGGGACCAGATTTTCGCCGCTCGTTCGCCATAGTGGAATGGTCAGAATGAGATTCTGCCCTGGTAATCTAGTGGCAGCATTCAATGCTTCATCGTCAGAAATCATTCGCCACGAATCAGCCACAACGATACCTTGCAAGTCAATGAGTGCTGCCATCTTTGGCTCCATATACGCCCGATTTGAATGGCTCCATACCAATGCGGGTGAATGTGTCGATAAAAATCTCATCCTCATAACGATTGGCGATATACACGCCAATAATCTTATCGATGACATCAGGAATATCATTTGCAGCGAATGACGGACCAATAACCTTGCCAATGTTTGAGGCATTTCCCTCTCGACCACCGAGAGTGATCTGATACCACTCTTCGCTGTTCTTATCGACTCCGAGAATACCGATATGACCAATGTGGTGGTGGCCGCAAGAATTGACGCACCCGGATATATTAAGTTCCAGCGGACCAAGATCGAATAAATAATCCAAGTCATCAAAGCGCTGCTGAATAGCAACCGCAATAGGAATCGACTTGGCATTTGCCAGCGAACAGAAATCACCCCCGGGGCAGCAGACCATGTCGGTTAACAACCCAATATTAGGCGAAGCTAAACCCTCCGCCGCAGCTAGATTCCAGAGCTCGTAGAGCTTTTCTCGCGGCACATGAGGCAGAAGGAGATTTTGCTCATGGGTAACACGCACCTCAGAAAGGCTGAATCGATCAGCCAAGTCGGCTATAAAGTCCATTTGTCTAGCGGTAGCATCACCTGGCGGCACACCCGATTTCTTCAAGGACAAGGTCACAATCGCGTAGTCGCCGTGTTGATTTTTCGAGACATTCTGTCTTTTCCACAGAGCGAACTCACGGTGCAGATTGATTGATCCGGGATCTTTCAATTCATCAAACAATGCATCGCTGTCGCCTTGCCCCTCATATGCCGGTTTCTCAAAAAATGTGGTCATGGTGGCAATAGTTTCTGCACTAGTAGTTCCGGCCCCACCTTTAAGGTGCTGCCACTCGGTGTCTACTTCTTTGCCAAATCCTTCAACGCTCAAGTCCTTAACCAGAATCTTAATCCGCGCTTTGTATTTGTTGTCTCTGCGACCATGCCGGTTATATACCCTCAGAATGGCATCGAAGTAATTAAGCAGTTCTTCTTTCGGTAAAAATGATTTGACGCTTTGTGCGAGCATGGGTGTCCGCCCCATCCCGCCCCCAACAAAGATTTCAAATCCATCCTCACCAGACTCAGAGCGCTTGGCTCGTACACCAATGTCGTAAAAGCGAACTGCGGCTCGATCTTCGGCACCTCCGGCAAAGGCGATCTTGAACTTGCGAGGCAAAAACATGAACTCCGGCGCAAGCGTGGACCATTGCCGAGCGATTTCGCAATATGGCCGTGTATCAAAGATTTCATCTTCGCCAACGCCGGCAAACGAATCGCAGGTGATGTTACGAATGCAATTACCCGAAGTCTGGATCGCGTGCATCTGTACAGTTGCAAGTTCGGCCAGAATATCCGGTGCTTCGTTGAGGCGTACCCAATTGAACTGGATACTGCATCGGGTAGTAAAGTGCCCGTAACCTCGATCGTAAGTTCGAGCGATGTGCGCCAGCATCCTCATCTGCCGACTTGACAGTAGCCCATAGGGAATTGCAATTCGCAGCATCGGTGAATGACGCTGCACATACAGGCCGTTTTGTAAGCGTAAAGGACGGAAGTCGTCTTCGCTGAGACGGCCGCTGAGAAAGCGCTCCGTCTGCCCACGAAACTGGTCGACCCGGTCATCGACAAGCTTCTGATCAACCTCGTTGTAAAGATACATGGCGAAATCTAATGACAATTGTTAATAAGTTGTGCGTAGTACATCACTGGCCGTGCAATAGAAACAGGTTCAGAATGTGTCTTATTTAATAGGTACAGATGCCGCCTTGGACTGATACCATCCCCCCATGAGCCGCTACCAAGAAATCGCCAATCAAACTGAAGACCTGATTCTTAAAGGGTTGCTGCGCCCTGGGGAACGCCTCCCTTCAGTAAGAAAGGCATGCCTTATCCATGATGTGAGTCCTATTACCGTGACACAGGCCTATTACATCCTTGAAGGCCGGGGACTCATCGAAGCGCGACCCAAATCTGGCTACTTTGTTCGCGCCCGGTTGGGCCAGAACCTATCCGAACCTGAAATGACCCACCCAGTAGGCGGTTCTACACAATTACAGGTGAGTGATTTCATTTTTCAGATACTGGATAGTGTTCGTGATCCTTCAGTGGTGCCCCTTGGCTCCAGCTTTCCTAGCCCGTTTCTTTACCCGCTCGACAAGCTCGGCCGATTTTTGGCAAATGCTGCTCGCAAATTTGACCCACTGGCCACTGTGACAGATCTACCACCGGGTAATGAGGAACTGCGAAGGCAACTGGCTTTGCGCTACCTGGCTCAGGGGGCAACAGTTTCTCCGCAGGAAATTGTCATTACATCCGGTGCGATGGAAGGGCTGAATCTTTGCTTACAGGCGGTAACCCAGCCCGGTGATCTGATTGCGATTGAATCCCCAACCTTCTACGCTGGTCTGCAAGCCAGTGAACGCCTTGGTTTAAAAGTCATCGAGATTCCCAGCCATCCTGGTGAAGGGGTCAGCCTGTCTGCTTTGGAAGATGCTCTCAGGCATCACCCCATCAAAGCCTGTCTATTCATGCTCAATTTTGCGAATCCAACAGGTAGCCGCGTTTCGGATGAAAATAAAAGGACGCTTTTGAAATTGCTCCGGCGTCATGATGTGCCGCTCATCGAAGATGATGTTTACAACGAACTTTATTTCACACCCCAAGCCCCGTTATGCAGTAAAGCAGAGGACAAAACCGGCCTGGTTATGCATGTATCATCGTTCTCGAAGTGCTTGGCCCCCGGCTATCGGATTGGCTGGGTTGCAGCCGGACGCTACGCAAGCCGGATTCAGCGCCAGAAACTCTCTTTGAGTCTAGCAACCACCGTTCCTGTGCAGATTGCGCTTGCGGAATACCTCAAACACGGTGGGTTTGAAAATCACTTGCGGCACTTGCGACAAACTCTGGCCTTGCAGAAAGTAGAAATGGTTCAAGCCATTGAGCGCCATTTTCCAACTGGAACCAAACTGTCGCGACCGCAAGGTGGATATTTCCTCTGGCTTGAATTACCCCCCCACGTTGACACACTGTTGCTGCACCAACAGGCGCTGGATCACGGCATTAGTATTGCGCCCGGCCCAATCTTTTCAGCCAAGCGTGAGTTCAAACACTATCTGCGCCTTAATTTTGGACATCCTGATCCACAACGCTTAGGCGCCGCCATGGCAACCTTAGGTGCGTTGATCGCCGATCAATCTGTACCTATCAAATAAGAGACATTCTGAACCTGTTCCTATCGCTTACCCAATGATGTACTAGCAGCAACATATCAATGGGGCTAAAAATGGAACAGCCAGTCAAGAAAGCTCAGGAAGCACGCATCGAGTTTTACCGTCAGAAAGGCAAGGTACACGCCAGGTCTACGAAGGGATATTTCAATACCCTACGCTGGACCATGTTTCTGGTTACTCAGGCAATCTTTTATGGCGCGTGCTGGCTGACCTGGAACAGCAATGGCGTGAGCCGTCAGGCAATTCTGTTCGATATCCCTCACGAGAAACTGTATTTCTTTGACACGGTGCTATGGCCACAGGATGCATTGGCTTTCGCCTACATCATGATTGTTGCGGCGATTGCGCTGTTCTTTGTCACCGCAATCGCTGGCCGGGTATTCTGCGGTTTTGCATGCCCGCAAACCGTGTACACGATGTTGTTTACCTGGATCGAAGAAAAAGTCGAAGGGGATCACCTGGCTCGCATGCGATTAGATCAAAGTCCGATTAGCGGCAAAAAACTACTGATCAAATCGACGAAGCAGCTCCTGTGGATTTTGGTGGCAGCATGGACAGGCATCACTTTTGTCGGCTATTTCACGCCGATCCGCGAATTGCTTTCCGCAATTCCCAGCTGGGATCTTGGTCCGTGGGAAGGTTTCTGGGTGATCTTTTACGCGACATTCATGTACCTACAGGCCGGCTATGCGCGTGAAGCGGTATGTCAACACATGTGCCCCTACTCCCGGTTCCAGGGTGTCATGGTTGATGTTAGCACCAAGACCGTTGCTTACGATACAAACCGTGGCGAACCCAGAAGCAACAAACGTAATGCTTCCGGCGCTGGTGATTGCATTGATTGCGGTATTTGTGTACAGGTTTGCCCAACTGGTATCGATATCCGCAACGGTTCGCAGTATCAATGCATCAACTGCGGCCTCTGTATTGATGCGTGTAACGATGTGATGAAGAAAATTGCAAAGCCACTCGGTTTGATCCGCTTTATGTCAGAGAACCAGTTGGTCCAAACCCCAAAAAAGCAGAATCGGTTCCGCCTGGTTGCCTACGGCTGTCTTCTGATCATCTTCACTGGACTGGCTGTTTGGACGTTATCGAATCGAGACCTACTACTCGTGAATGTGATTCGGGATCGCGGTCCGCTCTATCGAGAAGGCGCAGATGGTCGAATTGAGAATGTCTATACCCTCAAACTCATGAACTTGGACGACCAAGCGCATAAATACACCATCCAACCACAAGGTTTACCCGGCATGACCTTGCTTGGCACCTCTGAATTCAATATTGCGGCAGGATCAATCCAGCCAGTAACTGTGACCATTTCAGCTCCAGGTGACGCGGCACCATCGGGAGCAAACCCCATCAAACTGGTGATTAGCTCACAGGACTCAGCACACTTAACAGCGAAGGAAAAAACGGTCTTTTTCTTTCCGTAATTTAAGGCGGCGGCTATTGCGGTCGAATTATGTCAATAAGTTTAGGACGTTATCAGCATGCCTTCTCATGTTTCAGGCTTAGTCTGAAAGACTAAATCTACCATTGCCCTAGCTAACAGCTTACGGCCCAAGTCGGAAGTTATCTATTACGAAAACTCTGCATATGTCCGCAACTGGCCGACTGTACACATTCAAAATTAAGCCCGTTTGTGGCTTAGAGGTGGGTTAGGAATATAGCGCCCTGTGGGTCATGTCATGCAACGCGTAGAGGTTATAGCTCCTCGGTCTTGAATTCGCTATACCCCTCGTAGTAATAGCTCACATCAATACCCTTCATGAACAAGTCGCGGTCATTGATTTTGTCGGTGAGTGCTTGTTTGAGCAGCGCTTTGATCTCTAGGTCTTTCACTGGGCTGCGCTGCATGGCAGATAGGTACTCTTCTTTGTCTACCTGATTCCAATCCACCACTTGTTTGATTTCGGCTTTAAGTATGAGGTCTAACCAGATGCGTGTGGCGCGGCCATTGCCTTCCCGAAA
This sequence comes from Fluviibacter sp., assembly GCF_057744235.1. NCBI lineage: Bacteria > Pseudomonadati > Pseudomonadota > Betaproteobacteria > Rhodocyclales > Fluviibacteraceae > Fluviibacter > Fluviibacter sp. Next base: position 151,044 of record NZ_JBIJFP010000001.1, on the reverse strand, counting down.
GGGGTGGGCCACATTCATCTCGACATATTTTTCGATAATTTCGTCAAAGGTGCTTTGCGGCATGGTGTCGATATGTTTCAACGCGGCTTCGAGATACATCAGCGGCGCAAAGCGGAAGTTGCCTTTGGCAAAATTGACGTTACGAACTTTTCCCGCAAAGTCGTAAATATCTTCAAATAAATAGGCATGAATCAATGCCAGGCCTGCATAGGTGCCACATTCAACTTTGGCGATGTCGCCGGAGTCAAAGAGTTGTTTGGCTTTTTGTTTGCTGAGCTTTTCCTCGGCTTGGGCGAGTTCAAGCTGGCTGGTGATGTTGAGTTTGTTGGACAAAACCATGCAGTCTCTCCTTCAAGCGAGATCAGGAATATAGTGCAGTTTCAATTTGCTGATGTAGCGCCTGTGCCAACGCTTTACGGCCGCTATTGCCGCTGCCGGGTTCAATAGAAACCGGCGTGCCGATTTCCAGGTTAACAACCAGTTGGCGTGCCGACAGCATGGCGCAGAAGCATGCCCAGAGGCTGGTGTCGCCAGCGTAGGCCGGCAACAATGAACGTTGTCCTTGTGCATCTAGGTAGCTGAGTGCCACGGGTGTTACCGGAACATTGGCATCAATGGCAGGTTGCAATAAGGCAGCATGGAAGGGGTGGAGGTGTGTGCCGTCCGTGGTGGTGCCTTCAGGAAACACAGCCAGCCAGTTGCCGGATTGCAAACGCTCGGCCATTTCGCGACCAATCGTGTGCGCATGGCCGCGACTGCCGCGTTGCAGGAAAATGGTTTCGTTATGTTTGGCCAGGGTGCCGATGATGGGCCAGTGAATGACATCGTCTTTGGAAACAAACGCCACCGGGGTAAGCGCGTTCATGGCAAAGATATCGACCCAGCTGACATGGTTGGCTGCAATGAGACCAGCTTCTGCCGGGAGCGTGCCCGATATTTTTAACTCAAAGGCAAAGAGCTTTAATAATTCGCGAGACCAGCGGTAACGCACCCAGCGGCGGCGTTTCAGCGAGAAGAAGGGAAAAGCAATGCTCACCCAGCAAAGGCCGCAGAGCAGGTGAAAGACCACGCGCACACCGCGTACGAAGCGAAGCGGCTTCGGGTTGGGTGTGCTGTTCATGCGCTTTTTAGAGGGCTTCGCCGAAAGCAGCCTGGAAGCGCTGGGCTACCTGTTCAAATGACACGTGGTAATTCTGTGGGCCGGCGTGGGCGATTTTGATCGAGCCCATCAGTGAGGCCAGGCGGCCGGCCTTTTGCCAATCATAACCATTGGCCATGCCGTAGAGCAGGCCGCCACGGAAGGCATCGCCGCAACCGGTCGGATCGACAATGGCTTCAGGCTGCACCGTTTCGATATCAATGCGTTGGCCGCCGGTAAAGATCCAGGCACCTTCGCCGCCACGCGTGACGATGAGCGCAGCCACATTTTCGGCGAGTTCTTCCAGCGTCTGACCGGTGCGGTCACAAAGCATCTGGGCTTCGTAGTCGTTGACGCAGGCATAGGTCGCTAGCGACAGGAATTGCTTGAGATCGTCGCCGTCGAACATCGGCAGACCCTGACCCGGATCAAAGATGAACGGGATGTTGGCATCGGCAAATTGGCGGGCATGTTCGAGCATGGCATCGCGACCATCGGGGGCAACGATACCCAGCCCCACGTTTTCCGCATGGCCGACTTCATTCAGATGCGCCTGACCCATGGCACCGGGGTGGAAGGCGGTGATCTGGTTGTCATCCATGTCGGTGGTAATAAAGGCCTGGGCCGTGAACGTGCCTGGCACTTTGCGCACATGTTTGCGCGAAATGCCCTGCGCATCCAGGCGATCCATATAAGGGATGCCGTCTTCGCCGACTGTGGCCATGATCTCGGCGTTACCGCCCAGGCTGTGCAGGGCGTAGGCGATGTTACCGGCGCAACCGCCAAACTCGCGACGCATTTCAGGTACCAGGAACGCTACGTTCAGAATATGAATCTGTTCCGGCAGAATCTGTTCGCGGAAGCGGCCGTTAAAGACCATGATGTTGTCGTAAGCGAGCGAGCCGCAGATCAGCGTTTTTTTCATGATTGTCTTGAATGCAAAAGCAGAATTAGAGCGGACGGGTGCCGACCAGTAGGCTCCAGCCTTCCTGGGTGTCGCCAACCCGCATTTCCAGCCAGGGGCTGTAAATGCCGATCAGTTCTTCGGCCTGTTCGGCCAGGAGGCCAGCCAATACCAGGGAGGCACCGGGTTTGAGGCGGGCCGCCAGCGCCGGGGCCAAAACCCGAAGGGGGTTGGCCAGAATGTTGGCAAGCACCACATCGTACTGACGGGTGTCGTACGGCGTAGGTAACGTGTCGCTGGCATCGAAGAAGGCAGCAGTCACGCAATTGGCTTCGGCATTGTCTTTGGCTGAACGGACGGCTTGTGGATCGATGTCCACGCCGACGACCTCAGCGGTGCCTAACTTGGCGGCGGCGATGGCCAGGATGCCGGAGCCGCAGCCGTAATCCAGCACGGTGCCCACCGGTCTTTCACGCACCAGCCATTGCAGGCACATGCGCGTGGTGGGGTGACTACCGGTACCGAAGGCCAGGCCGGGGTCGAGCACCAGATTAATCGCATCCGGTTCGGGCGGTGTGTGCCAGGTTGGCACGATCCAGAGCGGACCACCGATCGGAATCGGGTCAAACTGGGCCTGCGTGGCACGCACCCAATCGGTTTCCGGAACGTCTTCCAGCGAGAGCGTCTCGGCGTTAACACCGAGTGCGGCCGCGCACTGGGCCACGATGTCGTGTACCGGGTCTGCGGCATCGAACAGTGCCGACAGTACGGAGCGTGTCCAGACGCTGTGTGTTTCCATGCCGGGCTCGCCATATTGGGGCGTTTCGGCCGGCGTGCCGGCGTCGGCGTCCTCGACGGTGACCGACAAAGCGCCGGCTTCCATCAGGGCATCACCGAGCGCCTCGGCCTGCTGGGCATCCGCAATGATGCGGGCGTTGACCCAAGTGGTTTGCGCGGTCACTTACTTGCGCTCGACTTCTTTTTTCTCGGCCAGCATGTGTTCCAGATAGTGGATGCTGGCACCGCCGTCCACGAAACCTTTGTCACGCATCAGTTCGTGGTGCAGCGGGATGTTGGTCTTGATGCCTTCAACCAGCATTTCCGATAGCGCGATACGCATCTTGCGAATCGCCTGGTCACGGGTTTCGCCGTAAGCGATCAGCTTGCCAATCATTGAATCGTAATGCGGTGGGACCTTGTAGCCGGCATAGACATGCGAATCCACGCGAATGCCCGGGCCGCCCGGCGTATGCCAAGCATTGATCGTGCCCGGCGACGGGACGAAGGTATACGGGTCTTCGGCATTGATACGGCATTCGATGGCGTGACCGCGGAACTCGATGTCCCGCTGACGGAAACGTAATTTTTCGCCAGCCGCGATACGGATCTGTTCCTGAACGATGTCGATGCCGGTAATCATTTCTGTCACCGGATGCTCGACTTGTACGCGTGTGTTCATTTCGATGAAATAGAACTCACCGTTTTCAAAGAGGAACTCAAACGTACCGGCGCCGCGATAACCAATCTTACGACAAGCTTCGGCGCAGCGTTCGCCAATTTTAGCGATCAGTCTTTCCGGGATGCCCGGTGCCGGTGCTTCTTCAATCACTTTTTGGTGACGCCGCTGCATCGAACAATCGCGCTCGCCCAGATACACGGCATTGCCATGCGTGTCGGCGAGGACCTGGATTTCCACGTGGCGCGGGTTTTCCAGAAACTTTTCCATGTACACGGTCGGGTTGCCGAACGCGGTTTGCGCTTCCTGGCGCGTCATCTGAACGGCATTGATCAGCGCGGCTTCCGTGTGTACCACACGCATACCGCGGCCGCCGCCGCCACCGGCGGCTTTGATGATGACCGGGTAGCCGATCTGGCGGGCGATGCGTACGATTTCCTTGTGGTCTTCTGGGGGTAGCGCACCATCCGAGCCGGGGACGCAGGGCACGCCAGCGGCCTTCATGGCATCTTTAGCCGAGACCTTGTCACCCATCAGGCGAATCGTGTCGGCCTTCGGACCGATGAACACGAAACCACACTGCTCGACGCGCTCTGAGAAGTCGGCGTTTTCCGAGAGGAAACCGTAACCCGGGTGAATCGCTTCGGCATCCGTCACTTCGGCCGCCGAGATAATGGCCGGGACGTTCAGGTAGCTGTCTTTGGAAGCGGCCGGACCGATACAGACCGATTCATCGGCCAGCTTCACGTATTTGGCATCACGGTCGGCTTCGGAGTGCACGACCACGGTTTTGACACCCAGCAGACGACAGGCGCGCTGAATGCGGAGGGCAATCTCCCCCCGGTTGGCAATCAGAATCTTTTCGAACATGGCGATTAGCCGATGATGAACAGTGGTTCGCCAAATTCGACCGGCTGGCCGTTTTCGATCAGGATGGCCTTCACGACGCCGCTGGCATCCGATTCGATTTCGTTGAGCAGCTTCATGGCTTCAACGATGCACAGTGTCTGACCTTCCTTGACGGTGTCGCCGACTTCGACGAAGGCTTTAGCATCCGGTGACGAGGCGCGGTAGAAGGTGCCGACCATCGGGCTCTTCACTTGGTGACCTGCCGGGGCTGCGGGTTCTGCAGCCACCGGAGCAGCAGGTGCAGCAGCTGGTGCGCTGGCCGCCATCGGCGCTGCTGCTGCGTAAACCTGGTGGGCGATCGGCGCTGCCGTCAGCTGTTTCGCGATGCGGACTTTTTCTTCGCCTTCGGTGACTTCCAGTTCGGAAATGCCGGATTCCTGTACCAGGTCGATCAGTTTTTTGAGTTTACGCAGATCCATGTGGGTCTCCTGAAGTCGTGTCTGTGAATGGTTGAAATTAAAGCGGGGTGGAGTCGCGTTAGCCCTGACCCGGATCCAGATTGTCCGAGAGGGCGGCAACGACGTAGTCGAATGCCAGCAGATACCCCTGGGCACCAAGTCCGGTGATCGTGCCGACAGCCTTGTCGGAGAAAAACGATTGGTGGCGGAACGGCTCGCGGGCGTGCACGTTCGACAGGTGTACTTCAATAAACGAGATATCCGAGGCCAGCACGGCATCGCGCAGTGCAATGCTGGTGTGCGTGAATGCGGCCGGATTGATGATCAGAAAATCAAAGCCTTCGCTGCGTGCTGCGTGCAGGCGCTCGATGAGTGCACCTTCGTGATTGCTTTGAAAAGTTTCGAGCACGATGCCGGCACGTTCGGCGCGTTCGGCTAATGCGCGATCAATGTCGGCCAGCGTGGTGGCGCCGTACAGATGCGGCTCTCGTTGGCCCAGCAGATTCAGGTTCGGGCCATTGAGTACCAGAACCTTGCCTAGGGTTTCGTCGGCGGAGGATTGCATGCGGTTGTCCATAATTATCATTGTCTCCCAATTGGTGACAAATTGCCAGTTCCTGGCTTAATCAGAGCCTATTCGCCACCAGATGTCTGCCAGATGTCGACGTGATTGAATTACTTGAGCACTTTTGCCAGATCCGACTCCAGATCCTTGCGGGGATAAATGCCAAAGTGGCGACTGCTAATGCTTTCTTTCGGGTTGATGATGAGCGTGAAAGGCACAGCATCGTGACGGTTGCCCAGCTGCTGCGACAACTCGAAGCCTGGTTGGCCGCCGACAACAACGGCGTACTTGACTGGCGTCTTTTTCAGAAACGTCTTAACGTTGTCGGCCTGATCGGCGGCGATGCCGACAAAAACCACGTCTTTGTCTTTGTAGGCCGCTTGCACCTCATCGAACATCGGCATTTCTTCCACGCAGGGCGGGCACCAGGTCGACCAAAAATTGACCACCACGGTTTTGCCCCGCAGCGTGCTCAGATCCACCGGCTTGCCGTTCACATCCTTGAATTGCGCCTCAAAGAATTTGGCCGCTACTTGCGGGCCGTTGGTTTTGGACTGACTATTTTCGAACTTTGAACAACCGCTGAGTAAGGCGGTCGCCGCCATGCAGGCTACCAGGAAGGTGCCCGGCAGGTGTTGACGCAGCAAACGACTAAAACGCATGGGTGTTTCCTTGGGTAGTATCAATGACATAGTGGGTTAGTGCGGGTGTTTTCGCAGAATTTTGCGACATGTTACCGGCAAAATGTCGCCGTGTTCGAATCTGGTTGGAATAAGGCATCAATTTTGAGGCGCTCGCGAACCGCCTCAATGCGAGCCCGTTCCCGCACGGTGCCATCGTGGTGCCTGAAGACCACCCGTTCATCATGCGAGGGATAAATCACCAGATTGGTGTCCCATTCCCCGCGGGCAACCTGCAGCACGGCAGATGTGCGGTCATTGCGCGGACGCATATGCTCATAGGCGACCCCCTGATTCAGCAGAAAAATCTCAACATCTTTGTCGCTGTCCGGGTAGAGCAGGATATCGATCATTGAATAGCGGCCTGCGGTGCCATCAAGCACCGAGCCCGTCAGGTAGGGGTGAAAATCCGCCAGGAGTTCCATCCAGTACAGTGCCTCCTGGCGCATACCGGCAATACGCTCGCGCTGTTCGCTATCCTGAAAAATGGCCTGATGGGTGCGTAGCGCGTCATACACCGCCTGGGAACTGGGCAGACCAATCCACTCCGGCAGATTTAATTGATGGGCGGCTTTACGTTTGGCCAGTTCCACATCGTCGAGGCCATCTTCCGCCATCAGGCGGGCGGCCACGGCGGCAATATGAGCCGTGCCGTTGTTCTGCATGCCGGTGGGGCGTCGTCGGTGGCGCATATCGGGTCTCCGGGGCAGGTACAATGATTTCCATTCTAAACCTACCTGCCGGACATTGCGCCGGCATGAAGATGTAAAAAACTCGTAAAGACGAAAGACGGAAAAGCATGCATGTGCATATACTCGGTGTCTGCGGCACCTTCATGGGCGGTCTGGCACAACTGGCGAGGGCTGCGGGGCATAAAGTCACCGGATGTGATGCTGGCGTGTATCCGCCGATGAGCGATCAGCTGCGCGGTGCCGGTATCGAACTGATCGAGGGTTACGATCCATCGCAGCTGTCGATGCATGCGGACGTCTACGTGATCGGTAACGCCATCTCGCGCGGCAACCCGCTACTTGAAGCCATTCTTGACGCAGGCTTGCCCTATGTCTCTGGCCCGCAATGGTTAGCGGAACATGTTCTGCAAGGGCGTTGGGTGCTGGGGGTGGCGGGTACGCATGGCAAAACCACCACCGCCTCGTTGTTGGCCTGGATTCTCGAAGACGCCGGGCTGGCGCCGGGGTTTCTCATTGGCGGCGTGCCGCGTAACTTCGGTGTGTCGGCACGCCTGCACGGTGATCTGAAAGATTCACCGTTCTTCGTGATTGAGGCCGACGAATACGACACGGCCTTCTGCGACAAGCGTTCCAAGTTCGTGCACTACCGTCCGCGCACCGTGATTCTCAATAACCTCGAATTTGACCACGCCGATATTTTTGCTGATCTGGAAGCCATTGAAACCCAGTTTCATCACCTTGTACGCACCATGCCGGGGAATGGTCTGATTGTTTCCAATGCCACAGAGTCGGCACTGGCGCGTGTGCTTGAGTGGGGTTGCTGGACACCGGTGGTCGGCTTTGGTGACGGTAGCGGGTTTAGCGTGGCGGGTGACGATGCCTCCGGCCGCATGACCGTTCGTGAAGGAGATGCCGTGATAGGTGAGATCACCTGGGCGCTCACCGGCGAACATAACCGCATGAATGCGCTGGCCGCCATGCTCGCCGCACGTCATGCCGGTGTGCCACTGGATAAAGGCCTGGATGCCTTGTCCCGATTTGAGAACGTCAAACGTCGTATGGAAGTGCGTGGCGTTGAGCGAGGTGTCACCGTGTACGATGACTTTGCCCACCACCCGACCGCCATTGCCACCACGGTGGCTGGCCTGCGTCGTAAAGTGGGCAGTGCACGCATCCTCGCCGTGATCGAACCGCGCTCCAACACCATGAAGCTCGGTGTTATGAAAGACCAGCTGCCCGGTAGCCTGGCCGATTGTGATCAGGTCTACTGTTACAGTGCCAACCTCGGCTGGGATGCCCTCGGTGCCCTAGCCCCGATGGGCGATCGGGCCGAAGTGCATGAAGATTTCGAAGCCATGCTGAAAGCAATCGTAAGCAAGGCGCAGCCCGGTGATCATATTCTTGTCATGAGCAACGGCGGGTTTCAGGGAATTCACAACAAGTTGCTCGAAGCCCTGCTATCATCACAAAACGCTTAGCGAATCTCGATTCTGTATTCAAGCACCTTTTACCCTCTGGAGAACTATCCATGAAAAAATCGCTCGTCCTCGCTGCTCTGCTGGCTACCGCAGGTATCACTGCCCAGGCTCAAACTGCTGCACCGGCTGCCAAGCCGGCTGCTGCTGCCAAGTCGGGTCAGGTTGTGCCGGTCGCTGCTGAAGTGACCGTACTGACCGCTACGGTAGATTCAGTCGATGCCAAGAACCGTACCGTTGTTCTGAAGAACGATCAGGGCCAGCTGGCCCCGATGAAGGTGGGCAAGGATGTGCCTAACTTTGGCAAGATCAAAAAGGGTGACATTTTCGTTGTTGAATACGCACAAGCTGTGGCTGTGGGCCTGGTTGCTGCGCCGAAGGGCACGCAGCCGGGCGTGTCGGCCACTCGTACCGTCAAGGTGCAGGATCAGGCAAACAAGAAGCCGTTTGCTGAAGAAATCGACACCATCTATGCCACTGCCAAGATCAAGAGCATTGATGCCAAGGCACGCACTGCCGAGCTGACCACGCCGGACGGCAAGACCATGAAGGTCAAGGTCGACAAGGCTGTTCTGGGCCTGGATAACTTCAAGGTGGGTGATGAAGTTCTGGTGGAATATGTCCAGGACATGGCTGTCGGTTTCGTGGCGCCGACCAAGAAGTAATCAGTCAAGTTGCTTCACGTGACAAAGGCGCCTGCGGGCGCCTTCGTCACGTTGATGCCCGTGTGCCAATCAGACGTGATCTCCGTATTCGATAGATTTGATGGCTTTTAATTCTCTGCTTGTCTGCGATGAGTGTGATTTGCTACTTCGCGAGCATCCGATGAATCTTGGTGATGTTGCCATTTGCTCACGATGTGGTCATGTTCTGCATCGCCATCAGCCTGATGGCTTAAAGCGTTCTTTGGCATTCGCGCTCACCGCCGCGGTGCTATTTGTAATTTCCAATGCATTCCCCATTGTGGGTTTGACCTCGCAAGGTTTGGTCAGCTCGACATCGCTGCTCGGCATGGTGAATATGCTGATTCATGATGACATGCCTCTTGTGGCAGGGCTGGTCTTTGCGACAACCTTCTTGATGCCAGCGCTTGAGATCGGTGCATTTATTTATCTCCTGTTACCCCTAAGTTTAGGGCGTCGCCCCCCCAAACTGGCGGTGGTGTTCAGAATCATGCATTTATCCCAACCCTGGGCCATGGTTGAGGTTTTTATGCTCGGACTCTTGGTTACAATCAGCAAATTGCATGCAATGGCGACAGTGATGCCGGACGTTGCCCTGTGGTCTTTCGTGTTCCTGATGATTTCTTTAACGGCAGCTGCGGCCAACTTTGATTCCCGTACTTTTTGGGAACAAGTGGAAACGCTGGAATGACAGGTCAAAAGCCTTTAACGGGCGCTGCCGAGCATGTCATCGGATGTCATGCCTGTGGTCTTGCTCATAAAGTTCTGCCGAATGCGCATGGAATGGTATGCCGCCGATGTGGTCTGACCTTACATTTCCGAAAGCCGGATAGCCTCCATCGAACCTGGGCACTACTCATCGCCTCTTACATATTAATCGTTCCGGCAAATCTAATGCCCGTCATGAAATCGAATGGCTTGTCGGGCTCAGAGGATGACACCATCATGAGCGGTGTCATTTATTTGTGGGTCTCCGGTTCGCAAGCGTTGAGCATTATTCTATTTGTTGCGAGCGTGCTTATCCCCATCACCAAGCTGCTGGTATTGACCTATCTCTTAATCTCGGTTCGCCGCCGTTCAGTATGGAAACCCAAGACTCGCACGCAAATGTACCGCGTGCTTGAAGCGGTTGGCAGATGGTCAATGATTGACATCTACGTTGCGGCCATGCTCACAGCGCTCGTTCAATTCGGTAGCATTATGTCGATTAATGTGAGTACCGGCGCAATTGCATTTGGCGCAGTCGTGGTATTAACCATGCTGGCTGCAGAAAGTTTTGATCCCCGATTGATCTGGGATGCCGCAGATCAACAAGCATCGAGAGACATTCCCGAGGAACAACATGTCGTCTAATCTGAATCGTGAACAAGCGTTTGCCGATCTGCCCACCCCGGTTTCCAAACATCCAAGGAACTGGTCATCACGATTCATTTGGATCATTCCCATATTGGCCTTATTGATAGGTATCAGCTTGGGCATCAAATTCATGCTGGAACGGGGTCCAATCATCACGATTGCATTCAAGTCGGGCGACGGGCTGGAAGCGGGAAAAACTCACGTCAAGTACAAAGACGTGATTATTGGAGTCGTTAAGACGGTTGATTTGTCAGAAGACCACAAGCATGTTGTTGCGACTGTGCAGATTGACCGGAAGGCTTCGGATTTCTTGCGCGAAGACACGAGATTCTGGATTGTGCGCCCACGTATCACGGCGAGCGGTGTTTCAGGACTCGGAACGTTATTCGGAGGTACCTATATAGCGGCCGATATTGGTCAGTCCCGTGAAGCACGCGAAAGCTTTGTCGCGCTTGAGGTTCCGCCAATCCTGACGCAAGACACGCCAGGACGAAAGTTCATACTGCGTGCCCCCGATCTGGGATCGCATGATATCGGCACGCCCGTTTATTTCCGTCGCTTGATGGTGGGTGAAGTCGTTGGATACGAATTGGATGCAAATGGCAAAGAAGTCTCGATTGAAATATTTGTACACGCCCCTTACGACAAATATGTCACAAGCAATAGCCGGTTCTGGAATGCTAGCGGAATCGATGTCTCGCTGGGTGCTGCCGGGTTGAAGGTTCAAACCGAATCTATGATCTCGATACTGGCGGGGGGGATTGCCTTTGAAGACCGACCATCCACGGATGACGATCTGGATAGCGCGCCGGCCGACAGTGCAAAGGTAGCCACATTAGCGGGCAATGCAGCTGTCGCAGATGACGCTGGCCGCGCCAAGGCGGATAGCGTGTTTCCACTTTACCAAACACGTGAACTTGCCATGAAGCGTGCTGATACGCGTATCGAACGGATGGTGATCTATTTCAAGCAATCTGTACGTGGTTTGACGGTGGGCTCCCCCGTGGATTTCCGGGGTGTCACTATCGGAGAAGTGGCGGAAGTTGACGTGACGATTGATCCCAAAGACTTTACGATCATTCAGCCAGTAGTGATTTATGTTTATCCTGAACGTTTACATCTTAAAACCGTTGATAAGAGCACCCTCTATCCACCACCGAAGAATGATGAAGAGCGATATAAACGTTACCAAGGTATGATTGATCGCGGATTGCGTGCACAATTGCGGACTGCGAATATGCTCACGGGCCAGCAATATATCGCAATGGATTTTTTCCCGGATGCGCCAAAGTTTACGCTGAACACCAAGAAAACGCCGATTCAAATCCCGTCTATTCCGGGCACGTTTGATGATATCGAACAATCCGTTTCTGGGATTGTCAAAAATACCGACAGGCTCGTCAAGAAGCTCGACAATGAGACCCTACCTGAAGTCAATAAAGTGCTAAAAAATGCAGATGCCTTGTTGGCGAGTGACTCGCCTATGCAAACGGATCTGCGTGAAACACTCCGAGAGTTGAGTAAGGCGGCGGGTTCGTTAAAGAGGCTGGCAGACATGCTAGATCAGCAGCCCCAATCGATTCTGATTGGTAAACCTTCAGAGGAGACAAAATGATGAGAGTGATGCTTTTTCTCACGCTGTCATTCACGCTCGCGGCATGTAGCTCGCCCAAGAATACCTATTACACCTTGAGTGCCACGACCTTGCCGGATGTGAGGGCAATGACTCACAAAACGCGCGTTATGGTGGGTCCGGTGACGCTGCCTCCCAGTGTTGATAAACCGCAGCTGGTTGTAAAAAACAGCACGAACCAAGTGTCGATCTATGAATATCAGCGCTGGGGCGGTTCACTTAAGGCTGATATCGAAAGGGTGGTTGCAGCAAATCTGATGCACGACCTGTCTACACCGAATGTCTGGAGTTATAGCCAAACCACTTACTCAAAGTTTGACTATCAGGTGTTCATGGATGTGCAAAGTTTGGATAGCAAGCTCGGTGATGCGGTTGTCGTGGATGTACTTTGGACCGTCAAACCCTCGGCGCTTAAAGCCAAAGCAAGTGAGCCCGATAAAGTTGCCGCTGCAACATCGTCAAAGATGTCTGTCGCTCATGATGACGTGATCACTGGTCGATCACTAGTGCGTGAGCCCGTGAGTGCAGACGGTTTCGAGCCTTTGGTTGCCGCGCAGAGCCGTGCTTTCGAGAAAGTCAGCATTGAAATCGCCAAAGCGATTCACCCGACCGCTTCTCCCAAATAGGCTGCTCTGACCCGATCATCCTGCAGTAGATCAGCTGAGTTACCGCTGAGCGTAATCTTGCCGGATTCGAGCACGTAAGCGCGGCTGCTAACTTTAAGTGCCAGTCGGGCGTTCTGTTCAACCAGCAGGATGCTGACACCGCTATCGCGAGCACTGATGATCAGTTCGAAGATACGATCGACCATGATGGGTGCCAGACCCATGGATGGTTCATCCAGCAACAGCAGTTGCGGACCGGACATCAATGCCCGGGCAATGGCCAGCATCTGCTGTTCGCCACCCGAGAGGGTGCCGGCCAGTTGAGAGGCGCGCTCTTTCAGGCGGGGCAGGCGGTCCAACAGATCTTCCAGGCGTTGTGCAACGAGTTGGCGATCTTTGACGCGGAAGGCGCCGAGCTGCAGGTTTTCCAGAACGGTCTGGCGCGCAAATACGCCACGGCCTTCAGGCACCAGTGCGACGCCATGGGCGATGAGTTCATGCGCCGGCAAATGCATGAGGTCGATCTTGGGGGCATTGTCCGGATTCAGGCAAACCTGCCCAGTCGCTTGCGGCAACATGCGGGCCAGTGCCTTGAGTGTCGATGTCTTGCCGGCGCCATTGGCACCGATGAGGGCAACCAGTTCGCCGCCGCCGACATCGAAGCTGATACCTTTGACGGCCTGAATACCGCCGTACTGCAAACGTAGATCACGGACTTCAAGCATAGGCGCCGCTCCCCAGATACGCTTCGATCACCCGAGGGTGTTGTTGCACCACAGCGGGTACGTCTTCACAGATCAACTCGCCGTAATCCAGTACGGCGACCCGGTCGCACAGGCCCATGACCAGTTGTACGTCGTGCTCGATGAGCAGAATGCTGATGCCATCCGTACGGATCATTTCCACCAGTTGGCGGAGACCGGCGGTTTCGCTGGCGTTCATGCCGGCCGCGGGTTCATCCAGACACAGCAGGCGCGGGTTGGTGGCTAGGGCGCGGGCAATTTCCAACCGGCGCTGATCGCCATACGAGAGGTGTTTGGCCAGGTCATGGGCGCGGTGGGCGATGCCGACGTAATGCAGGAGCTGCAGCGCCATGTCTTCGGTTGCCTGTTCTTCGCGCCGATTGAACGGCGTGCGCAGAATGTCACTAAGGATGTTGCTGCGTAGTCGGCCATGGCGGCCGACCATCACATTCTCCAGTGCGGTCATGTTGGCAAACAAGCGAATGTTCTGGAACGTGCGGGCAATGCCCTGGCGCACGGTTTTGTCGGGTGCGTTGCTGCGTAGTGACGTGTCGTTGAATGTGAATCGGCCGCTGTCCGGAATGTAAAGTCCGGTGAGGCAATTGAACAGCGTGGTTTTACCGGCACCATTGGGGCCGATCAATCCGTAGATCTCGCCGACATTCAGGGCCAGCGAAACATCTTTCAGTGCCTGGACGCCACCGAAGGATTTGCTGATGTGTTCAGCGTGAAGTAGTACCTGTGAGTGTGACATAAGGAGGCAACCTCACATCGGGCTGACCGGCACATCCGCCGGTGCATCACTGCGTTTGATGTCGTCGATTTCGCGACGACGAATCGGCGAGGGCCACAGACCACTCGGGCGGTAGCGCATAACGAGCACTAGCGCCAAGCCAAAGAGCAGCATGCGCAGGCTTTCCGGATCAACCAGTACGCTGCCGAACAGATTTTGTTGAACAGGGCCGGCAATCTGCCGGAAGAACTCCGGCAGAACGGTCAGGAGCAGGGCACCGAAGATCACGCCGGGGATATGCCCCATGCCGCCCAGAACGACCATGCAGAGCACCATCACCGATTCTAGTAAGCCAAAGGATTCCGGGCTAACAAACTGCTGGAAGCCGGCAAACAGACCGCCGGCAACGCCGCCGAAGGTGGCGCCCATGGCAAATGCGAGTAATTTGACGTTGCGGGTGTTGATGCCACAGGCTTTGGCAGCCACTTCGTCTTCACGGATGGCGGCCCAGGCGCGCCCCACGCGGGAGCGTTCAAGGCGTAACGCAATGCCGATGATGAACAGTGCCGCCACCAGAAACAGGTAGTAGTAGCCGACCAGTGAGGGTATCTGCAGGAACCCCAGATCAATCGGACGGGCGAGGGAGATGCTGCCGAAATGAATGGGGTCGATGGCCGAGATACCCTGTGGGCCATTGGTAATGTTCACGGGCGTATTCAGGTTGTTGAGGAAGATACGGATGATCTCTCCGAAACCCAGTGTGACGATGGCCAGGTAGTCCCCACGTAGTTTGAGGGTGGGTGCGCCGAGCAGCATGCCGAATAGACCGGCCACGCCGGCACCTAGCGGCAGAATGGCCCACATCGGCCAGTGCAGGCCGAATTGCGGGCTAGCCAGCAGCGCCCAGAGATAGGCGCCTACGGCGTAGAAGGCGATGTAGCCCATATCGAGCAACCCGGCAAAGCCCACGACAATGTTGAGACCCAGGGCCAGCATCACATACAGCAAGGCAAAGTTGAGAATGCGCAGCCAGGTGTTACCGAAGCCGGCGGCAACCAGCCAGGGCATCGCGGCCAGCAGCACACCGAGTAGCGCCCAGACCAGCCAATGGATCCGGTTGTCCTGGCGTTGCGTAATGCGGGAGAGAAATCGTGCGGCGAGTTTCATGACATCTGTTTCAGGTGCGTTGGTCAGGCGCGTTCGGAAACGCGCTCGCCCATCAGCCCCCCCGGGCGGAAGACAAGCACGATAATGAGCACCAGGAAGGCAAAGATATCCTGGTAGTTGGAACCGAGAAAACCACCGGTCAGGTCTTCGATATAACCGGCTCCCAGCGATTCGATCAAACCGAGTAACAGGCCCCCCAGCATGGCGCCGGTGATATTGCCGATGCCGCCGAGTACGGCCGCGGTAAAGGCTTTCAGGCCGAGCATAAAGCCCATGTAATAGTGGGCGACCGAGTAGTTAGCGCCAACCATCAGACCAGCCAGGGCAGCCAGCGCGGCGCCAATGACGAAGGTGATGGTGATGATCCGGTTGACGGGGATGCCCATGAGCTCGGCAATGGCCGGGTTTTCAGCGGTGGCGCGCATGGCCTGGCCGAGTGAGGTGCGTTGAATCATCCAGGCCAGGATGGCCATGGTGATGCCGGCTAGAGCCACGGTTACAGCCTGCAGCAGGTTCAGGTGCGCGCCACCGATGTCGTAGTTGATGGCGGGCAGAATGTCCGGGAAGGCATGATAGCTGCGGCCCCAGATCATCATGGCCAGGTTCTGCAGCAGAATGGAGACACCAATCGCGCTGATCAGCGGTGTGAGCTTGGGGGCGTGGCGCAGCGGGCGATACGCGTAGCGCTCAATCGCCCAGGCCAGTGCCATGCAGACGGGTGCGGCCACCAGTACAGAAAGTAGGGCCAGCAGTACCGGCGGCATACCGCTGGGTATGAGCGCTGTCATCACGCTATAGCTGACGAGCGCGCCAACCATCACCACTTCGCCGTGGGCAAAGTTGATCAGGCCGAGGATGCCGTAAACCATCGTATAACCCAGTGCGACCAGGGCATAGATACTGCCGAGGACAACACCGTTGATGATCTGCTGGAGAAAAATATCCATGAAACTGCGCCGTTAAAAAATTGCCCGACCATCGGGCCGGGCAATTTGGGGTGGCTGATGCTTACTTGGCTGCAGGCGCTGCTGTATTGGCGGCACCCACGGTCTCGACATACGACCAGTTGCCCCCCTTATCCTGGTAAATGGAGACAGCCGGGCTGGACAGGTCGCCCTTGGCGTCAAAGACCACCTTGGCCGTTACGCCTTGGTATTGGGTCTTACCGACTTCTGGCAGATACTTGGCCGGATCGGCCGAGTTGGCGCGTTGCATTGAATCCGCCATCACCATCACCGCATCATAGACGTAGGGTGCGTAGAGTTGAATCTGCTGGTTGTAGCGCTGCTGGTATTTATCCTTGAACACCGTGCCGCCCGGCATTTTTTCTAGTGGGACGCCGGGTAGCGAACAGTACTGGCCATCGGCGGCGTTACCGGCCAGTTTTATGAACTCCGGTGTGCAACCGCCATCGCCAATCAGGAATGTTGCTTTGAGACCCAATTCGCGGGCCTGTTTGAGCGCCGGGCCGCCTTGAGCATCCATGGCACTGAAGAACAGCACATCCGGATTGGAGGCTTTGATCTTGGTCAGAATGGCCTTGAAATCGGTGGCCTTGTCGGTGGTGAATTCCTGGGCAACAATCTTGGCGCCACCGGCTTCTACGGCTTTCTTGAACTCATCAGCCAGGCCTTGGCCGTAGGCGGTGCGGTCGTCCACGATGGCAATAGTTTTTGCTTTGAGTGTTTTGGTGGCGAACTGTGCCAGGGCTTGCCCTTGGTGAACATCGTTGGCGAACACACGGAAGGTGGTCTTAAAGCCCTGGAGGGTGTAGGTCGGGTTGGTGGCCGAGCCAGAGATCTGTGGAATGCCGGCTTCTGAATAAATGCGCGAAGCCGGGATCGTGGTGCCGGAATTCAGGTGGCCGATCACGCCGTTGACTTTCTGATCCACAAACTTCTGGGCTACTGTGGTGCCGGCTTTGGGGTCGGCCTGGTCATCTTCGGAGATCAGGACAAATTTGACCTTGCTGCCGCCAATGCTGAGGCCACGGCTGTTTAGCTCATCGATCGCCATGACAGCGCCATTTTCATTATCCTTGCCCAGATGCGCTTGTGGGCCGGTTAGCGGCGCAGCATGGCCGACCTTGATGATCACTTCGGTGCCTGCCGCTGGTGCAACATCCTTTTGACCGCAGGCCGTGAGGCTGAGCGTGGCAATAATCAGGGCAGAGGCGGAAAGGGTGTGGCGCTTGTGCAGGGTCATGACGGGCTCCGGAAATATTTTTGCCATTTTTACATAAAAAAACCGACCCCGTGAGGTCGGTTTTTTGTAGGCAGCGTAAGACTTACTTGGCAGCGTCAACCATGTAGTCCACAGCGGCTTTGACATCGTCATCCGACAGCGATGCATTGCCACCCTTTGGCATCATGGCAGTACCTGGTTTGCCCTTCAGAGCAACGTTGTAAAGCGCTGGCATGCCAGTCTTGATGCGTGGTGCCCAGGCGGCTTTGTCACCGAACTTAGGTGCATTAGCGGCGCCAGTAGCGTGGCAGCTAGCACAAGCCTTGGTGTAAGTGCCTTTGCCATCAGCAGCAAGGGCGTTTTGGGCAAGCAGTGCGCCGGCAGCAGCGGCGATTACGAGCATAGCTTTCATGTTGTATGTCTCCTGATAGTGAGTGCGCGAATCTGGACAGTTGATGAATCGGTTAACTGTATGACTAGTGTAAAACACAAAACCCTCTAAAGGCCAGAAAAATGTAGGGTTTTTGCGACGTGTGATTCGTTAAGAATAAATCGGGTCGTCGACCAGCAAGTCAGAGACCGAGGCGACGGCAAATTTCCAGGGTCAGTACAGACTGATTCATCGTGTAGAAGTGCAGGCCGGGGGCACCGCCTTCGATCAGCTGTTCACAGAGATCCGTAACAACGTCGAGGCCAAAGGCTTTGATGCTGTCGGTGTCATCGCCGTAGCTTTCCAGCGTGCGACGCATCCAGCGCGGGATCTCGGCGCCACAGGCATCTGAAAACCGTGCCAGCTTGGTAAAACCACTGATCGGCATGATGCCCGGCACGATGGGTTGGGTGACGCCGGCATTGCGGGCGGCTTCGACAAAGTTGAAGTAGGCGTCGGCATTAAAGAAGTACTGGGTAATCGCCGAGTCGGCACCCGCATTCATTTTGGTGACGAACGCACGTAGGTCGTCTGCGGGTGTGCGTGCTTGTGGGTGCCATTCCGGATAGGCAGCGACTTCGATGCTGAAGTGATCGCCAGTGGTTTCGCGGATAAATTCGACCAGTTCATTGGCGTAACGGAATTCACCGGCTTCGGCCATGCCTGATGGCAGGTCGCCGCGTAGCGCGACGATGCGGCTAATGCCCAGATCCAGGTATTCGTCCAGAATCTCGCGGATGCTGTCACGCGTGGAACCAATGCAAGAAAGGTGGGGCGCAGCATCAATGCCCTCGCTGACCATCTCGCGAATAACGTCGAACGTGCGTTCACGTGTTGAACCGCCGGCACCATAAGTGACTGAGCAGAAGGTCGGTTCCAGTACGGCCAGTTTTTCGCGAACAACGCGCAACTTGTCGAGTCCTTCCGGCGTTTGTGGCGGGAAGAATTCAACGGAGAGTTCAACAGAGGGCTGAGTCATTCAAGAGTCCGGCAGAAATCAAACGCGCTCGATGCGTGGTTGCTCGGTTAGCGACGAGAGGAACCAGCTGGCGATGCTGTAAACAATAGAACCAAATAGAGCGGCAAAAAATCCTTCCACTCTGAAACCACTGAGTAGGTCACCCACCCACCAGAACATCATCGCATTAATCACGAACAGGAACAGACCCAGCGTGAGCAGGGTCACCGGTAGCGTGAGCACGATGAAGATCGGGCGGATGACTGCGTTGACCAGACCCAGAATAACGACAGCGATGAGTGCAGAGCCTAAGCTCTCGATGTGGATGCCCGGCACGATGTACGGGACCAGCAGCAACGCGACGGCATTCAGCGCCCAGGTCAACAGCAGTTTCATGGTGAAATTTCCCTTGGATTAGTAGCGGTAGTGTTCTGGCTTGTAAGGGCCAGCCTTGTTAACGCTAATATACGCTGCTTGCTGATCGGTCAGCTCGGTGAGCTGCGCGTTCAGTGTCTTCAACTGTAGGCGGGCGACCTTTTCATCCAGGTGCTTCGGCAGTGTGTAAACACCAACCGGGTACTTGCTGGTGTCGCGTTCTGTCCACAGTTCGATCTGGGCGATCGTCTGGTTGGCAAACGACGAGCTCATTACGTACGACGGGTGACCTGTGCCGCAACCCAGGTTCACCAGGCGACCCTTGGCCAGCAGGATGATGCGCTTGCCGTCCGGGAAGATCACGTGATCAACCTGTGGCTTGATTTCTTCCCACTGGTATTTTTCGATCGAAGCGACATCGATTTCGTTGTCGAAGTGACCGATGTTGCAGACGATGGCGTTGTTCTTCATCTTGACCATGTGGTCATGGGTAATGACGTGGAAGTTGCCGGTGGTGGTGACAAAAATGTCGGCGTGTTCAGCGGCGTATTCCATCGTGACAACGCGGTAGCCTTCCATGGCAGCTTGCAGGGCGCAGATCGGGTCGATTTCGGTGACCCAGACCTGGGCCGACAGTGCACGCAGTGCCTGTGCTGAGCCCTTGCCTACATCACCGTACCCGGCAACCACAGCAACCTTGCCGGCAATCATCACGTCCGTTGCACGCTTAATGCCATCGACCAGCGATTCGCGGCAGCCATATAGGTTATCGAACTTCGATTTAGTGACCGAGTCATTGACGTTGATGCCGGGGAACTTGAGATCACCACGGGCATGCATCTGATACAAACGGTGTACGCCGGTGGTGGTTTCTTCGGTCACGCCCTTGATCTTGCTCAAACGGTCGGAGTACCAGGTCGGGTCAACAGCGATCTTGGCCTTGATGGCGGCAAACAGGATGCGCTCTTCTTCGCTGCCCGGATTGTTCAGCACGGCCTGATCTTTTTCTGCTTTGGCACCGAGGTGCAGTAACAGGGTGGCATCGCCGCCGTCATCAAGAATCATGTTCGAGTAACCGCCGTCGGTCCACTCGAAAATGCGGTGGGTGTAATCCCAGTAGTCTTCCAGCGATTCGCCCTTAACGGCAAAGACCGGCGTACCTTGAGCAGCAATAGCGGCGGCAGCGTGATCCTGTGTCGAGAAGATGTTGCACGAGGCCCAGCGCACTTCGGCACCCAGGGCTTGCAGGGTTTCGATCAGTACGGCGGTCTGGATGGTCATGTGCAGCGAACCGGTGATGCGGGCGCCACGCAGTGGCTGGGTGGCGGCGAATTCTTCGCGGATCGCCATCAGGCCCGGCATTTCAGTTTCGGCGATAAGAATCTCGCGGCGACCCCAGTCGGCCAGCGACATGTCGGCAATGACGTAATCTTTTTGTGTTGCGTTCATAGAGCTTCCTTTTCCCTAAAGCAAAGCGGGCGTGAATCAAGCAAGGAAACCGTTGAACTTGTGTTGCATGTTCTGCGGTCTTCACCTGATCCACCAACCCCGCAGGTTGGTCAGGTGAGCGCAGTTAATCAGTCCGAGCCTGGCAGCAGAAAAACTCTGCGTCGCAGCGCTCCTCGGAATGGGGAGAATTGTACCAGAATCTGCGCGAAAAAAATCCCGGATCGCCCAAATAGGCGTCCGGGATCAATGGCTTACCGGGGTTTACAGGCCGGCGGCAGCGCGCAGGGCGTCAGCCTTGTCCGTCCATTCCCAGGTGAATTCCGGCTCTTCGCGGCCAAAGTGGCCGTAAGCGGCGGTCTTCGAGTAGATCGGACGCAGCAGATCCAGTGATTGGACGATGCCCTTCGGACGCAGGTCGAAGTGCTCGGCCACCAGTGCGGCAATCTTTTCATCCGAGATCTTGCCGGTACCGGAAGTGTTGACCATCAGCGACACAGGCTTAGCCACGCCGATGGCGTAGGCAACTTGAACTTCAGCCTTGTCGGCCAGACCGGCGGCCACAATGTTCTTGGCCACGTAACGACCGGCGTAAGCAGCCGAGCGGTCAACCTTCGATGGATCCTTACCCGAGAAAGCGCCACCACCATGGTGGGCAGCGCCACCGTAGGTGTCAACGATGATCTTGCGGCCGGTTAAGCCACAGTCACCGTGCGGACCGCCGACCACGAAACGGCCGGTTGGGTTGATCAGGTAACGGATGTTGTCGTTGATGAACTCGGCTGGCAGTACCGGCTTGATGATCTCTTCGATCACGGCTTCTTCGATCTGCTTGTGGGTCACATCAGCATCGTGCTGGGTCGAGACCACCACAGTGTCGATGGCGACGGGCTTGCCGTCCACATAACGCACGGTCAGCTGACTCTTGGCATCCGGACGCAGCCAAGGCAGACGGCCATCGCGACGTAAGTCGGCCTGGCGCTGCATGATGCGGTGCGCGTAGAAAATCGGGAACGGCATCAGCGTCGGAGTTTCGCGGCAGGCGTAACCGAACATCAGGCCCTGGTCACCCGCGCCTTGATCCAGATCGATGCCTTCACCTTCGTTCACGCCCTGGGCAATGTCCGGGCTCTGACGGTTAATGGCGGTGAGGATGGCGCACGACTTGTAGTCGAAGCCGATGTCGGAGTTGTCGTAACCGATACGACGCACGGTGTCTTGTGCGATTTCGCGGTAGTTGATGTGGGCCGACGTGGTGATCTCACCAGAGATAACGACAAGGCCGGTCGAAACGAGTGTTTCGCAGGCAACACGGGCTTTAGGGTCTTCGGCCAGGATGGCATCGAGGATCGCATCAGAGATCTGATCCGCAACTTTATCGGGATGGCCTTCCGAGACGGACTCGGATGAAAAGAGAAACTCGCTCATTTGAATACTCCAGAAACAACAAATCCCCGGTGGACTTGTTCCAGCGATGCTTTGCTGGTGGGGCGTGTCCTGCTCCGGGGATCGGTTCGAGCGAGGGACGCTTTAGCAGATTCGGCGATCATTTCTGATCTGCCCCGCCCTGCAAGTTGTCGTATTAACTCGGCGGTCTGCGATAATTGTCGGTGTAAAAGTCATTTGCGTCAATAGCCTGCAATAGTTCGTCTTATGTCTCGATTACAAACGCCTGACAATTTGTCGTTGAAGCATCGTTGCTATCTGAGCCTGGTTTGTTGGCTGGCCCGCCTGCCGTTACCGGTGTTGCAGGCGATGGGTGCGGTCGTGGGGCGCCTCGTTTATCTGTGTTCGACCAGCTTCCGCCGTCTATTTGATGCCAATCTCACGCAGGCTTTGGGTCCGGATGCGGTGCGGTTACACAGTGTTCGCGCCCAGGCGGAGTCCGGCAAGGCCGTGTTCGAACTGCCCTGGCTCTGGCTCCACCCGCGCGAGGAAACGCTCAAAACATTACAGCGGATAGACGGATGGGAACATGTGCAGGCGGCTCGCGCTGCGGGCAAAGGCATCCTCTTTCTAACGCCGCATCTGGGGTGCTTTGAAATCACGGCGCAGTATGCCGCCAGTCAGCCGGATGCCAGCCCCATCACGGTGTTGTTCCGTCCGCCCAGACAGCGTTGGGCGGAATCGATACTTCGTTTTGGGCGCACGCGGCCTGGTATGCAGATCGCCCCGGCGGATTTGTCCGGGGTGCGCCGCTTGATCCGTGCGTTGAAATCGGGTGAATCGGTGGGGCTGTTACCGGATCAGGTGCCGCCTGCCGGGCAAGGGGCCTGGCTCCCCTGGTTCGGTAAGCCGGCCTATACGATGACGCTGGCGGCCAGACTGGCTCAGACAGGCGCCAGCGTGATCTTCGCCTGTGCCGAGCGACTGCCGAAAGGGCGGGGTTTTGTGCTCAGCTGCCGACCACCATCGAGCCCGTTACCGGTGGATGATCTGGAGGCAACAGCCGCCGCTATTAATCAGGAGTTGATGAAGCTGATATCCTCTTATCCTGAGCAGTATTTCTGGGGCTACAACCGTTATAAGACCCCGCGCGGCTCAAGTGAGCAGCCGCCAGAAAAGCCTTTATGAATAATCAACGCCCCCCTGTTAATTTAAAAACCCTGCCGAGCTGGCTGCTGATTGCGCTGGTCTGGTTGATTTCCAAGTTGCCGCTGCGCGTTATCCGTCTGATTGGTGCATTCTTTGGCACCATCCTCTGGGCGCTGGCACGACAACGGCGTTTTGTAGCGCTGACTAATTTACGGCTGTGTTTTCCGGATATGCCGGATAGTGAACGCAAGAAACTCGTGTTCAAACACTGCATCCGCTTTGCGCAGGCGGTGCTGGATCGTTCGCTCATGTGGTTTGCTTCTGAGAAACGTATTCGCCGCATCGTGCGTCAGCATAATGAAGAGCGCCTCTACAGTGATGATGGCCGACCGACTTTGGTGCTGGCGCCGCATTTCGTGGGGCTGGATGCCACCGGCACGCGCGCCTCGATGATGGGCTCCTGGATCAGTATGTACGCCAAGCAGAAGAACCCCGTGCTTAACTATATGCTGCTGCACGGCCGAAACAGATTTACCAACCCGGTGCTGGTATCCCGTCAGGATGGTCTGCTCAAAGTGGTGAAGGCCATGAAGCGCGGTACCCCTTTCTATTATCTGCCGGATCAGGATTTCGGGCCGAAAGATGCGGTCTTTGCGCCATTCTTCGGATTCCCTGCGGCCACGGTCACCGGCGTGTCGCGCTTGGCGCAGCTGACTAACGCACGGGTGATTGCGATTGTTTCCAAGATGGTACCGGATGGCTATGAGTCCTACTACACCGAAGAGTGGGAAAACTTTCCGGGTGCCTCCGTTGAAGAAGATACGGCCCGCATGAATCAATTTATCGAATCGTGGGTATTGCAGATGCCGGACCAGTATTTCTGGCTGCACAAACGATTCAAAACGCGACCCGAAGGCGAGCCGAGCGTTTACGGCAAGCACCACCGCTAGATCGCGCGGGACGCCTTAGTTTGAACACTTCGTCTATACTGAACAACAGTGTCGCTATGCCGAGAGTTTAGCTAGGTCTGCTCCCACAAATTTAGGAAGATTCATGATGAAAAAGTTCTGGTTCGCTGTTTTTGTGTTGTGCAGTCTGGTGCTCAATGGGTGCTCGAATAAAGACGATGCCAAGTTGATTCGAGTTGCGGTATCGCCCGCGTCGCCACCGATGCTTTATGAAAAAGACGGCAAGATCATGGGGGCCGATTACGATATTTTTAGTGCCTATTGTAAGTCACGCGGCTGCACGATGAAAATTACCAGTTATGACTGGCAGGGCATGCTCGGTGCCGTTTCTAGCGGCCAAGCTGATGTCGCGTTCTCCGGAATTTCTATTACCGCCAAGCGTAAAGAGGTCATGGACTTCTCTCAGCCTTATTACGATAACGCATGGCATTTGGTCAGTCTTGATAGTCGACACATAGAAATCACTGATCTTGCTCAGCTGAAACAGTACAAAATCGGTTATCCACGAGGCATGGCTTATGACGATCTGATCAAGAACGAGCTGGAGCCTAAGGGCTACTATTCATTGAGTCAGGTCAAACTCTATCCAACGTACACGGAAGTGGTGACAGATCTGCAAAACGGCAACATCGATTTGGCATTTATCGAAGCCCCTGTTTTAGCAAATTACACGAACAAGCTGCACCTGCCGCTACACAGTAGCTATGTTTTCAAGGGGTTCGATGTGCTCGGATTTGCGTTTGCCAAGGGATCAAAGTTACGTGATGACTTCGATAAGTTTTTGGTTGAACTAGGTCCCGAAAAGCTCAAGGCGATCATTGACAAGGCGATGCAGTAACTGCAGGGATATCGACCGTGAGTATGCTCGATATCCTTCAGCATCTTGCTGGGGGTATTGTTTATACGGTTTTGGTGACGCTGGTTTGTAGTCTGACAGGTTTGTCTGTCGGTCTCGGCGTGGCAGCCTTGCGGCACTTGTCCAGTTCACTTGTGCGCACGGCTTGTGATGTTTATACCTATCTCTTGCGTGGGATACCCGTGCTGGTATTGCTATTCATGGTCTACTTTGGGTTGCCCAGCATCGGTCTCAAGGTTCCCCCGTTAGTGGCGATGGCGCTCAGTCTCGGATTGATCGCCAGTGCTTATCTTGCAGAGATTTTTCGTGGAGCATTAGCATCAGTAGACCCCATAGAAACTCTTGCCGCAGAAGCCATGGGGATGTCGCGTACACAAATTTTTTTGCACATAGAAATGCCGCAGATGTTGCGTTTCTCACTGCCCGGCATGGTTAATGAATTCACCTCAGTTCTTAAATACTCTCCCTTTGCTTATACCGTCGGAATTCCCGAAATTACCAAAGAAGCGATTACCCTGACAGCGACGACGCTGCAGGGTGCAGAGATCTATTTAGTGGTGGGCATCTTGTATTTCTCAATATATCGCGTTCTTCTGGTCGGTGTGAGATATCTGGAGCGTAGCTTCAGAGTCCCGGGCATTTCCAGCCTGTAGATGATTAAGGTGTTGACATGGCGCTAATAGAAATTCGGGCTCTAGAGAAAAAATTCAACGAGCATCGTGTTCTGGCGGGGGTTGACCTCAACGTAAAGGCGGGTGAAATTAAAGTCGTGATGGGGCCGTCGGGGTGCGGTAAATCGACACTGTTACGCTGTCTCAATCGGTTGGTTGAACCGACATCGGGCTCTATACGGTTTGACGGCGTTGAAGTGACCAGCCCTGCCACCGATGTAAGATTGTTACGCCAAAAAATCGGTTTTGTGTTTCAGCAGTTTGCGCTTTATCGCCACCTGTCTGTACTTGATAACGTTACGTTGGGCCTGCGTAAGTTACAGCATATGGGTAAATCGGTCGCTGAAGAAAAGGCGGGAGAGCAGTTGCAACGCTTGGGTATGTTTGAGCATAAGCACAAATTTCCCGGACAGATATCGGGCGGACAGAAGCAGCGCGTAGCTCTGGCCCGAGCGTTGGCCATGGATCCGGCAATGATTGTTTTGGATGAACCGACTTCAGCGCTTGATCCGGTCATGTCTCGAGAAGTGGGCGCTCTGATTAAGCAGCTGCATGCTGAAGGCGTTACCATGCTCTGTGTGACACATGATATTGATCTGGCGCAGGCCATATCCGAAACCGTCGTTTTTCTCGATCAGGGTGTCGTGAAAGCGGAAGCGTCTTTAGAGCATCTATCAGCCCACGCTGATCCGTTAACCCGAGCCTTTTTTAGCCGTAAGAAGGATTGATCGTGAGCGGTTGGACGGCATTCTTTCGGGATCTTAATGAACAGGCGCCGCTGATCTTCAACGGTTTAGTTGATACATTACATCTTGCTTTTGCAATCAGCATTTCCGGGCTGTTGCTTGGCATTGTCGTTTTTTATCTCAGCATCAGTCGAAATGCAGTCATCCAGCGCATCACCAAAAGTTACATGTCTTTTTTTATCGGGATGCCGTTGATTGTCTTGCTGTTCCTCATGTACTACGGGCTGCCCCAATGGGGTATTCGCATGTCGCCCTTTACCGTTGCGTTTATCGGCTTCACCCTTAACGTCGCTGCATACAATGCGGCTTACTTAACGACTGCATACAATGGCATGGACTCAACAGAGTTAGAGGCGGCCGAGGCGCAAGGGTTCAATCATGGACAGGTATTTCGCTATATCACTTTACCGCAGGTCTTAAGGTTATCAGTGCCGGCACTCACTAATCAGGTTATCGGTAATCTGAAAGATAGTTCGGTGGCTTTTTTGATCCAGTACACGGAGTTTTTTGCCCGGGTCCAGGAATTGGCTGCGACTAATTTTCAATTCTTCAAAGCCTACCTGTTTGCCGCGCTCGTTTATCTTGTGGTGGTGTCACTCATAGTCCTGGTGGCCAGAGCAATCGAGAAGAAAATCTGCATCATTGGTTGATGTCTAGTGGCATATCAGGGGACAATCTGCTCAATATGAAACTTAAATTCTCCAAAATGCATGGCCTCGGCAACGACTTTGTCGTACTGGATGGCGTGCGCCAGCATGTCTCGTTGAGCACCGAGCAGATTCGGGCGCTGGGAGATCGGCACATGGGCGTTGGTTTTGACCAGCTGCTTTTGGTTGAACCCGCACAATCGCCGGGCGCGGATTTTCGTTATCGTATTTTTAATGCCGATGGCAGTGAAGTGGAGCAGTGTGGAAACGGGGCGCGTTGCTTTGTGCGCTTTGTGCATGACCAGGGTCTGACGGAGAAGTCAGCCATTGTGGTGGAAACCAAACGTGGCATCATTCACCCACGTCTCGAAGCGAATGGCCTGGTGACCGTTGACATGGGGCAGCCTCGTTTTACGCCAGCCGAGATTCCGTTTGTGTCAGACAACGATGCGGCAGAGCAGCCCTTGGCGTTGCCGGATGGTGCAACGCTGACCATTGGCGTTGTGTCGATGGGCAACCCCCACGCGGTGACAGTGGTGGCAGACGTTGATAGCGCACCGGTGGCCGTACAGGGCCCACAGATTGAACACCATGCGCGGTTTCCGCAGCGGGTGAATGCGGGTTTTATGCAAGTACTTGACCGCAACAATATCCGCTTGCGCGTTTTCGAACGGGGTGCGGGTGAAACGCTCGCCTGCGGCACGGGTGCGTGCGCCGCTGTCGTCTCCGGCATTCGTCGTGGTCTGCTCGATTCGCCGGTGCGTGTGCAGACACGCGGTGGCGATCTGAATATTGCCTGGGCGGGTACAGGGCAGCCGGTCATTATGACGGGCCCGGCCGTGACGGTTTTTACTGGAGAGATTTCGTTATGAGTATGACGCCCGAAGCCGTGTTGGAGTTCCTGAAGTCCCACCCGGAATTTTTTGAAGAGCAGGCGGAATTTTTCCATCAGGTTGAGATTGCCCACCCTTATAGTGGCCGCACGATTTCTTTGGCTGAGCGTCAGATGATTACGCTGCGCGAAAAGAACCGCTTGCTGGAGCATCGCCTGGGCGAGTTGCTGGGCGTGGGTGAAAGCAATGATGCGCTCGGTGCTCGCATGCACCAGCTAACGGTGGCACTGGTCGGTGCCAGCCGGTTGGATCAGATTATCGGCATAGTACTCAAATCACTGGCCGAAGACTTCGCGGTGCCGCAGGCCAAATTACGGCTCTGGGGCGAAGGGGCCGCAAATCTTGGGCACGAATCCTGCACGCCGGTTAGCGCCGAGCTGATCAAGGAAGTGGCCGGGATTCATCATCCGGTGACCGGCAGCGTACGTACCGGTGAAGTCGCCGCCTGGTTCGGTGGCGAAGACGATGCACTGGCCTCCATGGCGCTGGTGCCGCTTCGTTTTGAAGGCCAGACGCTGGGTCTTCTGGCCATGGCGTCAGATGATGCCGAGCGCTTTGTGGCAGGTATGGGGACAACCTATATCGAACGCCTCGGTGACGTCATTGCTGCTACCCTGGCCCGCGTTCTTCGCGGTTAACCCGTCGTCGCTGTAGGTTATGACCGGCACCGTTGCTGCGGATACTCTGCCGTTATGGCAAGGTGCTGAAGACTGGCTGGCAGAACTGCGGGATCAGCGGCGCGTGTCACCGCATACCTTAAGCAATTACGAACGGGATCTGCGCCGCCTGCAGTCGCTGGCGGGTTCGGCAGCCCCGGCCGAACTGACGGCGCTCGATCTACGACGCTTCATTGGGCGATTGCACGCCTCAGGTTTGTCCGGACGTTCGATTGCCCGATCGCTATCGGCTTGGCGTGGTTTCTTACGCTGGCTGGCGCGGCGCGGTGTGCTTGATGCCAACGTGGCCGAGGGTCTGCACGCACCCAAACACCCGAAACGGTTGCCAGATGCCCTGTCGGTGGACGAAGCCTTTCGATTGCTGAATGTTGCGGCCCCTTCTGAGCAACCCGGCAAAAACGCTGAGCGTGAACACTGCTTGCAATGTCGCGATCAGGCCATCTTCGAACTGTTCTACTCTTCGGGTATCCGTTTGTCCGAATTGGTAGGGCTGAATAGGGATTGCCTGACAGACCTGCGCCAGGGTGAAGTGCGCGTCTTGGGCAAACGGAATAAAACACGCGTGGTGCCGGTGGGTCGTACGGCACAGGAAGCCGTTGAAGCCTGGTTAGCCGTGAGGGCGCAGTTGCTCAAAGCAGAAGATGAGCCGGCATTGTTTCTGGGGCAGCAGGGAAGGCGCATCACGCCACGGATGATTCAGCTGCGTTTGCAGAAGCATGGCCAGCAACAGGGTTTGCCGCAGCGTGTGCATCCGCACCAGTTGCGCCACTCGTTCGCAACTCATATGTTGCAGGGCTCAGGCGATTTGCGTGCCGTACAGGAGATGCTGGGTCACGCCAGCATTGCCTCGACCCAGGTTTATACTCACCTCGATTTTCAGCATCTGGCCCAGGTGTATGACCAGGCGCACCCACGAGCGCATCGCAGCAAAGAGGCTGTAGCGCAAGCCAATGCCACGCGCTTTAACCCCGAACAAGAAGATAAGAAATAACATGACCGCCACACTGATTTTAGAGTCCGGTAAATCCGGTTCCGTTCGTCGTCGCCACCCCTGGATTTTTGCCGGGTCAGTCGCCACGCTTAAGGGGCGTGCCCGCTCCGGCGATACGGTGATCGTTGAGGATGAGCGTGGTGCAGTGATGGGGCGTGCTGCCTGGAGCCCCGAATCGAAAATTCGTGCCCGGATGTGGACCTTTGACCCGGATGAAACGATTGACCATGCGTTCTTCAAGCGACGTGTCGCGCAGGCGGTGGCGCGCCGTGCAGGTTGGGCTGTGCTGCGTGGCGAACAACCCGAGCCCGCAGGTGAGCGGCTGATTCATGGCGAAGCCGATGGTTTGCCGGGCGTTATTGCCGACCGCTATGGCGATACGGTGGTGCTACAGCTCACCAGTGCCGGGGCCGATGCCTGGCGCGACGCGATTGTGGCTGGCATTGTGCAGGCCGCCGGGTGCAAGCAGATTTATGAACGCTCGGATTCCGATGTGCGTAAGCTGGAAGGCTTGGAACCTGTGACCGGCTGGATTGCTGCCAAAGGGTTGAATGACGTCCCCGCTAACGCCTTTCCGCAGATCGATGAGCACGGTGTGCGCTTTGGTGTGGATGTGATTAGCGGTCACAAGACCGGGTTCTATCTGGATCAGCGCGATAATCGCCTCATGCTGCGTGCGCTGGCCAAGAATCGTCGTGTGCTCAATTGCTTTTGCTATACGGGTGGATTTTCCTTGCAGGCGCTAGCGGGTGGTGCGAGCTCTGTGATGTCGATTGATTCATCTGGGCCGGCGCTTGAGCAGGCCAAAGCCAATCTCGCGATGAATCCGCATCTGGATGCCAGCCTTGCTGAGTGGCGTGATGCCGATGTCTTTCAGGCGCTGCGCGATTATCACAAGGCCGGTGAGAAGTTTGACCTCATTGTTCTGGATCCACCGAAGTTTGCACCTTCGGCAGCCCATGCCGATCAGGCCGCTCGCGCCTATAAGGACATTAATCTGTTCGGATTCAAATTGCTAGCACCGGGAGGGCTGATGATGACCTACTCTTGCTCGGGCGGCATCGGTTTGGAGCTTTTCCAGAAGATTGTTGCGAGTGCCGCCTCTGATGCGGGAAGAGATGCGCGTATTTTGCGGCGCCTGATGGCGTCGAGTGATCACCCCGTTGGTCTGGCTGCGCCGGAAGGGGAGTATCTGAAAGGGTTGCTCGTCGAAGCAAGCTAATGCGAACCTCTGTTGACGCCACTGCCAGAGCCAGGCTCTGGTCAGCCGCGGGTATCGTGGTGCTTTCTCTGCTCTGGGGCTACACCTGGGTGCTTGCCAAGCAAGCCTTGGATTTTGCGCCGCCACTGACCATGACCTTTATGCGCGTTTTCGGTGGTGCCCTGGCGCTCTTCGTCGCGCTGCGCCTGATGCGTCAACCGATGGCTTTGCCGATGGCGCGCGAGGTGCTGCTGATCAGTCTGTGCCAGGTCGTCTGTTTCATGTTGCTGCAAACATTGAGCCTCAACTATGGTGCTGCCGGCAAAACAGCCGTGCTGGTTTACACCATGCCGATTTGGACATTATTTCTGGCTTGGCCTCTGCTGGGAGAACGTGTGCGTGGCGGGCAATGGTTTGCAGTGTTCGGCATATTAATCGGACTTTTTTTCATCATCGAACCTTGGCATTTACAATCGGACTGGTTGAGCAACGCCTTGGCGATTGGTGCAGCCATCTTTTGGGCGATGGGGACAGTGCTGGTCAAGAAACTCCGTCGTCACACACGGGTCAGTTTGCTCGCACTGACGGCATGGTCCAACCTGATTGGCTGCATTCCTCTGGGCGTGATTGCCGCAATCGCCAATGAGCCAACGGTACGTTGGGCACCTGAATTTTTCGTGATTCTGACAGTTTTGTCATTCATTAGCACCGCTTTCTGCTGGTGGTTATGGACATCAATTCTGGATCGTGTGCCGGCGTGGGAAGCGAGTCTTCTAGTTTTAGGGACTCCGGTCATTGCCATCATTTGCTCCAGGCTGGTGCTGAATGAGGCGTTCAGCAGCTTTGAAATTGCAGGTATCCTGTTGATTGGTTTAGGGCTGCTCTTATTGTCGTTTGTCAGTTGGCGCCGCGAACGCCGCCTGTCTTCATCTCTGGTCTGAAGTCTTATGGAACTCTTTGTTCGAATTCTCGAAGTGATCTTTCCGGTCATCGCCGTGGTGATGGTCGGCTTCTGGGCGGGGCGAAAGAACAAGCCGGAAATGGTGGTAGCCAACCGCTTGAATATGGATTACTTCACGCCGGCCATGGTGTTTACCGTCATGGCGGGCGGCGACTTCCACATCCGCGAATATGTCTGGCTGGCAGCGGGTGCGGCGATTTCGATTTTTGCCTGCGGCCTGATCGGCTATCTAACGGCACGGAGCCTGCATGAGGCCCCTAAAACCGTGGGCCTGCCGATCATGATCAACAACAGTGGTAATCTGGGTATTCCGCTGGCGCTGCTGGCCTTTGGCAAGGAAGGTATGGCGGCGGCGGTGGTGCTGTTTCTGGTGTCCAATACCATTCACTTCGTTATTGGCCCCTGGATCCTGAATCCCGAGGCCCGCATCAGTGATGTCTGGAAGATTCCGATGATTCAGGCAGCCGTGCTGGGGCTGACTTTTAACATCCTGCAGATTCATCTGTGGCAACCGTTGATGTTTGCCTTGAAGATGCTGGGCGATATTTCGGTGCCGCTGATGCTCTTTGCGCTGGGTGTGCGTCTGTGCGACGTCAAGTTTTCGGAAAGCAAGGCTGCCATGGTGTCGGCCATCGTCCGTCCGGTGGCAGGCATGGGCACCGCAGCGCTGATTGGCTGGTTGCTGGGTCTGTCGGATGCCTTTATTGCCCAGCTGATTCTGTTTGGTTCACTGCCGCCCGCGGTACTGAACTACATGTTTGCCGAGCGTTATCACCAGGAGCCACAAAAAGTGGCCTCCATCGTGATGATTGGCAATATCGCCGGCTTGTTGTTTATCCCGCTGGCCCTGCTGATCGTTCTGCCGCGTTAAAGCGTGATGGTCTGCTCGCCGGCGTAAAGGCTTTCGACGGTTTCGCGGGCGCGCACCAAGTGTGTTTTATTGCCATCCACCAGAATCTCCGCGGCACGCGGACGCGTATTGTAGTTCGAGCTCATGACCATGCCGTAGGCACCGGCCGACAGCACGGCGAGCAGGTCCCCTTGCTGTAGTGCCAGCGGCCGAGCCTGGCCCAGGAAGTCGCCCGTTTCACAGACCGGACCCACGATGTCATACGTGCGTGCTTCGCAGTTGTGGGGTTTGACGGCAACAATGTCATGCCAGGCTTCGTAGAGTGCCGGACGGGCGAGATCGTTCATGGCAGCGTCGACAATGGCGAAATGCTTGTCTTCGCCGTGCTTGAGGTATTCCACCTTGGTCAACAGGACGCCGGCGTTGCCGACCAGGCGACGGCCCGGTTCCAGCAGGACGCGCAGGCCACGGCCGGTCAGTCGATCCAGCAGGGGACGCAGGTAGTCGGCGACCACCGGCTCCGTCTGGCCTTCATGGTAGTAAATGCCAAGACCACCCCCCAGATCAATGTGGTGCAGATGAATGCCTTCGGCCTTGAGGGTGTCGACCAGCGGCAGAATGCGTTCCAGGGCTTCCACAAAGGGCGACGGATCGAGCAACTGTGAACCGATATGGCAATCGATGCCTGTCACGTCAATGAACGGCAGGGATGCGGCATGACGGTAGAGCGCCAACGCATCAGCGATGGGGACACCGAACTTGTTTTCTTTGAGGCCCGTCGAAATATAGGGGTGCGTTTTGGCATCCACATCCGGGTTCACGCGCAGGCTGATTGGCGCGCGCTTGCCGACGCGGGCGGCAACGGCCGCCAGACGATCCAGTTCGCTGGCCGATTCGACGTTGAAGCAGAGGATGCCTGCTTCCAGCGCGGCGACCATTTCTGCTTCGGTCTTGCCGACACCGGAGAACACCACTTTCTTCGGGTTGCCGCCGGCTGCCAGTACGCGGGCCAGCTCGCCGCCGGAAACGATGTCGAAGCCTGAGCCCAATTGCGCAAACAGGCTCAATACGCCTAAATTGCTATTGGCTTTGACGGCAAAGCAGACCAGACCCTCTTTGCCCGCCGGGTGCACTGCAAGCGTTTCGGCGAAGGCGTTGTAGGCATCGGTGAGCGCCGCACGAGAATACACATAGGCCGGTGTGCCGACCTCATTGGCGATGGCTTGCAGATTGCAGCCTTCAAAGTGCAGGGTCTGGTGCTGGTCGTTCAGGTGGCGGCTGTGCGGAAAATGACGTTGCGACATAAGCGGTAATTTCAGTCTGGATCAGTAATCTTAATTCGCCAGCATCTGGGCAGGCGAGTCGGTGCTGGGGTTGCGTAGTGATTCTGCGGCAATGCTCGGGGTGATAGCCGGGTCCGGGTTCGGCTGGCTGCCTTCGGCGCCGGCAGGTGGCTTGGCGGTGGGCAGCTGATTGGGCGCCAAATAGAGGCCACCCTTGATGCCGCATGCTGCTAGTGATGTGGCGAACAGGGCTGCGGTCAACAGGTGTGCTACGTGCATCGAGCAGATTCGACCATTTGAGTAAATTGACAGGGGCATCTTCATAGCATGATGTTATCACGCAGGGTGACGCGAACCCGCTAGAATGACCGCTTCAGGAATCACCCGGCCGGAACGTCACCATGGATGAAAAAAGCTTTTTGAACCGTTGTCAGCAAACATTGCTGCAGATTGAGACAGCTGTCGAACACGCTGCAGATGATGGTGCCGACGTCGATTTCGAAATGCAGGGCGGCATTCTTGAAATCGAATGTGCCGACGGCAGCAAGGTGATAGTCAGCCCGCATGTCATTGCCCGGGAGATCTGGGTGGCGGCGCGCTCCGGCGGATTTCACTTCCGTTATGACGAGGCATTGGGCTGGGTGGATACCCGCACGGGAGAGCCCTTGTTTGCGCGTCTGGTGGAGATACTCCAACAACAAGGCCAGGTCTCGCTGCAACTACGCTGAGCCTGGCCTGTGAGTGATGGATCCAGTCGGCGTTGGTTAATCGACCGGATTGCCGCCGGTGTCGGCGGGTTCCGGGTCGATGCTTGCCGGTACACTGCCCTTGAAGAAGTATTCCTTGGTGGCACCCTTGCGGTTGCTGGTGACATCAACCGCCACCACATCCTCTGGTGGAGGCAGTGTGCCCTGGGGGACGCCCTGTAGCGCGGTTTCCATAGCACCAATCCACATGGGCAATGCGGCTGCGCCACCGGTTTCGCCGTTACCCAGGTTGCGGGGTTGGTCAAAGCCCATCCAAGCACAGCCGGCGGCCGTGATCTGATAACCACAGAACCAGGCATCCACATGCTCGTTGGTGGTCCCGGTTTTACCCGCCAGGTCGGTACGCTTCAATTGCGCGGAAGCTTTAGCAGCGGTCCCGTAGATGGTGACGTCACGCAGCATGCTGTCCATCACGAAGGCGTTACGCGCTTCAATCACGCGCGGTGCCGTATCGCCGGCGATCACAGGTTGCGCTTGAGCGACGACCGTACCCTTTTCATCGCGGATCTCCTGCACGATGTAAGGGTTGACCAGATAGCCGCCATTGGCGAACACGCTATAGGCGCGTGCCATCTGCCACGGCGTGACCGAACCGGCACCCAGCGCCATAGTGAGGTAGGGCGGATGTTTTTCTGCATCAAAACCGAAGCGGGTCACATATTCCTGAGCGTATTTGACGCCGGAGGCCTGCAGGATGCGAATCGATACCATGTTCTTAGACTTGGCCAGAGCCGTACGTAACCGCATCGGCCCTTCGTACTTGCCGTCGTAGTTTTTCGGGGTCCATGCAGTAGAACCGGTTTCCGCCGAGCCGATGGTGATCGGGCTGTCTTCCACAATGCTGGCCGGTGTAAAGCCCTTTTCCAGCGCGGCAGAATAAATGAAGGGCTTAAACGACGAGCCCGGTTGACGCCATGCCTGGGTAATGTGGTTGTATTTATTCAGGGTGTAGTCAAAACCTCCTACCAGGGCCAGTACGGCACCGTCTTTCGGTGCCATGGCCACATAGCCGGCCTGGACTTCCGGCAGCTGGCTGAGCTGCCACACACCCTTGTCATCCTTGATCACGCGCACCACGGCACCGGGGCGCAGGCGTTTGTTGGTTGGGGCTTTTTCGCCCATCATCGATTGCGCAATCTTGATCTGATCGCCGGTCAGAATCATCGGGTCGCCGCCACGCACGGCGAGACGAATCTTCTGCGGGTCGAGTGCCAGAATGACAGCGGGCTTCAGCAGGTCGGAATCCGGGTAGTTCGAGAGCAGATCATCGACATCATCATCTTCGTTTTTGAGCTTCGAGAGATCGACAAAGCCTTCGGCCCCACGGTAGCCATGACGTTTGTCATAGGCCAGCACGCCATTGCGCATGGCCTTGTAGGCGGCTTCCTGGTCGGCCTTCTTGACCGTGGTGATGACGGTCAGACCGCGCGTGTAAATATCCTGTGGGAACAGATCGTTGGCCATCTGCCGTGCCATTTCGGCCACATAGTCGGCATGAACAGCAAACTCGTTGGCATGACGTTTGACATTCATCTGTTCGTTCAGGGCGGTTTCGTACTGCGCATCCGACAAGTACTTCAGATCATGCATTCGGCGCAGCACATACTGCTGGCGAATCTTGGCACGCTTTGGGTTTACCACCGGGTTATAGGCCGAAGGGGCTTTGGGTAAGCCAGCCAGCATGGCGGCTTCGGCGGGTGTCAGTTGATCCAGGCTTTTGCCAAAGTAGATCTGGGCGGCCGAGGCAAAGCCATAAGCGCGCTGGCCGAGGTAGATCTGGTTGATGTAGAGCTCCAGAATCTGGTCTTTGGTGAGGTTCTTCTCGATTTTCAGCGCCAGCAGCACTTCGTAGAGTTTGCGGGTGACCGTTTTTTCTGAAGACAGGAAGAAATTACGCGCCACCTGCATGGTGATGGTGGAGGCGCCTTGCTTCTTGCCGCCGGAGACCAGGTTGGCGGCCGCTGCCCGCG
Organism: Fluviibacter sp.; assembly: GCF_057744235.1. Taxonomy (NCBI): domain Bacteria; kingdom Pseudomonadati; phylum Pseudomonadota; class Betaproteobacteria; order Rhodocyclales; family Fluviibacteraceae; genus Fluviibacter; species Fluviibacter sp. The sequence goes on along the minus strand of NZ_JBIJFP010000001.1, from coordinate 114,498 downwards.
CAAAACCGAACACATCCACGCCCGAATGCTGATAGAAACGGTCATCTTCGGCGGCCAGAATGGCCTGTTTCATCACTTCCGGCACCTGATTGATCTTTACCACCTGGCGGCGCTCCTCGCCGAACTCACCAATCAGTGCACCATCCGAGGTGTACACCCGCAGCGGGACTTTCGGACGGTAGTCCGTCAGCACATCGAGCGATGGCAGCTGCGGGTAGGCGAAGGCGACCAGCACACCGCCCAGGCTGAAGCCGATGACGGTGAGCAGTGCCAGAGTGACCAGAAGTTTATTGAACCAGCGCAAGATGATGATCCGTAAAGAATTTTCGTGATTATACGGGACGGGATTAAGACAGCCTTAGGTGAGCTGCCGGGATCCCGCCCCAGAGTCCTTCTTAGACTTTCCGGTAAACCTCGGCACCGGTTTTTACAAACTCGATGGCTTTGGCTTCCATGCCTTTTTCTAAGGCCTCATTTTCTGCAAGACCCTGTTGGGCAGCGTAATCGCGCACATCCTGCGTGATCTTCATCGAACAGAAATGTGGGCCGCACATCGAACAGAAGTGGGCGACCTTGGCCGATTCCTTCGGTAGCGTTTCATCGTGGAACTCGCGCGCCTTGTCCGGGTCGAGCCCCAGGTTGAACTGGTCATCCCAGCGGAACTCGTAACGTGCCTTCGACAGCGCGTTATCGCGGATCTGGGCACCGGGATGCCCCTTGGCCAGGTCGGCCGCATGGGCCGCCAGCTTGTAGGTGATGATGCCTTCCTTAACGTCGTCCTTATCAGGCAGGCCTAGGTGTTCCTTCGGCGTCACGTAGCAGAGCATGGCTGTGCCATACCAGCCGATCATGGCGGCACCGATGCCGCTGGTGATGTGGTCGTAACCCGGTGCGATATCCGTGGTCAGCGGGCCAAGTGTGTAGAACGGCGCTTCATCACACCATTCCAGCTGCAGATCCATGTTTTCTTTGATCAGCTGCATCGGCACATGGCCCGGTCCTTCGATCATCACCTGGACATCGTGCTTCCAGGCGATCTGGGTCAGTTCACCCAGCGTCTTCAGTTCGCCGAGTTGTGCATCATCGTTGGCATCGTAGATCGAGCCGGGGCGCAGGCCATCGCCCAGAGAGAAGGCCACATCGTAGGCCTTCATGATTTCGCAGATCTCTTCGAAATGCGTGTAGAGGAAGCTTTCCTTGTGATGCGCCAGACACCACTTGGCCATGATCGAACCGCCGCGCGAGACGATGCCGGTCATGCGGTTGGCGGTCATCGGGATATAGCGCAGCAGCACGCCGGCATGAATGGTGAAGTAATCGACGCCTTGCTCGGCTTGCTCGATGAGTGTGTCGCGGAACAGTTCCCAGGTCAGGTCTTCCGCCTTGCCATCGACCTTTTCCAGGGCCTGGTAGATGGGCACGGTGCCGATCGGCACCGGTGAGTTGCGGATGATCCACTCGCGCGTTTCGTGAATGTTCTTGCCGGTCGATAGATCCATGACCGTGTCGCCGCCCCAGCGGATCGACCAGGTCATCTTGTCGACTTCTTCGCTGATCGAAGAACCAAGTGCCGAGTTACCGATGTTGGCGTTGATCTTCACCAGGAAGTTACGGCCGATGATCATCGGTTCGCTTTCCGGGTGGTTGATGTTGTTCGGAATGATGGCGCGGCCACGGGCGATTTCGTCACGCACGAATTCCGGGGTAATGACTTGCGGAATCGAGGCGCCGTAATTCTGGCCGGGGTGCTGGCGACCGAGGAGTTTGGCCAGGCGCTCGCCTTGCGGGCCGCTGTTTTTCAGGTCGGCCAGATACTGTTCGCGTTGCAGGTTCTCACGAATGGCGATGTATTCCATCTCCGGCGTGATGATGCCCTGGCGCGCATAGTGCATCTGCGTGACATTGGTACCGGCTTTGGCGCGGCGTGGTTTGCGGTGCAGGCCGGGAAAGCGCAGTTCGTCGAGTGCTTTGTCGTCGGCGCGTTGACGGCCAAAGTCGGAAGTCAGGCCATCGAGCACTTCGGTGTCGCCACGTTCTTCAATCCATTGTTGGCGCAGTGCCGGCAGGCCGGCGCGGATATCGATCTTGGCCGCCGGGTCGGTGTAGGGGCCGGAGCAGTCATACACATAGATCGGTGGGTTTTTCTCGCCACCCATGCCCGTTGGGGTGTCGGACTGCGAGATCTCCCGCATCGGCACCTGGATGTCCGGGCGCGAGCCTTCGATATAGACCTTGCGTGAATTCGGTAGCGGCGCAATCGCAGCTTCGTCGACGTGGGCCTGGTTGGCAACGAAAGGTTGTTTGGCGTTCATGAGTCGTCCTTATTGATTCTCTGTGAGTTTGTTTGTTGTTAAGTTACTGCGCGATGCATAACGCATGGGTATGGTGAACGGGGCCGTGGCCGGTCTGTGGTGTACGGCTGATGTGTAATTCGTCGGCGCGACGAATGGCCTGCTGCAGCCAGGCATGGGCGTGAGTCACCGCAGTCGGGATGTCCGGGCATTGCGGGATTAATGCGGTGATGGCCGCCGATAGCGCGCAGCCGGTGCCGTGCGTGTGGCGCGTATCGAAACGTTCGGCACGCAGTTCGATCATGCGGTCACCATCGTAGAGTAGATCGATGAGTTCGCCACCGGGCAGATGGCCGCCTTTGAGCAGAATCCAGCGGTTCTCTTCTTGCTTAAGCAATCGGTGCAGACGTTCGCAGCTGCGCGTCATTTCTTTAATCGTTTCCGGGCCGCGTTCGTCGAGCAGCGCGCCGGCCTCCGGCAAGTTGGGCGTTAGCACGCGGGCGAGCGGTACAAGCGCGTCGCGCAACAGCCCAGTGGCCTCTTTATTCAAGAGCGCGTCGCCGCTCTTGGCGATCATCACCGGGTCGAGCACCAGATTATCTTGTTGGTGTTTTGCTAACTTTTCGGCAACCGCTTGTACGTTGGCAGCCTGGCCGAGCATGCCGGTCTTTACGGCGCTGATCTCAACATCGGCGAGCAGCGTATCAAGTTGTGCACCGATGAATTCTGCCGAAGGCAGTTGTACGGCAGTGACGCCCTGCGTGCTCTGTGCCGTGAGCCCCGCAACGACGCCGCAGCCATAAGCACCGAGCGCGGTGAAGGTTTTAATATCGGCCAGCAACCCGGCGCCACCGCTCGGGTCGATGCCAGCGATCGATAGCACCTTAGGGGGTGCGCCGACAAATAGACGACATGCCTTGCCCGCGCCTTCGCTATCGCGAGGGTCGGGTGTGGCAATGGCAGTCATCAAATCAAGAATCATTCGTTTCCCTACGCCGGTATTAACCGGATCAGGTGCCAAGGGTCTCTCTCAGCCCAAATTGCGGGCACCCCTAACGATCAGAAAGCAGCCAACCGGATGTTGGCCGCACAGGAGGTTGAAATTAAAGGAAAACCCCGCGAACTGCAAGCGAGGGGAGGCAAAAACCGATTTAGGCCTTGAGCTGGGCAAAAATGGCGTCAGCGGCGGCAATGGTCTTTTCAATGTCTGCCGAGGTGTGCGTGGCACTCACGAAGCCGGCTTCAAAGGCCGAAGGGGCAAAGTAGTGCCCCTCACCTGCCACATCAAGCATGGCGTGGAAGAAGCGGTTGAACTTTGCCGTATCGGCTTCCATGACTTCGGCATAGTTGTTCGGTACCGATTCGCGGAAATACAGCCCGAACATGCCACCAACGGCATTGGCCGAGAATGCCACGCCATGCTTGCGGGCGGCGGCCGTCAGGCCATCGGTGAGCTGACGGGTACGCTCGGCCAAGCTTTCGTAGAAACCCGGTGCGCGCAGTTTCTTGAGTGTCGTAAGGCCTGCGGCAACGGCCACCGGGTTGCCCGACAGCGTACCGGCCTGATAGACCGGGCCGAGCGGCGCCAGACACGTGAGAATGTCTTTGCGGCCACCAAAGGCAGCCAGCGGCATGCCACCGCCGACGATCTTGCCTAGGGTGGTCAGATCCGGGGTGATGCCATAGTGACCTTGCACCCCCTGTAGACCCACGCGGAAGCCCGTCATCACTTCGTCAAAGATCAGCACGGCACCGGTGCGGGTGCAACCATCGCGCAGCGCTTGCAGAAAGGCTTTGCCCGGATCCACCAGATTCATATTGCCGGCAATCGGCTCAACGATCACGGCCGCCAGTTTGTCGGCGTATTGATCCAGTGCCTCGTTGAAGGCGGCAATGTCGTTATAAGGTAGCACCAGCGTATGCGCGGCCACATCGGCCGGCACGCCGCCCGATGACGGGTTGCCGAAAGTGAGCAGGCCGGAGCCCGCTTTGACCAGCAGGCTATCAGCATGGCCGTGGTAGCAACCTTCAAACTTGATGATCAGGTCGCGGCCGGTAAAGCCGCGTGCCAGGCGAATGGCGCTCATGGTGGCTTCGGTGCCTGAAGACACGAGGCGCACCATTTCCAGTGAGGGCAGCAGCTCGCAGAGTAGGTCGGCAATCTCGACTTCGGCACCGGTCGGGGCGCCAAAGGTCAGGCCACGGGCGGCCGTGGTTTGCACAGCGTCCAGCACGTCCGGATCGGCATGGCCCAGAATCAGCGGCCCCCAGGAGCCCACATAATCAATGTAGACCTTGCCATCGGCATCCGTGACACGAGCGCCTTTGCCCGAAGCAAAAAAGCGGGGCGTACCGCCCACACCGCGAAAGGCGCGAACCGGGGAATTAACCCCGCCCGGAATATGGCGTTGGGCGGCGGCGAAGAGTTGTTCGTTACGGCTGGTCATGATGAGGACTCAAAAGGAAAGGTCAGGAATCAATGCTTAAGTGGGGATCGGTTCGGCCAGAAACTGGCTCACACGATGCCGTATCTGGTCAGGGGAAGCGGGTGCTTCCGGGGTGCCGAAAAGCTCGGAGATCAATGCGACGGCATCAACCTGGTCGTCCAGTTGAGCCACATTGTCGAGGGTGATGCCGCCGATGCCGCAGATGGCGACCTGCGAGCCGAGTGCCTGACGGAACATTGCCAGTTGGGTCGGTGACACACGGCGGGCGGCGGGTTTGGTTGTTGAGGCAAAACAGGCACCAAAGGCCACGTAGCTGGCACCGTCTGCCAATGCCTGGTGGGCGAGGCCCAGATCGTTATAGCAGGATGCACCAATAATGGTCTTTGCCGGTAGCAGACGGCGTGCATCGCGGAGGCTGCCATCCGAGGCACCCAGATGGACGCCATCGGCCTGCACCGCGATGGCCAGAACGATATCGTCATTGATCAGCAGAAGGGCGCCGTGTGCCTGACATCGCTGCTTCAGACGTCGGGCCCGTTGCAGCTTTTCCGGCATGGCGCTGATCTTGTCACGGTATTGCACCAGACGAACGCCGCCCTGCAGCGCCGCTGTTACTTGGGCAAGCAGTACAGCGGTGTCGGGCTGGTCAGGCGTGACAGCATAGACAAAACTGGGAAAGGTAAAGGAATCGGGCACTATGAACAGGCTGAGATTAGACAATGAAATAAATCAACAAAACCGTTGTTAATAATCATGACAACGTGATGACAGCAGGGTACGGCATCGGTTAGCATGACAGCATTGTATCAATCCGTCGCATTACTTCTTGCCTAGGGTTTTACCATGAGCGGTCAGTCTTTCAAGTCCTGGATGTGTCTGGGCTGTGGGTTTATTTACGACGAAGAAACCGGGCTGCCGGAAGATGGCATTGCGCCGGGCACGCTCTGGGCAGATGTCCCCATGAACTGGGTTTGCCCGGAATGTGGACTGCGTAAAGAAGACTTCGAGATGATCGAGCTCTGATCAGAGACGACGAGGGAGCCCCAGGTGACTATACAAACAATACTGGTGGTGGAACCCTCACCGATTGAGCGGGCACAGCTCAGTGGTGTACTGTCAGCAGCGGGTTATCAGGTGCTCGTCGCGGGCGATGGTGAAGAGGGCTTGGCGGTCGCCCGCCGCGAAACGCCCGACCTGATTCTGATGGAAGTGGTGATGCCGGGCCTCAACGGTTATCAGGCAACGCGTGCGCTGACGCGCAGCGATGATGATCGTATTGCCCGTATTCCGGTGATTCTGATTTCTAATAAAGGGCAGGATACGGATAAGGTGTGGGGCCTGCGTCAGGGGGCGATTGATTATCTGGTCAAGCCAGTGACCGACAACGAGCTGCTGACCCGCATTGCGGATATCTGAAGTCGGTTGAATACTGCAATGGCGACAAAACCGGGTTACCCCGGTTTTTTTATGTCCTCAGCCTCGCCGGTGGCTGACTTGAAACGGGCCAGGGTGCGTTGTCGGGCTTCGGCATGGTCCACCACGGGCGCCGGGTAGTCACGCCCGATCAATACGCCACAGTTAGCTTGCATTTCGGCTGGCATGGTCCAGGGGGCGTGAATGTATTTATCCGGGACGTGGGTCAACTCCGGTACATAGCGGCGGATGAATTTGCCCTTGGGGTCGAAGCGTTCGGATTGGGTGACCGGGTTAAAAATCCGGAACCAGGGCTGGGCATCGCAGCCGGTGGAGGCAGACCACTGCCAGCCGCCATTGTTGGCCGAGAGATCAAAGTCGAGCAGCCATTCGGAGAACCAGGCTTCACCGGCCCGCCAATCCAGCCCCAGGTCCTTGGTGTAGAACGAGGCACTGACCATGCGCAGGCGGTTATGCATCCAGCCCGTTTGTGCCAGTTGGCGCTGGGCAGCATCCACCAGCGGGTAGCCGGTGCGACCCTCGCACCAGGCGCGATGCCATGTCGGTTCGTTATCCCATGGCACGGCATCAAAAGCCGGTTTGAAAGCGTGGCCGATGGTATGGGGAAAGTGATGCAGGATGGCAAAATAGAAATCACGCCAGATCAGTTCATTGAGCCAGCCCAGTGCGCCATCGCCTCCTTCGCGCCAGGCGCGCGCCGCCAGTTCGCGAATGGATACGGTGCCGAAACGTAAATGAACCGACAGGTAGGACACGCCTTTCACGGCCGGAAAGTCACGCGCCTCTTTGTACCGATCAATGCGTGTGAAGAAATCTTCTACCCGGTCTCGGCCACCGCGTGTGCCGGGGGTAATGCCGATCCTCTGTAGATCCGTGTGTTCAAAGCCGATCTCGGCCAGGGAGGGGATCCCGGTGGCCAGCGGTGAGGCGGCCAGATGCTGCAGGTAGCGCGATACCGGGTAAGCGCGGACAAAGTAATCCGTCTCCGATAGCGCCGCTTTTTTATACCAGGCGTTTTTGTAAGGCGTGAATACGGTGAAGGGCCTGCCCATCTGGGTGAGCACTTCATCCTGCTCGAAAATGCACTGATCTTTGTAGCTGTGAAAATCAATGCCCGCCAGGGAGAGGGTCGCCGCGACATCGCGGTCACGGAGTACAGCCGCCGGTTCGTAATCCCGGTTGCTGTAGACGGCGCTCACCCCCAGTTCCCGGGCCAGGGCCGGAATGGCCTGGCGTGGCCGGTCATGACGCACAATCAGGGCACCGCCATGTGCTTGCAACTGCTGGTCTAACTCAACCAGTGACTCACGAATAAACTCGACTCGGCGATCCTGCCGGGGCAGCCCATCCAGAATGTCGCGGTCAAAAATGAAGGCGACATAGACGCGGTAATGGTGCTTGAGCGCGTAGTAAAGCGCGGCATGGTCATCCACGCGCAGGTCGCGCCGGAGCCAGACCAGGGCGGCTTGATCGTCAGGTGTTTGAGTGTGCATTTGCGGTAGAATACGCGATATGACCGCTTCCCGCGTACCCTCAGGCGAATCAGAGGCACCCAAGGCGTCGGGCCTGGCAGAAAATGCCACCTGGCTGCGTGGACATTTTCTGGTGGCCATGCCTGGTATGTCGGATCCACGCTTCAGCCGCAGCCTGATTTATCTGTGTGAGCATTCTGAGCAGGGCGCGATGGGGCTGGTGGTGAACAAACCCACGGATATGAGTCTGGCCTCGCTGTTCGAGCGCGTCGAACTGGCGCATCCCGATGCCGAACTGGCCGGTCAACCCGTGATGTTTGGTGGTCCGGTCCAACTGGATCGCGCCTTTGTGCTGCACAAACCGGCCAAGCCATGGCAGTCGACCATGAAGATTACCGATCAAATCGCGCTGACCAGCTCCAAAGATATCCTGGAATCGGTCGGTGGCGAGACGGCACCCAATGCCATGCTGGTGGCATTGGGTTATGCCGGATGGGTGCCGGGTCAGCTCGATAACGAGATTCTCCAGAATGCCTGGCTCAGTGTCCCGGCGGACGACGAGATCCTCTTTGATCTGCCGTACGAAGAGCGCCTGCCTGCCGCCCTGGCGAAACTGGGTATTGCGTTCGACCGACTGTCTGATGTGGCCGGTCATGCCTGAGGGCACGGTGATGGGCTTTGATTTCGGCACCGTGCGCATTGGGGTTGCCGTCGGCGAAACGCTGACCGGCCTGGCGCATCCGCTAACGCTCGTTGCCAGCGAGCCGGTCGCGCAACGCTTTGAACAGATCGGTACGTTGCTGGCCGAATGGCAACCGAAACACCTGGTGGTCGGCCTGCCGACTTATCTGGATGGCACCGAACATGAGATGACTCAGCGTTGCCGGCGTTTCGGCAATCAGCTGCACGGCCGGTTCAACCTGCCGGTGACCTGGGTTGATGAACGACTGAGCTCGGCCGAGGCCGAGCAGCGCCTGCAGCAGGCAGGGCAGTCGGCCCGTAGTGCCCGGCAGCACGTTGATGCGGTCGCTGCACAGATTCTTTTGCAGCAGTGGCTGGATCAGCACGCTGCCCAAACCCATCATGCCGCCGGAGGCTTGCATGCCTGATTTGAAAACGCTCCCCGATGCCGAGCAGCAGATTGCTGCTCTGGCCGAACAGTTACAACCGGTGTTCGAACGTGCGCCGGAGACCGTGTTGATCGGTGTTTTTACCGGGGGCGTCTGGATTGCCGAGCGTCTGTCGCAATTGTTGCCTACCCACCCCCCGGTGGGGAGTGTGGATATCTCGTTTTACCGCGATGACTTTAATGAGCGGGGTCTGAGCCCGAATGTGCAGCCGACGACCGTCCCCGTCGATATCGTCGGCAAGCCGGTGATTCTGGTGGATGACGTGCTCTACACCGGCCGCACCACGCGGGCGGCATTGAACGAACTGTTTGACTATGGGCGCCCGGCCAGCGTCAAGCTGGCAGTCCTGGCGGATCGCGGTGAACGCCAGTTGCCGATTGCCCCCGATTTTTGTGTCTGGTCGGTGAGTCTGCCCGGCGATGCCAGTCTCGTGCTGGCGCGCAATCCGGCCAATGATCCCGATGGACGCCTGACCTGGAGTCTTGATGATGCTTGATCCGCAACTGGATGCCGAGGGCAATCTGATACACCTGCTCTCCACGGAAGGGCTTTCCCGTGAACAGCTAACGCGGCTGCTCGATACCGGCGCCAGCTTTCTGGGCGTGTCTGATCGGGATGTCAAAAAAGTACCGCTGCTGCGCGGCAAGAGCGTATTCAACCTCTTCTTTGAAAACTCCACGCGCACCCGCACGACCTTCGAAATCGCCGCCAAGCGACTGTCAGCCGATGTTATCAACCTGAATATGTCGACCTCGTCGACGGCGAAGGGCGAGACGCTGCTCGACACCGTGGATAACCTCTGCGCTATGCACGCCGATATGTTTGTCGTACGTCACGAATCCAGCGGGGCACCGCATCTGATCGTGGATCATCTGCGCCGCACGGGCCGGACGGATATTCACGTCATCAATGCCGGCGATGGTCGCCATGGCCACCCGACGCAGGGTCTGCTCGACATGTACACCATCCGGCACTACAAGGGCGGTTTCGAAGGGCTCAAGGTCGCGCTGATCGGCGATATTCTGCATTCGCGTGTGGCCCGTTCAGATATCCATGCGCTCAAGACATTGGGCGCGGCATCCATCCGCGTGATTGGCCCGCAGACATTGATCCCGACCGATATCGAATCGCTGGGTGTGGAAGTGCATCGTGACCTGAACACCGGTCTCAAAGATTGTGATGTCGTCATTGCTTTGCGCCTGCAGCGCGAGCGCATGAGTGGTGCGTTGTTGCCCTCCGCCACCGAGTTTCACGACCGTTACGGGTTGACCCACGAGCGTCTCAAGGCGGCCAAGCCCGATGCCATCGTGATGCATCCGGGGCCGATGAACCGGGGTGTAGAAATTGATTCGGCCGTCGCCGATAGCCCGCGTGCAGTAATTCTGCCGCAGGTCACCTTTGGTATCGCCATGCGTATGGCGGTCATGAGCGTACTGGCAGGAGGTGGCGCATGAGCACGTTGAATCCTCAGCAAACGATTGAAATCCGCGGCGGTCGTGTTGTGGATCCGGCCTCTCAGTTTGATGAGCAGGTCTCGATCTTTATCGCCGACGGTGCCATTGCCGGCATCGGTCAGACACCCGCTGGCTTTACCGCCGCGCAGGTGGTTGATGCCAAGGGCCTGGTCGTTGCACCGGGTCTGGTTGATCTGTCGGCCCGTGTGGCCGGCAATATTGATGCAGAACTGGATGCCGCGGTAGCCGGTGGGGTGACCACGCTGGCATGCCCGCCGGATGTGTCACCGATTATTGACGAGCCGGAACTGGCAGAGCGCATTGTGCGTCATGCCGAAGACGTGTCGCAGGTGCGTGTGCTTCCGGTCGGTGCCATGACCCAGGGGCTGGAAGGTGCCATGCTGGCCGAAATGAGCCTGTTGCGCGACGCGGGCTGCATTGCCGTTTCGCAAGGCCGTGGCTTGCCGGCGGATACGCGGGTGCTCTGGCGTGCATTGCAGTACGCCGCATCGTGCGACGTACCGGTCTGGCTCCAGCCGGCAGAGTTTCATCTGAGCAAGGACGGCATTGCCCACGACAGTGCGCTGGCCTCTCGTCTGGGCTTGGCCGCGATTCCAGTCGCCGCAGAAACGCTGGCCATGCAAACCGTGCTGGCACTCGCCAAAGCCACGGGTGCTCGCGTGCATTTCACGCAGATCAGCTCGGCCGAAGGCGTTGCCCTGTTGCGCGATGCGCGTGACGCCGGCTTGCCGGTGACGGGGGATGTGGCGGTGCACGCCCTGCATCTTTACGAGCAGGACATCGGCTACTTTGATCCGCTCACGCGCTTTGACCCGCCGCTACGTGGTTATACGGATCGTGAAGCGCTGCGATTAGGATTGGCTGAAGGTACACTCAGCGCGGTGGTCTCGGCGCATACGCCGCGCGGGCTGGATGTGAAGCGCGTGCCATTTGCCGAAGCAGCCCCTGGTGCGACAGGGATCGAATTGTTGCTGCCGCTCACGCTGGCCTGGGGTGAGGCGCTGAGCCTGCCGCTGCGCCGTTCGCTGTTGCCGGTGACGTCACAGGCCGCCGCGATTCTCGGCATTGAAGCGGGTCAGATTGCGGTGGGTCAGCGGGCGGATCTCTGTCTGTTTGATCCCGAAGCCCGCTGGACCGTTAACGAGGCAGATCTGCGCAGCTCGGGCAAGCTCACACCCTTCCTGGGGCGCACTCTGCAAGGCCGGGTATCAACCACGCTGGCCGGTGGCCAGGTCGTGTATCAGCGCTGCGACGCCTGACGGCACGGCACAGATACGGATGACCTTGCGCCGTGAGGTCTGCCCTCGAATCAACTCGAGGGCGCTTTGCGGGCAGTCCAGCGTTTTGGCGAGCCAGCTGATCAGCGCCTGATTGGCCTTGCCGTCCACCGGCGGGGCGGCCAGACGGATCTTCAGCGCATCGCCGTGAATGCCGGCACATGAGGTGGTTTTGGCACCCGGCTGTACATGCACCGTCAGCTGCAAATCGCCTTTGCCGGTGATTTGCAGCCAGGGTGTTGGCGCACCGGCCGCGTTGTCAGTCACGTCCTAACTCGATACCCAATTCACGGCTGCGTTCAGCCGCTGCATACATACCGGCCATCAGGCCTTCCTTGACGCCGAGTTCGGCTTTCTTCTTCAAGGCTGCTTCCGTGGTGCCGCCCTTCGAGGTGACACGCTCGCGCAGAACGCTCACCGGATCGGTGGATTGCTCGGCAAGTTGTGCAGCGCCAATAACCGTTTGAATGGCCAGTGTGCGTGCTGTATCGGCCGACAGCCCCAATTCGCGGGCGGCTTCCTGCATGGCTTCCAGAAACAGGAACACGTACGCCGGGCCACTGCCGGAAATCGCGGTCACGCTGTCGATCAGTCCTTCGCGCGCCACCCACACGGTTTCGCCCACGGCACCCAGAATGGCTTCGGCCCGGTTGCGGTCTTCCTGGCTGGCGGACGGGTCTGCGTAAAGGCCCGTCATACCGGCGCCGATCAGTGCCGGCGTGTTGGGCATGGCACGAACGATACGGCGATAACCGCCCATCCAGCGCGATAGATCATCCACCAGCAGACCGGCGGCAATGCTCACGATGAGCGGCTTCTTATCGCCAGCTGGCAGGCTGCTCAGCGCGGCGCGCATCTGTTGCGGTTTCACCGCCAGCACCAGCACATCGCATTGCAGGGCTTCAGCACTGGCCGAATCGTACACATTAATGGCGAATTGTTCGCTGAGGCGGGTACGTGCATCCGGCAGGATTTCGATCACCGACAGATCATGTGGCGCAAAGCCTCGCTGCATCAGACCGCCAACGAGTGCGATGGCCATGTTGCCGCCGCCGAGAAAGGTAATTTTCATAAAGAGACTCCGGGCAAATCGGGATAGGAACGCTTGCCAAAAATGGCCGAGCCCACGCGGACCAGCGTGGCACCTTCGCTAATGGCCGCTTCAAGATCGTCGCTCATGCCCATGGACAGGGTGTTCAGGCATAAGCCCTGTTGGTTCAGCGTGGCTTGCAAATCGCGCAACGCGGCAAAGTGCCGGTGTTGCAGCGAGGTGTCGTCCGTGGCTTCGGGGATCGCCATCAATCCGCGTAGCTGCAGGTTGGGCAGTGCCGCAACCGCTTGTGCCAAGGCCAGCGTATCTTGGGGGGCGCAACCACTTTTGCTGGCTTCGCCGGAAATATTGACCTGTACGCACACCTGCAAGGGCGGTAGCGTTGCTGGCCGCTGGGCCGAGAGACGCTCGGCAATTTTCAGGCGGTCAATGGTATGTACCCAGGCAAAGTGCTCGGCAATGCCTCGCGTCTTGTTGCTCTGGATCGGGCCGATAAAATGCCACGTCAGTTGCGGGCGGGCAGCGGCTTTTTCTACACCTTCCTGGGCGTAGTTTTCGCCAAATGCCTTTTGGCCGCACGCAGCCACCGCATCCACGGCGCTGAGCGGAAAAGTTTTCGAGACAGCCAGCAGCTGTACATCAGCAACGGGCCGGCCAGCCTGCACGGCAGCCGTTTCAATCCGCGCTTGCACCTCCGCCAGCCGGGTGGCGTGGTTAGTGCGGCTCGGGTCGGTCAAAGCGGTGATTTCTGCTATCAACATGGCAAGGCGTGTTCGGGAAAGGCGGCAAACTGTTAGGCTAGCGAAGTATAGCAATGCCATCGATTTGGATTCGACCCATCATAGGAAAGCACGCATGCTTGAAAGTCTATTGATCCAGGCCCGGGATCTCGGCGCCTCGGATATCCATCTATCGGCCGGTATGCCGCCCATGGTTCGCGTACTGGGTGCGCTGCAAATCCTGGAGTCCACACCGCTGGGTAACGCGCAGGTGCGCGGCATCATTGACAGCGTGCTGCCCGAATCGCAGCGCCGTGCTTTTGCCGAAGGTGCCGCCTGTGACTTTGCCTTTGCCGCATCCGGTGCGGGCCTCGGCCGTTACCGGGCAAATGCTTATCGTCAGCAGCGCGGCGTCGCACTCGCTTTGCGCCCCGTACCGATGACGGTGCCCACGTTGGAAGGCATTGATGCGCCACCCCTGCTGCGAAGCCTGGCAGCCCTGAGTCAAGGGCTGGTAATGGTGGTGGGCGCGACGGGTTCCGGTAAAAGCACCACGCTCGCCGCCATGACCGAGCATATCAACCGCAACGAGGCGAAGCATGTACTCACCATCGAAGACCCGGTGGAGTTTGTTTACGAGCCGCAACGCGCACTGATTACGCAACGGGAAGTCGGGCGAGATACACCCAGCTTTGCCGATGCCCTCAAAGCCGCGTTGCGCGAAGACCCGGACGTGATTCTGCTGGGAGAAATGCGCGATCTGGAAACTATCCGCCTGGCACTCACGGCTGCCGAAACCGGCCACCTGGTTCTGGCGACGCTGCATACCGCAACCGCCCCTCAGGCCATAGAACGGATTCTGGATGTCTTCCCCGGTGAAGAGCGGGATCTGGCCAGAACGCTGCTGGCGGATGTGCTCCGCGCAGTTGTGGCGCAGCAGCTATTACCACGTAGTGATGGGAAAGGCCGTGTTGCCGCTCACGAAATTCTGGTGGGCACACCCGCCGTGCGCAATCTCATCCGCGAAAACAAAACCGCACAACTGGTGTCGGTGATGCAGACAGGTCAACAACATGGCATGCAGACGATGGCGCAGAGTCTGGAGCGACTTTCTCAGACCGGGGTGTTGAGTCGAGAGTGACTTGTTCAACAACCTGTCTGTCGATTCAGAGAGCGTCAATGTTTATCCCAAGGTAAGACGTTGCCGTTGCATTGGATACGGGAAGCCGGCTGTGTTCCAAAAAGGAAATATTTAGCAATAGGGATATCTACGCACGGCTGCCCATACGGCAACGCTACGCCATGCCAGTACTCGTCGGCAATGCTGATGTAGCTTGCATTTGGGAGAATGCGAAGCGATGCCTCTGCGCCTTCCTTCGGCGTTCGCGCATCGTTTTCAGTATGTAGCAAGACAATGCCTTTGGCGCTTGCCGCATTGCTGAGAGGCGGCCGAACGATGCCAGTTGGTTGCCAATACAATCCTGGCCAATCAGTGAAACGCCCACCAATCAGCGGATACATTGAAACGTTGTAATTGGTTGCAGCAATCCACTCATCAATACCCAAGCGCATGGGGCTGTCGTTAGCGACAACGACAAAATTCATGGCTGGATAAGGTTCTAAAGAGATCGGTTGTTGTTCCCCAGATAGCCGACCGAAATACTGATCTGCAATTTTTCCTGCCAGAGTTTTTGCGCGTTTATTCAGAGTGTTGTCTGGGTCGGAGTCACCCGGATCTACGACTTCGTGAGCAATAGCTGCGCTTGTAATGGCCGAACGGAGGGATGATTCTTTCTCGATTTCTGTGGGTGCAATGATGGTATCGAGTTTATTAAATAGCCATATTGCCGCGACCATCGTCAGCACGGCATCACTCGCATGAAATGAACTGCCCATTTGCTCAGAAATCACTTCACCCACAGATGCCTGAAGGAATGGACGAGGGCTCAGAGATTGGTAAATAGTGCCTAAATCAGCCGCGCTACCATCGATAGAAAACTGGGAAGAATGTCGCTTGGCATAGGGCACAATCACGTTTTCAAAGGCGCGCTGAAAACCCATCGGTTGTTGCAGAAAGGTTTCCTCAATGCCGCGCGTCAAATCAACCACACCTGATAGCACCATGGCACCGACCCTCTCGGGGAAAAGGCTTGCATACCAATGTCCCAACCATGTTCCATATGACATCCCAAGATAATTAAGTTTTTCATCGCCAAGCAAATGGCGGAATAAATCTAGATCACGGGCAGTAGCGTCGGTGTTGATGTAAGGCGTTAATGGGTTTTGCGCACAAGCTTGTGCTTTGAGCTTGGCGTTACCCAGCATTCCACTGATATTGCGAGGTGTTCTGTCCGATTCTGTGCCTACAAAATTGAATAAGCCATTAGTGCCGCAATATAAACGCGTGCTGGCACCGGCTCCCCGCGGTGAAAAGCCAATCAAATCAAATTCACGCGAGATTTGCCTGTATAGAGCCCCGGTGGGATTCTCACTACTTCCGCGAGACCATAATGCACCGTAGAGGGGGGCAAAAACCAGACCGTCCCCACCTGGGCCGCCGGGATTGAACAGAATGGCGCCTTTTCTGTTTGCTAAATCTTCAGCGGCTGCGCGCATGAAAGCAACGACAACATCACCGCGTGACGGATTAGCGTAATCCAAAGGCGCACGCATGTAAGCACAGGTCAAACGGCTGCCCAGGTCTGCAGGGTTTACCTGAAAACGTTGAAGAACAGACTCGTCAGCAGCCAAGAGTGAAGGTTCACAGGCAACCCACTCGAGTTTCTGTGTTTTGTAGGGTGTCAGATTATCTGAATGATCAGAGTTGCCGCCCCCGCAACCAGACAGTAAAACGATCCATGTGGTTAAGGCAATGCGCCATATTTTCTTTGTGCAGTTTTGAATCATCACGATCATTGGTGCTCGGATAGAACAATTTGCTTAGTCTATTCCTCACATTGAGCAAAGATGGCGTTTGAAAACCAAGAAATGATGAATATTTGACGAATGTCAATTAACCAGATGGTTAGTATTATTCTAAAGGTGGAAAATAAAACGATTCCTGACTCGAGGTGCCACATGGTTTCACAATTCGACTTTAATCAACTAAACCATTCGCGTAGAGATTTTGTCAAAGGCGCGGCCGCATTGATGGTATCCCCGCTTTTAGGCTGTGGCAGTGGAAGTGGTAGCGCGCAAAGCACCAATACAAATGCCGAGCTAAAAACACTGTTGAATAAAGCTTGGGACTCCAGATATCCTGGGAAAAAAGGTGGGTTAACCTTGCACATGATTGCTCCTAACGGCGAGTTTTTCGCATCCAGCATGCCCAATGTAGGCACTGATTCATACTTCCGCGGAGCGAGCATCACCAAGACATTTACGGCTGCCGGCATCATGTTGCTTGATCAAAGGGGGCAGTTGCGTATTGATGATTATCTGACAGATGTCATTCCGGCAGGAGGGCGGCCGTATCTTCCTAATGCGAGCGAATATGATATCCCGTACAAATCACAGATTACGATCCGGCACCTCCTAGAGCATTTAGCTGGGGTGTTCGACCTTGCGAACCAGATCATTCCTTCAACTGTGTCTCAACCGTACGCAGGAAGCAGATATGTCGATTGGAAGGTTGAGGTGGCGCCGAATCACTCGTTTACGAAAGACGAGCTGATCAGTGTCGTGGCGACTAACCAACTTTTTGATGCGGTCCCCGGTATGACCTACCATTACTCCGATACAGATTACACAATTCTCGGAAAAATCATCGAGGTGGTTTCAGGAGTCAGCCTCAATGAATTTATGCGAAGAGAGTTTCTTGTACCGAATGCACTTGATCAAACCAGCTTTATTGTCAGCGGTTCAAACCAAATGCTCGAGTTTCCTTACATTGAAGGGCATTCATTAGAAAGTGGTGTTGAAATGGTCGTCACTAATTACAACTATTCTTATGATCCTGCGTCAGGAAATCTTGTGACCACAACATCTAACTTGGTTCGTTGGATACGCAATCTAATAAAGGGTCAAACGAATCTGTCTGCAGATCAAGTTGCACGAATGTCAGTGATTACACCTCCCGCAACAAACTATGGGTTGGGAATACTCCATAACAAAGGTGTCGGGTACGACCTGGGCTGGGGACATAATGGTGGGTGTGGTGGCTATCTAACAGATGCGTACCATGACCCTATTACCGACATTTCTTATGTGTTGCAAAGCTCGCTGATTGATTTGAGTGATCTTTCCGGCGAATTCAATTGGATGGCACAAACGGCAATCGATGCCAGAAAAACGATTGGTTATTGAAAACGGCTGGAGGCATCAATCGATGAAAGTCAAACGCCTGCTGGGGTTAACAATGATGCTTATTTTGTCAGCCTGTGCTTCGATCCCTGATGCGCCACACGTAAACGTGTTACCTGCCAAAGGTGTGACTTTAGAACAGTTTCGTCTCGATGATTTGCAGTGCAGGGAGTTTGCTCAAGATCAGATATCGGACGATATTTCAAATAAGTCAGCAATGGAAACGTTGACCGATATTGCAATCGGATCTGCCGTGGGGGCTTTGGCAGGTCAGGCTATAGGCCACAACACACACGGTACGGTTACGGGATTGGCTATCGGGGCAGGTCTGGGGTTGGCAACCGGTGCCTATCAAGCACATAAAAACTCTGAAGACGCGCAGAGGCATTATGACAGCGCCTACCAGCAGTGTATGTCGATTAAGGGTCATGTCATCCGTTAGTTAGAAAGGCTTGTGCTGTGGTTCATCACTCTTTTCAATGGATACAAGGTGCCTTGGGCATTATTACTGCCTTGGGTATGACACGTCTGATCATCTCCGTTATCCACATGCATTTGGCTAGAAGAAAGATTCAGCTCGACTGGGTGCCATTTGTCTGGGCCTTAAACATTTTTTTCCTGTTGTTACAATTCTCATGGGTATTTGTAGGGCTTGAATCAGCCGTGACACAGTGGACATTTGGACTGTTTCTGATGCTACTTTGTTTCGTGCTGACACTCTTTGTTGCGGCAGCACTGGTTTTGCCAAACACCGATGGTCAGGCAGGGAAATCGTTACAGACTTGGTTTCAAGAGGATGGGCGATGGTCTCTCCCATTTCTTGGGCTATATGCTTTTCTGGATTACCCATTCAATTGGTATTTTGGCGGACAAACCCCGGAGGGGAATCCTGCTGCTGCAATTCTGATCTTAATGGTAGCGATTGCTTTTTTCACAAAGTCGAGAAAAGTGCTGGCGACCGTAACCATTGCTGATTTATTACTCACCGGCGGGATCGTGCTCGAAATGATCCTTGTTGCTTGATGCGTGGGCAACAAAAAACCGCCTCATGGGCGGTTATTGTTTGCTGATGCTCCACTAAGAAGTGGTCGGTTGTGAGTGACTCGAATACTCGACGTATGGATTACGAGTCCGTCGGCTTCTGCCGCCGATGAAACCCGGCCACCAGATCAATCACGAACAGCCGGCATTCCAGCGCACCGTTCTTTAGCGGGAAGCGGCGGCGCGGCTTAAGGCCCAGGCCTTTAGTCAGTTCCAGATCGGCGGTGAATAGCGCTGCGGTCCAGCCGGTAAATTGTTGCTTGAGGGTGCGACCCCACTCAGGGTATTCGGCTTGTAGCGTTTCCTGTTCGGAGAGGCGTACGCCGTAGGGCGGGTTGCAGACCAGCAGGCCGCTGGTGGCCGGTGCGCCACGGCCGACGAAGTCGCCTTGTTCCAGCGTCACATCCGTCAGTAGCCCGGTTTCTTCCAGATGGCGGCGCGTGGCCGCGATGGCGCCGGGATGGGCGTCGCTGGCAAACAGCGTTTGTGCTGGCAGGGCTTGGATTTGGGCACGGGCATCGGCGCGCAGCTTTGTCCACAGGCCACGGTCGGCGTCTGCCCAGCGTTCACAGGCAAAGCGGCGGTTCAGGCCGGGTGCGCGGTTCGCACGCATCCAGGCAGCTTCAATGACGATGGTGCCGCTGCCGCACATGGGGTCGAGAAAGTTTTCGTATTTAAGTGTGCCGTTTTCATCTCGGTCATTCCACCCAGCCAGGGCCACTAGGCCGGCCGCGAGGTTTTCTTTCAGCGGGGCTTGTCCGGCGGCACCACGGTAACCGCGCTGCCAGAGCGGGTCGCCCGAGCTGTCGATGTAGAGGGTGGCGCTGGTTTCGGTGAGGAACAGTTGAATGCGTTGGTCGGGGTGTTCGGTGTTCACATTCGGGCGGCTACCGCGATCTGCGCGGAAGCGATCACAAATAGCATCCTTCACGCGCAGGGTGGCGAAGTCGAGGCTGCGCAGTGGTGACTTCACAGCAGTGGTGCCGACCTTGAAACTCTGGCTGACGTCGAACCACTGGTGCCACGCGATCTTGCGTGCCATCTGGTAGAGGTCGTCTTCCTTCTGATAGGCACCAACGGCCAGACGTACCAGAATGCGTGAGGCAAAGCGTGAGTGCAGGTTGGCGCGGTACAGGCTTTCCTGGGTAGCCCGGGCGCGCACGCCGCCGCCCACCTGTTCCACCTGGGTCATGCCGAAGCGGGTGAGTTCGCTGACCAGAAGTTCTTCGAGGCCGCGGGGGCAGGGGGCAAAAATATGCATGAAGTGCTTTCTTTAGAACGGCTTGAGAACAACCAGGAAGGTGATAACGGCCAGAATGAGGACCGGGATTTCGTTAAACCAGCGGTACCAGACATGGCTGTGGGCATTACGACCAGCGGCAAATTGTCGGTACAGTGTGCCGCAGTAGAAGTGATAGCCCAGCAGAAAAACGACAAGCAGGGTTTTGGCATGAAGCCAGCCACCGCTGAAGCCATAGCCAAACCACAGCCATAGGCCGAGGACGACGGCGCCTATGCCGATCGGGGTGACGAACTTGTAGAGTCGGCGTGCCATGCCGAGCAGGCGTTGGTATTCGGCAGATTGCGTATCTGGCACGGCGGCCAGATTGACGTAAATACGGGGCAGGTAGAAGAGGCCGGCGAACCAGCTGACGACCAGAATAATGTGAAAAGCTTTGATGGTTAGCATGAAGGCACCTGCAGCGTCGAAAGAAAGTCGTGCACCGTTGGGTAACGGAGTCGGATGCGCAGCTCTTTGAGCAGTCGTTGATTGTCGAGCCGGCGCGATTCTGACATGAACGAGTACAGCATGGGGGAAACCCGGGTTTTTAACAGGTCGCGGGGGAGTCGTTCGGGGCGGGGGAGCCCGGCGGCATCGGCTACGGCATCAAACCAGTCGCCCATCCTGAGCTGGCTGTTGTCGCTGGTGTTGATGGTGCGTAGCGAGCGGCCGCGGGTCAGGCTGAGCCAGCTGATGCGCGCCAGGTCATCGGCATGAATATGATTGGTCCAGGTGTCGTCGGTCGCTTGTAGGGCCGGTGTGCCGGCTTTGAGACGCTCGATGGGTAAGCGGTCGCCGGCGTAGATGCCAGGAACGCGCAGGATGGTGCCGGCATTGCCGAAGGGCTGAGCCGTGCGGGCTTTACTATCGTATGGCGATAAACCGGCACGCAAACGGGTTCTGGTCCAGCGGCGCAGCGAGGCTTCAGCACCGACGCGGCGCTGGCCGCGTGCCGTTTGGGCATTGAGCGGCCGGGTTTCAGCAACAAGCGTGCCTTCGCAGTCACCGTAGACGCCGGTGGTGCCGATGAGCACCAGACGCCGTGGTAGACTGCGGCCACCATGCAGTGCCGCCAGAAAGCGCTCCAGACGGGCGTCTCGATGGCGATTTGCCGGGGTGGTGTCGGCCGGTGGTGCCAGGTAAATCACCTGGGTCGCCAGACCCTTCAGTCGCTGTAGGCTGAGGCGGTTATCCAGATCGGCGGCGACCGGTGTCGCGCCGAGCGCGCGCCAGGTTGCCCAGGTGCTGCTGTCGGGCGTATGGCGCAACAGCGCCCGCACGCGGTAGCGTCCGCTGACCTTGGCAGCAATGCGGACGGCAACATCGCCGCAACCGGCCAGTAGCAGTGTCGGCTGGCGAAACTGTCGCGGCAAGGCGCGCCGATGGCGTGCACGGAGCGGGGGCGTGTTCTGCATAACCGTATTGTACGGTTTGTACCTGCCTCAGGCTTGATAGAGACTTTGTTTGATCAGTGAACCGTAAACCAGGATTGAATATGACGCACCAGGTGACGCTTAACCCTATTAATGCCAGTTTCCGCGCGGATGGCCATGAGACGGTGCTGGAAGCAGCGCTGCGCCACGATCTGCTGGTGCCGTATGGTTGCCGTACCGGTGGTTGTGGCGCTTGCCGCGCCAGAATTACATCGGGGTCGGTGGATCATGGCAAGGCTAGCGAAACCACGCTGCCCCCGGCTGATCGTGATGCCGGATTTGCCCTGCTGTGCTGCGCCGTGCCACAGACCGATGTGACGGTGGAAGTGAAAGACGTGCGTCGTGCTACTGATATTCCGGTCAAAACCTTGCCTAGCCGTATAGAAGGTCTGGACAAGCCGGCTGCCGATGTGGCCGTGCTGACGCTGCGCTTGCCGGCGACGGAAGTGTTCCAGTTCCATGCCGGTCAGTACATCGATATTCTGCTTAAGGACGGCAAGCGCCGTAGCTTCTCGATTGCCAACCCGCCGCATGATGCCGCAACCCTAGAGTTACATGTGCGCCATGTGCCGGGGGGTCTGTTTACCGATCAGGTGTTCAGCACGATGAAGGTGCGTGACATTCTGCGCTTCAATGGGCCGCATGGCAGCTTCTATCTGCGTGAATCCAATAAGCCGATGATTCTGTTGGCCGGCGGCACCGGTTTTGCACCGATCAAATCGATTGTGCAGGAAGTCTTGTATCTGGAGCTGGATCGCCCGATGCACATTTACTGGGGGGCGCGTGATCGTGCCGGCCTGTACCAGTATGAGGTCGCCGAAGCCTGGGCGGCGCAGCATCCGCATATCCGGTTTATTCCGGTGTTGTCGGAACCGGAAACTACACCAGGATGGGCGGGCCGTGCCGGGCTGGTGCATGAAGCAGTGCTACAAGATTTCCCGGATCTGTCGGCGCACGAGGTGTATGCCTGTGGTGCGCCCGGCATGATTGCCGCAGCGCGTGCCGATTACATTGGCAAGGCGAACCTGCCGGATGACGCGTTCTTTGCGGATTCGTTCGAGTTTGCCGCGAACTAACCGGCAACGGCGTTGAATGCCCCGGGCCTGCAGTGACTGCAGGCCTTTTTTATTGCTGCTGTTGTTGTGTCTGGAGATAGCGATCGACACAGTTTTTGCAGATACAGGCCTTCATCTGCATTTCAGCGGGGACCAGATCACGTAGCCCCTGCGGGATGCCGGTGCTGCAACACCAGCAGGGTGTATCGTCGTGTGCACCGCAGGCGTTGTTGCCGCTGCATAACGGGCATTGGGTTTCATCGATGGGGTTGCTCATCAGTGCGCCTTAGTGTGCTTGATCCCAATTGGGGCCAATGCCGATATCCACGACCAGTGGCACTTTGAGTTTTGCCACGTTGGTCATCAGTGGGCCGAGTGCTTCGCTGACGCGGGCACGTTCGTGGTCAGGTACCTGCAGGACGAGTTCATCATGCACCTGCATGATCAGTTGGGTTTCCATACCTTCGCTGCTCAGCCAGTGCTGCACCGCCAGCATGGCCAGCTTGATGAGATCAGCGGCCGTGCCCTGCATGGGGGCATTGATGGCGGCGCGTTTGGCACCCTGGCGGCGGCCCTGCTGGCCGGCCTTCAGGTCGGGTAGCCACAGGCGGCGACCAAAAACGGTTTCGACATAGCCGTTCTGGTGGGCGTTCTGACGGGTTTCTTCCATGTAGCGGGCAACGCCCGGGTAACGGTCGAAGTACCGGTCGATATAGGTTTGTGCCGCACCACGTTCAATGCCCAGTTGTTTGGCCAGGCCAAAGGCGCTCATGCCGTAGATCAGGCCGAAGTTGATGGCTTTGGCGGCACGGCGTTGATCATCACCGACTTCCAGTGGCATGACGCCGAACACCTCGGCCGCGGTTGCCCGGTGAATGTCTTCGCCGTGAGCAAATGCATCGAGCAGTCCTTTGTCGGCAGACAGATGCGCCATGATACGCAGTTCGATCTGCGAGTAGTCGGCCGAGATGATGCTGTGCTGGGGCGGTGCAATAAAGGCTGTACGAATGCGCCGACCTTCCTGTGTGCGGACAGGAATGTTCTGCAGGTTCGGGTCGGAGCTGGCCAGGCGGCCAGTAACGGCGGTGGTCTGCGAGTAATGGGTATGGACCCGGCCGGTGGCCGGGTTGATACGCTGAGGCAGCTTGTCGCAGTACGTGTTTTTGAGCTTGGCAATGCCCCGGTATTCGAGCAGCAGACGCGGCAGCGGGAAATCAAGCGCGAGCTCCGACAGGACTTCTTCATCGGTTGAGGGCGTGCCGGACGCGGTTTTCTTTTTGACGGGCAGCCCCTGTTGCGTGAACAGAATCTCGGCCAGCTGTTTGGGGGAATTCAGATTGAAGCTCTGGCCGGCCAGGGCATGGGCGTCGCTTTCCAGCGCCAGCATGCGTTCGCCCAGGGCGTGGCTCTGATCGGCGAGTTGCTGGTTGTCGATGAGGACACCGTTCTGCTCCATGGTGAACAGCACCTGTTGCACCGGCAGCTCCAGCTGGCGGTAGGTATGTTCCAGGCCCGGTTCGCGGGCCAGTCGTGGCAACAGGCGTTCGGCAATGCGCAGCGTGATATCGGCATCTTCGGCGGCATAGGCGGTGGCTTCGGCCACGGCGACCTGATCAAAACCGATCTGGTTGGCGCCTTTGCCGCAGATGGCTTCATAGGGAATGGTGCTCAGCCCGAGATGGCGGCGGGCCAGTGTGCCCAGCTCCAGGGCACCGGGGCTGACTTGCCCGGCTTCCAGCACGTAAGCGGCGAGTAGGGTATCGTCAACAATGCCCGCCAGCTGGATGCCGTGGTTGGCAAAGACATGCTGGTCATATTTGGCATGCTGCAGAATTTTTTGGGGGGTGCGGTCTTCCAGCCAGGGCTTGAGTTTGGCCAGGGTGGCAGCAAACGGGAGTTGCGTCGGGCTGTCCGGCCCGTTGTGTGCCAGCGGCAGGTAGGCCGCTTCGCCGGGGGCGACAGCAAAGGAGATGCCGACCAGACGCGCCTGCTGTTCATCCAGGCTGGTGGTTTCCGTATCGAGCGCTACGCGTGAGGCCTGTTGGATTTTTTCTAGCCAGCGCGCCAGCGTGGCGTCATCCAGAATGGTTTCGTAGGCGGCACGATGGCTGCCGTCATCGGTCAGTAAATCAGCTGTCGGCGTGATCGCTGTGGATTCATTTTCTGCGGTACTGGATTCGCCGCCCTGCTGTTCGATGGCTTTGAGCCAGGTTTTAAAGCCGTTATTTCGGAAGATATCGCGCAGGGTTTCTGCATCTTCCGGTGTGGCGTCCAGCGCAGTGAGCGGCAAGGGCAGAGGGACGTCGGTTTTGACGGTAGCCAGGGTGCGGCCCAGCGGCAGGAAATCCAGATGGGCACGCAGGTTTTCGCCGGCCACGCCTTTGACCTCGGCCGCATGGGCGATCACGCCATCCAGGTCGCCGTAGGTCTGCAGCCATTTGGCAGCAGTTTTTGGGCCGACCTTCTGAACGCCGGGGATGTTGTCGGCGGTATCGCCGACTAGGGCCAGGTAATCGGTGATGTGTGACGGTGCAACGCCAAACTTGGCTTCAACACCCGCGACATCCAGCCGTTCGTTGCTCATGGTGTTGACCAGGGTGGTCTGCGGGGTGACCAGTTGCGCCAGATCCTTGTCGCCGGTGGAAACTACGACGGAGAATCCGGCCGCTTCCGCCTGGCGGGCTAAGGTGCCGATGACGTCATCGGCTTCGACACCGCTTTCCATGATCAGCGGCCAACCCAGTGCGCGGACGACGGCATGGATCGGTTCAATCTGCCGGGCCAGATCTTCCGGCATGGGCGGGCGATGTGCCTTGTATTCGCTGTAGAGCGCATCGCGGAAGGTTGGGCCGCTGGCATCAAAAATACAGGCGCGGTATTCGGCCTTGAAGTCACTGCTCAGCCGCCGTAGCATGGAGATGATGCCGTACAGCGCCCCCGTTGGTTCGCCCGACTGATTGCGCAGGTCAGGGAGTGCATGAAAGGCACGGTACAGGTAGGATGAACCATCAACGAGCAGTAGAGTGGGCATGACAGACCGGGAGGCAAATAGCGTGAGTGATAATTCTTCAGAGTCGGCGCGGCAGCAGGCGCCTTCTTTTCGGCCGTTCGAGCCGGAAAGTCTGGCTGATCGGGAGTCCTGGAGATTGTTCGGGATTATGGCAGAGTTCGTCGAAGCGACGGATCGTTTGGCCAATGTGCGGCCTGCGGTGACCATCTTTGGCAGCGCCCGGGTGAAGCCCGAGTCGCCCTATTACGAGCTGACGGAAACCATCGCCCGCAAATTGTCGGACACGGGGCTGGGCGTGATCTCCGGCGGCGGCCCCGGCGTGATGGAGGCTGCCAACCGGGGTGCTTTTGAGGGCAAAGGTCCGTCGGTCGGTCTGAATATCCAGTTGCCGCATGAGCAACGCCGTAATCCGTACCAGAACGTTTCCGTGGGCTTCAAGCACTTCTTTGCCCGCAAATACATGTTTGTGCGTTTTGCCATGGCTTATGTGGTGATGCCCGGTGGCTTTGGCACGCTGGACGAATTGATGGAAGCGTTGACGCTGATCCAGACGGGTAAAAGTGCCCGTTTCCCGGTCATTCTGGTGGGCAGTGAATTCTGGTCCGGGCTGCTGGATTGGCTCCGCGAGCGCCTGGTTGCGGAAAACATGATTGATGCAGACGATATGAAGCTGATTCAGGTGATTGATGATCCGGATCAGGTGGTCGAGGCGATCTACCGTCATTACGAGACTCGGGGCTTTGCACCACTGCCGGCAGAACGCGAGCTTTTGCTGAACCTGTAATAAAATCCGTTCATTACTCTGTCTGGATCCGGCATGTCTTCTCATTTCAAAACGGCGGTATCAACCGCGCTTCGCACCGGTGTTGTGGCACTGAGCGTTTGTCTGGCTTACCCGGTGTTGGCTCAGACCTCGCCGAATATGCTGCCGCCGCAGGTGGTGACCAATGATCCGGCGTTGCTCAATGCCCAGGCAGAGGCCGAAGAAGACGCCAGCGTGACGATTAGGCCGGATGATCGCAGCACCTCGATCCGTACTTACGGGTCTGGTGGCCGACCGTCTCGTGAAGTCGTGGATCCGCCGATTCTACCGGCGTATTCCGAGTCACCTGCGGAGGACCCGCAGACCGTGATTCCGGAGTCGGATCCGGTGCGTGGTGACATGGTGCAGCCGCCCATGTGGACCGTCTGGAGCTGGTAATGCCGGGACATCACAACCGCCATCAGCGTCATGCCCCCTGGCAGGATGCGCATATTCCCGAGGAACTGCCGCCGATCCGTCATGTGGGGGTTGGCCACGGCGTGCAATGGATTTCCGAAGGCTGGTCGTTGTTTCTGCGCCGGCCGGGTCTTTGGCTGGTGACGGCCTTTCTGCAAACCTTGCTCATTCTGCTGGTTCTGTTGGTACCGCTGCTGGGCCAGGTGGGTGCGCATCTGCTCATGCCGATTCTCTCTGCCGGGCTGATGGTGGTAGCGCATCGGGTGGACTATAACGAGCCGGTGGCGGTGGCAGATGCCTTTACCGGCTTCAAGGAACATGCCCCCGCCGTCGTGAACGTGGGTGTCTGGTACATGCTCGGCTGGATGCTGATTGTGGCGCTCGGCCTGCTGCTGGGCGGTGGCGCGGCATTGTCCGGTATGGCCGTCGGCATGGAAACGCAGTATGCCTGGTTAGGGACGGTGATTAGTGTGCTCGGAATCATTCTGGCGGTCACGATCAGCCTGTTGCTGGTGTTGCCGCTGGTGATGTCTGTCTGGCTGGCACCGCCCTTGGCCGTATTTCATGATATTCCTGCCATGACGGCGATGAAGCACTCGTTCGTTGCCAGCTGGCGCAGCCTGCCGGCCTTCATTGTGGCCTTCTTCCTGGTGGCGCTGATGTTGTTCCTAACCAGTCTGACGCTAGGCCTGGCTCTGCTGGTGGTGATTCCGGTCATGGCCGGGGCCACCTATGCCGCCTACCGGGATCTGTTTGAGTTGCCACAGGCCATGGCGGAATCTACTCCAGCGGCTGCACCGACAACAACAGACGCGCCGTCTGAATCATCGCATGGCTGAGTCATTGCGAAGCATTAAGCTGGCGACCGGCTGGCAGTGGTTTCGTACCGGCTTTGCCCGCTACCGGCGTAACCCGATCCTGATGCTGTTCTGGGTCATGTCGTACTGGACCCTGCTGGGTCTGGTCGGGTTGGTGCCGGTAGCCGGAGATCTGCTGGTGGCTGCGCTGGCACCGGTGTTATTGGTGGGTGTGCTGACAGGCTGTCGCGCGCTGGACCGCGAAGATATGCCCAGTTTCACCCTACTATTTTCGGCATTCCGTGAGCGACTGCAGCCATTGATGGGGCTCGGGGTACTGCACTTCCTGCTGACGCTGGGCGTGTTGGGTCTGACGGCACTGGCCGACGGTGGTGTCTTGTTGCAATTCATGGCCCGTTCGACGCTGGGTGGTGCTGAAAATGCGGCATTGCCGGATCCGTCACTGACGGCGCTGCTGATGGCGCTGTTAGCCTATGTGCCGGTCATGCTGGCCTTTGCCTATGCCCCGTTGCTCGTGGCCTGGCGTGGTTTTGGTATCAGTAAGGCCCTGTTCTTCAGCCTGGTCGCTTCGTGGCGGGCCTGGCCGGGGCTGCTGGGTTTGTTGTCCGCGATTATTGCCTTTGGCGTCTTGCTGCCCTCTTTGGTCATGATGCTGCTCCTGGCACTGGGTGTCGGTGATGCGCTGGTGACTTCGCTGGTCGTCGTGCCCATCATGGCGGTGCTGGCACCGACCGTGGTGTCGGCTTTTCTGAGCAGTTACAACGACGTGTTGCCCGAATTGTCGACCTCCGAGGGCGCCGTGCCGGCGCAAAACGCCTGAAGCTGAGCGGCATTCTGGGTGGGACCTTTGACCCGGTACATATCGGGCATGCGCAGCTGGCGCGTGATGCCTTGCAGGCGTTGAATCTGGATAGCGTGCGTTGTGTGCCAGCCGGTCACCCCCCGCATCGGACTTTGCCACAGGCTACCGCCGAAGAGCGATTGGCCATGGTGCGTCTGGCGCTGGGTGAGGAACCGGGGTGCGTGATAGATGATACCGAAATCCGGCAGATGGGCCCTTCATGGACGATTCGGACACTGGAGCGTTTATGGCAGGCCGAGCCGGAAACAGCGCATGTACTGATTCTGGGCGCTGACGCCTGGTTGGGCTTGTCGTCCTGGCACCGCTGGCAGGAACTGCTGCATTACGCGCATATTGCGGTGGCGAACCGACCTGGCGCTGATCTGGCGATGGAGGCTATGCCGGCGGTATTGCAGTCTGTATGGGCGGCAGCACACACCACCGATCTCGCCCGTTTAAGCCAGCAACGTGCAGGTTGTCTGGTTTCGTTTACCATAGCGCCCTGTGAGGTCTCGGCAACGCAGGTGCGACAGCAACTGGCGCAGGGCTTGCCGGTGACCGGGCTGGTCACGCCGGCCGTTGAAAAATATCTTCAGCAGCACCATCTTTATACGCAAATACCGCAGACCGCGCGTTGACGGTTAACGTTGAATCAAGGAATAACATGTCTAAAGCACTCTCGATCAAAAAACTTGAAACCATGGCCGTTGATGCGCTTGAAGACATCAAAGGGCGCGACATCATTGTCGTTAACACGACCAAGGTGTCACAGATGTTCGAACGCATCGTCTTGGCCAGCGGTGACTCCAACCGTCAGGTCCGTTCGTTGGCGCGTAACGTGGCAGATAAAGTGCGTGAAGCCGGTGGCGAGGTTCTGTCGGTAGAAGGTGAAGATGGCGGCGAATGGGTGCTGGTTGATCTGGGGCCTGTCGTTGTGCATATCATGCAACCGACCATCCGCGCACATTTCGATCTTGAAGGTTTGTGGGGCCAGGGCAAGCCAGCCGGTCATGCGGCAGAAAAGGCGGCCAAAAAAGCAGCTAAGGGTGCCGCGGCCAAGAAGCCGGCTAAGTCGGTCGAAGGGGTGGATGAGATCGAGGCACCGATTGTGAAGAAAGCGGCAGCCAAAAAATCTGCCGAAAAAAAACCGGCGGCCAAAAAACCGGCGGCTAAAAAGCCCAGTGCCAAGAAGCCCGCATCTCGCGCTAAAAAATCGGTTGAATGAAGCTGCACCTGATCAGCGTGGGTCAGCGGTTGCCGGATTGGGCCGCTGATGCCTGTGCAGATTATCTGAAGCGTTTTCCCAGGGCGCAGCCCATTGTGCTGCACGAGATCAAGGCTGAGCCGCGGACTGGTAATCGGACGGCGCAGCAGATCATGGAAGCGGAAGCGGTGCGCATTGAAGCGGCGATTCCACAGGGCGCACGCCGTGTGATGCTCGATGAACGGGGTGCCGATCTGACCACGATGGCGTTGGCCAAACGGCTGGAGTATTGGCAAGGTGAGGCACAGGATGTGGCACTGATCATTGGCGGGGCGGATGGTATTGCGCCGGCATTAAAAACTACGGCTCATGAAATGATCCGCCTCTCGTCGCTGACGTTACCGCATGCCATGGCACGCGTCCTGCTCGCTGAACAGTTGTACCGGGCGATCACCGTGCTGTCTGGTCATCCTTATCATCGTGAGTAACCCATCCTATGCAGAAGATCTGGCTGGCCTCTAAAAGCCCGCGTCGGGCCGAGCTCCTCAATGGGATGGCTGTCCCTTTTGAGGTGCTGCAGTTCACCGATGCGGCTGGTACGCAGTATGAAGTGGATGAGCGCGTTTTGCCCGGCGAGGTACCGCATGACTATGTGCGCCGTGTGGCCCTGGACAAGGCGCTGCATGCGTTGTCGTATCTGAGGGCGCGCGGCCTGATGGAGCGGCCTTTGCTGTCTGCCGATACGACGGTGGCGCTGGGTGATCGCATTCTAGGTAAACCGGCGGATGCTGCCGAGGCCCGGGAAATGCTGGCAGCGCTTTCCGGTCAGGACCATGAGGTGTTGACTGCCGTGGTCGTGATTGATGGCCATGACATCCGGCAGGCCCTGTCGGTCAGCCGTGTGCGCTTTATGCCGCTGGATGCTGAAACCATCGACCGCTATGTCGCTTCCGAAGAGCCCTTCGACAAGGCCGGTGGCTATGGCATCCAGGGCCATGCCGGTGTATTTGTGGCCGAAATGCAAGGCAGCTTTACCGGCATTATGGGGTTGCCGGTCAATGAAACTGCCTGTCTGCTGGAGCAGAGTGGTTATCGTATTTAGGGTCGCCTCATCAAGGCTTAGCGATCCGTACGTGTGGCCGAGAGGGATGCGGCAATCATTTCGTCGGACGGCACATCATGCAGTCTGGCCAGGAAGGCACCCGCACAGTCGGCCGACCATTCGGGCGTGGTCATCCAGACGATGTGACCATCGCCTCGGGCCACGTCAACCGGTTCCTGTTCGCGACCACGCATGGCGGTGACTTGCAGAATACGGTTACCCGCCGGGTGGATGACTTCCAGCCAGTCACCGACCGAAAATTTGTTTCTAACCTCGACACGGAGCGCCTGCCGCTCGGCGTCCCATTCGGTAATGCCGACATACTGGCTACGACCGGATTCGGAGTAGCCGCGCAGATAGTTCTGGGTGTCGGCATCGTGGTGACGCTGGTAGAAACCATCGGTATAGCCCCGGTTAGCCAGGCCTTCGAGTTCGCCGATGAGCAGCGGGTTGAACGCGCGACCGGCTTGGGCATCTTCAATGGCGCGGCGATAGGCCTGACAGGTCCGGGCGACGTAGTAGGGCGATTTGGTACGGCCTTCGATCTTGAGCGAATCCACACCGATCTCGATGAGACGCTGCACGTGCTCAATGGCTCGCAGGTCTCGGGAGTTCAAGATATAGGTGCCATGCTCATCTTCTTCGATGGGCATCAGTTCGCCGGGCCGATTGGCTTCTTCAACGACCAGGGGCGGGAAGTTGCTGCCGGTCATGCCGGGCGTGGCTTCCGCCTCCGTGTCGGGCTTGAGTTTGTAGTCCCATCGGCAGGAGTTGGTGCAGGTGCCCTGGTTCGGATCGCGGTGGTTGAAGTAGCCGGAGAGCAGGCAGCGGCCGGAATAAGCAATACACAGAGCGCCATGGACAAAGACTTCCAGTTCCATCTCCGGGCACTGCTGGCGGATCTCGGCCACTTCATCCAGCGAGAGTTCGCGCGACAGAATGACACGCTTGATGCCCATCTTGCCCCAGAAGCGCACGCTCGCCCAATTGACGGTGTTGGCCTGTACCGACAGATGAACCGGCACTTCCGGAAAGCGATCACGAATCATGTCAATGAGACCGGGGTCGGCCATGATGAGGGCGTCTGGCTTCAGCGCAACCACAGGGGCCATATCATCCAGATAGGTCTTGAGCTTGGCGTTATGCGGTGAAATGTTACTCACCACATAAAAGGCTTTCTGTCGGGCGTGGGCTTCGTCAATCCCTTCCTTGAGGGCATCCAGCGTGCTGAATTCGTTATTACGGACCCGCAGGCTATAACGGGGTTGGCCGGCATAGACCGCATCGGCGCCAAAAGCAAAGGCAGTGCGCATCATGGCGAGAGATCCGGCGGGGGCGAGCAGTTCGGTCGAGGTCGGCATAGTAGAATCCGGTTATTCAACAGCAGTAATCATTAGTCAGGCGCACATTCTACCTATGGCCGAAAGTATCCTCATCAATTTCACACCGCAGGAAACCCGGGTGGCAATCCTCGAGCAGGGCATTGTTCAGGAACTGCACGTCGAACGCCATGCAACGCGGGGTCTGGTCGGTAATATTTACCTGGGCCGCGTCGTCCGTATTCTGCCAGGTATGCAGTCGGCCTTTGTAGATATCGGCCTGGAGCGTACAGCCTTTCTGCATGTGGCGGATATCTGGCAGGCCCGCATGGGTGAGGCTGCCAATCGGGAAAGCCGCCCGATTGAGGAGGTGCTCAGTGAAGGACAGACGCTGCTGGTGCAGGTGATTAAGGATCCGATCGGCACCAAGGGTGCCCGGCTGTCGACGCAAGCGTCGATTGCCGGCCGGATGCTGGTGTATCTGCCGCAGGAAAAACATATCGGGATCTCACAGCGTATTGATGAGGCGGAGCGGGAGGTCTTGCGTGAGCGGCTCACCCGTCTGGTGCCAGCGGACGAAGCGGGAGGCTTTATTCTGCGGACGATTGCCGAAACTGCGGACGATAATGCCCTGCAGGATGACATTACCTATCTGCGCAAGCTATGGACGGATCTCAAGCAGCAGATGACCACGTCACCTGTGCCGGGCCTGATTTATCAGGATCTGTCGCTGGCGCAACGGGTGCTGCGTGATTTCGCCAATCCGGAAACCGAGCGCATTCTGGTGGACTCGCGCGAGACCTTCCAGAAGCTGCAGGAGTTCGCGGCAGTCTATATGCCGGGTATCAGGGATTTGCTGGAGCATTACAACGAAGACCGTACCCTGTTTGATCTGTATGGGGTGGAAGAAGAAATCCAGCGGGCGCTGTCACGTCGGGTGGATCTGAAGTCGGGGGGTTATCTGATTATCGATCAGACGGAAGCTATGACGACGGTGGACGTGAATACCGGTGCTTTTGTCGGTGTGCGCAATTTTGACGAAACCATTTTCAAGACCAACCTGGAAGCAGCGCAGGCCATTGCCCGTCAGTTGCGCCTGCGTAATCTAGGCGGCATCATCATTCTCGATTTCATCGATATGGATCAGTCCGAGCATCAGGAGGCCGTACTGGCCGAACTGAACAAATGCCTGAGCCGTGACCACATGCGCATGACGGTCAATGGCTTTACGGCACTGGGGCTCGTGGAAATGACGCGTAAGCGGACGCGGGAGTCGCTGGCGCGCATTTTGTGCGAAACCTGCCCGACCTGTGATGGTCGTGGTCAGGTCAAAACGGCTCGTACCGTCTGTTACGAAATTCTGCGCGAACTGGTCCGAGAATCCCGACAGTTCGTGGCACGGGAATACCGGGTGATCGCCAGCCAGAAAGTGGTGGATCTCTTTCTGGAAGAGGAGGAACAGGCTTTGGCGATGGCCTCAGACTTTATCGGCAAGCCGATTTCGTTGCAGGGTGAGTCGGGCTACGGCCCGGAGCAGCACGATATCGTACTGCTCTGAGCGCGTCGTTCGACTTAGTCTTCTTTCGGTCGGGCGGGTGCCAGGACCAGCGCCTCGCCATCGACGACGCGCTTATCACCGACCGTACACACGGTTTCGATGCGGACTTTGTTCTTGACGTAATCCACTTCCAGTACGGTCAGCGTGGCGGTGACGGTATCGCCCGGGTGCACCGGAGCGAGAAAGCGCATGTTTTGTCCAAGAAAGATGGTGCCCGGACCGGGCAGGCGGTTGGCCAGGGCCGACGAGATCAGGCTGGCTGTCAGAAAACCTTGCACAATGCGGGTGCCGAAACGGGTGGTTTTGGCGTATTCCTCATCCAGGTGAATGGCGTTGGTATCCGTTGAGACCGCCGAAAACAGAATGATGTCGGTTTCAGTAATCGTCTTCGACTGAAAGGCGGTCATGCCGACTTTCAGTTCATCGGTGTAGAACGCCGGACGGATGGTGGCCATGGTGAACCTCGGAATTAAAATTAATGAAAAACAATTGACAATGATTCATCATAGCAACTTATGCTGCGTTGCGGCATGAATCTTTTGTGACGGCCTGATTTGCGGCCGTTGAGGGGTTTATTCGATGGCGAGGCAGGTGTACTTGGTACTTAGGTACTCATCAACACCTTGTTGCGAGCCTTCGCGTCCGAAGCCAGACTGCTTGACCCCGCCAAAGGGGGCGACTTCGCTCGACATTAAGCCCGTGTTGACGCCAACCATGCCATACTCGAGTGCTTCCGAGACTCGGAAGATCCGTCCGGAATCGCGCGTGTAAAAGTAAGCAGCCAGACCGAACTCGGTGGCGTTGGCCAACTGGATGGCCTCATCGTCGCTCGAGAAGGTAAAGAGCGGGGCAACCGGCCCGAAGATTTCTTCGTGCATCATCCGCATCTGCGGCGCAACGCCTTTGATGACGGTAGGCTGGTAGTAGAGGCCGCCACGTGTATCCGGAGCGCCACCGATCAGAACGGTCGCACCCTGCGACACCGCGTCCGCCACGAGCTCACTCACTTTGGCCAGACCGCCGGCATCAATCAGTGGCCCGATCTGTGCTCCGGCCTCGAAACCGTGGCCCACCTGCAGGCTACGCACTTTGGCGGTCAGTTTATCAGCAAAGACATCCATGACATCCTGATGAACGAGGAAGCGGTTGGCACAGACACAGGTCTGGCCGCTGTTACGGTATTTGGAGGCGATGGCACCATCGACGGCCGCATCCAGATCCGCATCGGCAAAAACAATGAATGGCGCATTGCCACCGAGCTCCAGTGAAAGTCGCTTGAGGTTCGGTGCCGATTGGGCCATGAGCAGCCGTCCGACCTGGGTTGAACCGGTGAACGAGAGTTTGCGGACTCGGCTATCGCCCGTCAGTGCGGCCCCGATGGCCGGTGCAGCGGCAGCGTCCCCGGTGACAACATTGAATACGCCGGGCGGAATCCCGGCTCGCTCGGCTAGTACCGCCAGTGCCAGGGCAGTGAGCGGGGTCTGCTCGGCCGGTTTGACCACGACAGTGCAGCCAACAGCCAGTGCAGGCGCTACTTTGCGGGTGATCATGGCGGCGGGGAAATTCCACGGGGTAATGGCGGCGCAAACGCCAACCGGTTCGCGGGTGACCAGTAAGCGCTTATCGGGGGTATTGGAGGGCAGGATCTCACCATTAACACGGCGCGCCTGTTCGGAGAACCATTCGACGAAAGAGGCTGCGTAAGCGACTTCACCCAGACTCTCCGCATAGGTTTTGCCCCCTTCAGCAGTGATCAGGGTCGCCAGATCTTCTTTGTTCGCCTGAATGAGCTCATACCAGCTGCGCAGCAGCGTATCCCGGGCGCGGGCCGTCACTTTGCGCCAGCTGGGGAACGCGCTTGCGGCTGCGTCCACCGCCAGACGGGTGGCGTCCTGATCCAGATTGGCAACTTTGGCAATCACCTGGCCCGAGCCTGGGTCAGTAATGTCGAAGTCGTGCTCGGACGCCAGCCACTGGCCGTTGATGTAGGCAGTGGATCTGAGCAGGGAAGGATCTTTGAGTTTGGACTTGATTTGAGTGTTTGACATAGCAAAAATAGTGTTCATCACATATCCTCCATCATATGATGTTCTGTCTCCCTACGCGACCCTCTGACCGGCAAGGTTTTACCCCACACCGGTGGCTTTGTCGAGCTACGCTTTGGATACTGGCTGCGCTGATGCTGGTGGGGTGTGCCAATACCGGTAACAAAGGGATAACCCGCTTTGGCGGTGACAATCTGCCGCCTACGATTCAGGGACAAGAGGTGACGATCATGGCCATGCATCTGATCGATACGGGTTACCAGTTCGGCGGTAAAAACCCGCAAGCGGGTCTGGACTGCAGCGGCATGGTGAGCTGGTTATACGGCCAGGCCGCCGAGTATCGGCTCAAAGGGAGTGCCAAGGATATGGCACGACGAGGCCGGGAGATCAGTCCGGCCGCTATTCGTCCCGGAGATCTGGTGTTTTTCAATACCCGTGGCTTTAACTATTCGCATGTGGGAATTTACATCGGTGATCAGCGCTTTGTGCATGCGCCGAACAGCAAGGGAAAAGTCCGAATTGACCGCTTGGATCAGGGCTGGTTTGCTGCCCGCTTTGAAGAAGCCCGCAGCTATTTCGATTGACGGATGAGCCGTGTTTTAACGGCTCACCTATGCAGTGATTTTAGTCTGCCGATGCATAAACCGGTTTGTAGGCCATGCTGCGGATATGCGTTTCAATATTTGCAGGTCGTGGGACACGCGCCAGTCCCTGATCAAAAATGTGCTCGGCGATTTTGGCCGCAGTGTGCAGGGAGGCATTCAGAATCTGCGACTGCGGTGGGTAGATCAAACCATGATCCAGCGATGCCTGTGTGACCTGTTCGGCCACGGCTTTGGCGGCAACAATGAACATCGCTTGAGTAACCCGTGTCGATTCAGTAGCCAGGACGGCCATGCCCATAGCCGGGAAGATATAGACATTGTTGCCTTGGCCCGGCACAAACTTCTGACCATAGACCTCAACGGGCGGGAAAGGGCTGCCGCTGGCAAAGATGGCCTTGCCGTTAGACCAGCGGTAGGCCTCTTCGGCGGTACATTCGGAACGTGAGGTCGGGTTGGAGTAGGGGAAGATGATCGGCCGCTCGTTAATGCGCGACATGGTCTCGATCACCTGCTGATTGAACAACTTGGGTACCGTACTGACACCGATAATGGCGGTGGGTTTGATGGATTCGATGGCCTCCACAAAGCTTTTAGTAGGCGCGTGCGCGTGGGCAAAAGGCTTCTGGAAATCGGCGAGGTCGGATCGGGTCGATTCCAGCAGGCCATTCACGTCAAACAGGGCGCAGTGACCGCGGGCTTCTTCAATGCTCAGCCCTTCCAGTACCATGGCTTCACTGATCAGTTCGGCAATGCCGGTGCCGGCTGAACCGGCGCCCATGAACAGAAAGCGTTGATCGGTCAGCTTCTGGCCGGAGATGCGTAGGGAACCGTAGATCCCGGCCAGCGCAACCGCTGCCGTGCCCTGGATGTCATCGTTGTAGGTGCAGATCTTGTCCTTGTAGCGATCCAGAATAGGCACGGCGTTGATGTTGGCGAAGTCTTCCCATTGCAGGCAGGCTTTCGGGTACAACGTCTGAACGGCCTGCACAAACTCTTCAATAAAAGCATCATATTCCGCGCCACGAACACGGTGTTGGCGTAGACCTAGGTACAGCGGATCTGCCAGATATTGTTCGTTGTTGGTGCCCACATCCAGCGTGATAGGCAAGGTGAGTTCGGGAGGTACGCCGGCCACCGCGGTATAAAGCGACAGCTTGCCGACCGGAATGCCCATGCCGTTTACGCCTAGATCACCGAGGCCGAGAATACGCTCACCATCAGTGACCACAATAAAACGGATGTCCTTCTGAGGCCAGTTGGACAGCAGCGACTGTAATCGGCCTTTGGCCGTCATGGGCAGATAGACGCCGCGGGGTGCGCGGTAGAAATGATCAAATTTCTGGCAGGCCTCACCAACGGTGGGCGTGTAGACCAGTGGCATAAAGGTGGCGGGGTCCGACATGACGACTGCAAAAAACAAAGTCTGGTTTCTGGCTTGCAGATCGGATAACAGCAAGTACTTCTGTAGATCGGAATCCAGGGCATCGAGTTGCAGATGAATCCGTGCCATCTGTGTTTCAAGCGTGTCGACAGCCGGTGGTAGCAAGCCTTCCAGCTCGTGGGCTGCGCGCTGCGCCTGTGTGAATGCGGAGCCACGATTGTGGAGTGGGTCATGGAACAGCGCGAACCCTTTTTCTTGAGTTGTCATGCGGATTCCTTAGGCGTTTGGGGTGGCGATATAGGGATAAACCATTTTGGATGGGTCGACGATACGGTCAAACTCGGCTTCTGAAATGGATCCTGAAGCAATCGCGGCCTCTTTCAGGGTCAGGTCATGCTTCAGTGCCTGATGCGCAATGTCAGCAGCTTTGTCATAGCCGATGACCGGGGCGAGAGCTGTGACCAGCATCAGAGAACGATCCAGATGTGACTGGATGTTCCGCAGATTCGGCTCGGTACCTTGCACCAGGAAGCGGTTGAAGTTCAGGCAGCTATCCGTCAACAGATTAATCGAAGCCATGACGTTGTGGATGATCAATGGTTTGTAGACATTCATTTCCAGATAGCCGCTGGCGCCACCAAAGGAGACGGCGACGTCATTCGCCATGACCTGAACGGCCACCATTGACAGGGCTTCAACCTGGGTCGGATTCACCTTGCCGGGCATGATGGAAGATCCTGGCTCGTTTTCCGGTAAATCAAGTTCGGCAAAGCCGGCCCGTGGGCCGCAGGACAACAGGCGGATATCGTTGGCAATTTTGTAGAGGGATACCGCCAAAGTCTTGAAGGTAGCGGAGAGTTGTACCAGGGCATCGTGTGCACCCTGCACCGTAAATTTGTTGGGTGCAGAAACAAACGGCAGACCAGTCAGCCGGGCGATTTCTGCCGCCATAGCTTCGGCAAATCCGGGGGCGGCATTCAGACCCGTGCCGACGGCCGTGCCGCCGATGGCCAGATGGAAGACATCGTTAAGTGCATCATCAATGCGGTGTAAATTGTCATCCAGCATCCCGACATAACCCGAGAACTCCTGTCCCAGGGTCAGCGGCGTGGCGTCCTGCATGTGTGTGCGGCCGATCTTGACGATACCCTTCCAGGCATCGGCTTTGCGGGCGAGACCATCCCGCAGCTCTTGGACTGCCGGCAAAAGCGCGTGCTGGGTTCCGATGGCGGCCGCCATACTCATCGCCGTTGGAAAGCTGTCGTTCGACGACTGGGACATATTGACGTGATCGTTCGGATGCACCGGCTGCTTGCTGCCCAGTGGTTTACCTGCCAATTGGCTGCAACGGTTGGCAATGACCTCGTTGACGTTCATGTTGAACTGCGTGCCACTGCCGGTCATCCATACATGGAGTGGAAACATGTCATCATGCTGTCCGGTGAGGATTTCGTCACAGCTTTGTTCGATGAGTCGGGCGAGCGCCGGGTCTAAACGCTGGTTGACTTCATTAATCCGGGCTGCGGCCTTCTTCAGAACGGCGTAGGCGCGGATCAGCTCCACCGGCATCCGGTCCTTGCCGATACTGAAGTGTTCCAGTGAGCGCTGCGTCTGTGCGCCCCACAGCTTGTCTGCCGGAACCTCGACGGTACCCATGCTGTCTGTTTCTGTTCGGAATGCCATATTCATCAGAAGGCTCCCACACCGAAAAGTATGTCCTGATGATCATACGCTGCTCGGAGAACACTTGGCGCAAACGATCAAACCCGGTTCGAATTGGGTGGTGGCGTGGGTGTGTTCACCGATTGGGTGGAATGGTGACCTTGTTCATGCGCTCAAGCAGTACGTCGGTCTGGCGCAGCAGCCCTTCGGTTTCGCCTTTGCGGTCATAGTACTGGGGGCTGGGCACCATGGCGGCGAGCATCGCCGCCTGGGATTCACTGAGCTGGCTGGCGGAGACCCCGAAGTAGTGGCGGGCAGCCGCTTCGGCACCAAAGATGCCGGTGCCCCACTCGATCTCGTTCATGTAGACCTCGAGGATGCGGCGCTTGCTCCAGGTGCTTTCGATCATCAGGGTGATCAGCGCCTCTTCGCCTTTACGAATCAGGCTCTTTTCCGGCCAGAGGAAGAGGTTCTTGGCCAGTTGCTGCGTGATGGTGGAACCGCCGGCGGCGATGCGTCCCCGTTTTTCGTTCTTTTCAAAGGCTTTCTGGATCCCATCCAAGTCAAAGCCATGGTGCTGCATGAATTTGCTGTCTTCGGCGGCAATCAACGCTCGTTTCAAGTTTGTGGAGATGTTGGCATAAGGCACCCAGGTCTGCTGGAGCCTGGCGTTGGGGTTTTTCTTCTGAAGTTCGGCCAGGCGGATCTTCATGAACTGTGTCGGGCCGGGCTCCGTGACTTTCCAGACCACGACCCAGGCAAAAAACCAAAGCTGCACCAGCATAAAGAGGCCGATGCCGATGAGCAGCATCCGACGGATCCAGCCCGATCCTGATCGACGGGGTTTGCGGGGGGGCATGAAAGATTACTTTTGTTGCAGAGAGGTCCGCAGGGCCTGGTAGACGGGTGCCGTTGCGGGCGCGACGCCGCGCCAGAGTGCGAAAGCGACAGCGGCCTGTTCGACCAGCATGCCGAGGCCATCGGCCAGATGCAAGACACCGGCAGCCTTTTGTGCCGCCAGAAAGGGGGTCAGGGTTTTACCGTACATCATGTCGTAAGCAAAAGCATCCTGAGTCAGGGTGCCGGCAGGCAGAGAGATGGCTTCGCCGCTGAGGCTGGCGCTGGTCGCGTTGATTACGACATCGAACGGCCCCTGGGTGCGAACGAGGGCGGCAAGGGCTTCAAGTCCGCAGCCCCGCAGGTCACAACCGACTTGGGCGGCCTGTGTGGCAAACAGTGTGGCAAGCCCTTCGGCACGGGGGGCTGTACGGTTGGCAATGGTCAGTGCTGCGGGTTGCGCGGCCAGCAAGGGCAGGATCACGCCACGTGTGGCACCACCGGCACCTAGGAGCAGAATCCGTTGGCTGGCCAGCCTGCACTGGTGACGCTGCTGCAGGTCATTCAGCAGTCCCTGGCCATCCGTGTTGTCACCGAGCAGACCCTCTTTGTTCCAGGCCAAAGTATTGACCGCGCCAGCCAGCGCCGCGCGCTCGGTGAGGTGCCCGTGCGCCTCGGCATAGGCCCATGCCGCTTCTTTGTGCGGTACCGTGATGTTGACACCCCGAAAGCCTTCGTCGGGCAAATGAGCCAGGCGGCTAGTCAGTGCTTCCGGTGTGATATCCATCGCCTCATAGCTGAGGTTTTGCCCAGTTTGCGTGGCAAATGCGGTATGAATTCTGGGCGACATGGAATGGTGGATCGGGTGGCCAAGTACGGCGTAACGATCCAGAGGGTATGTCCTGGGGTCGGTCATCGGCTTTCCAGTGTGTCGCCCCGGGTAAAGGTCCAGGTGCGGGTAATGTCCAGGTAATCCGTTTCTTTGCGGATGTCCGGCGGGAAGGGGGCAAAGGGGGCGGCCATCATCACAATCCGTTTAGCGGCGTCATCCAGCACCTTGTTCCCCGATGAGCGAATCACGATGATGCGGTCGACGCTGCCGTCGGGCCGTAAGGCAACGGATAGGACGAGCGAGCCAAAAAATCGGCCGCGCGCTTCTTCCGGGTAGTTCATGGCACCGATGCGTTCCACTTTCATCCGCCAGTCAGACAAATACTGGCTGTAGCGGTAATCCTTCATGTTGGGTGTCAGCGTGACGCGACGGCCGCCGCTAGGGCTGCCTGTTGTACCAGCGTTCGGTGCACCACTGCCGGCCAAAAGCTCGGCCGGGGACAGCGGGGGGAGCTGTGGCGTGGATAACTTCGGATGGGTGCTGGGCAAGGCAGTGGTGGGTGGTGCCGGTTTGATGGCCGCCGTGCGGGGTTTTTGCCGTTCTCGGGCCGGAGGTTTTGCTTTAGCGGCAACGGTTGTGTCAGGCGCTGCCGCTCGGGCTATGGGTTGGCTGGCTGTCCGGAACGTCACGTTGATGGTGCGGTCACTGCGCTCCGGGAGTTTGATGCCATAGCGCGGGGCGAGCAAAACGATGTGGGCGACCACCGATAATCCTAAGGCCAGCCAGAGCAACCGGTCATTAAACAGCAAACGCCAGCCTAACGGCTTGGGAGACCAGTGTTCCGGTTCGCCGTTCAGCAGAGCGGGTTGAGGAGAGTCGTGCACCGCAGACATCTGCTTATTGTAGTCGTTCAGGCGGAGCGCTGGTGTGCCTATGGCGAGACGGTGCTCTGACTGTTTGGTGCCGGATCAACCGGCGGGCCATCCGCGCCTGTCGCCTCGGCTTCTTCGGCATCGGCCAGGGCTTCCTCCACCGGCACTTCGTCCAGCAGTGCCAGCGCTTCATCAGCCGGGTTAGCCTGATCCGAGAGCACGGCATCAAAGCGGCTGTGCACACTCAGTTCCAGAAGATCTGGTGCGCCGAGCGTGAGTTGGATACGACTACCCGGTGGCAGTTCCGGCGCACTGGGCACCTGTACCACCAATGGCAAGTCGTCGACCCGGACGTTCGGGGCGTTGCGCATCAGCGTGCCGGCCACTTGAGTGGTTGAGGTTTGCTGCAACCAGCGTAAGCACCAGTAACGTTCCATGCGGCGCTGGAAATCGGCGTAGCCGGCATACGTCAGATCGAAATCTCGCATGGCGGCAAAGAGTTCGGCCGAGCGCGGGGCAAAGGCGGGGGGCTTACCGGTCAGTACGGCAATCAGTTGCCACTGGTTGATCAGGTCGGCGTAGCGGCGCAGTGGCGAGGTACTCCAGGCGTAGCAAGCGACGCCCAGACCTTCGTGGGGGATCGCAGAGGTGGTCATGCGCACTTTGCCGGCCACTTGACCTCGATAGAGGCCGGGGACCCCGTGGTCAGCCAGTAGCTGGCCCCACGTGGCATTGGCCAGAATCATTAGTTCTGCCACGAGCATGTCGACCGGGCTACCGCGTTTGCGCGCTTCGATGTGCACGCTGCAAGCGGCGGGATCAAGAATGGTACCAGTCTGCTTGTCATGCAACGGGCCGTCGATCTGGTAGTGGTAGTCGTGCAGGCCGGCCTGGGCCGAAGGTTTGCCACGGCGACCGGCACAGGCGGCGGCAAAGCGCCAGAGCGTAAGGAGGGTGTCACCATGCGGGCAAGCGGGTGTCTGTCCGGCGTTTAGCTGATCGAGTGCCATATGCGGCTCGATCTCGTGCAGCCTCAGATTAGCGGCAATCGGTACGCGTTCAACCCGGGATTCGTGGCTAACAATTTCGAAGTCGTCGCTGGTTGTCACGTACAGTGAGAGTGCCGGGCAGGCGCGGCCAGCCGCCAGTGTAAAAGATTCGACCAGACTGTCGGGCAGCATGGTGATCTTGTGGCCGGGCATGTAGACCGTGGAAAGGCGGGCACGGGCCACGGCATCATGCGGTGAACCGGGCAGAATGCCCAGGCCCGGTGCAGCAATGTGAATACCGAAGCGCCAGCCGATACCGGGCAAACGGGTGACTGAAAGCGCGTCATCAATTTCCGTGGTGCTCGCATCATCAATCGATACCGCCTGCACATCGGCCAAGGGTAGCTCGCCATAAGGGGCTGCTGTCGGCAATTCCGGAAAACCGATGCCTTTGGGAAAGCGCTCGGCGGCAAAGCGGCGGAAGTGCCAGTGATAGGCGTCTGGAAATGCACCACAGCGGAGCAGCAGCGCTGCCGGGGATTCCCGGGTTTGTTCACAGGCGGCTTCGAAGGCTTTGACTTCCGGCCGGTTGCGGTCTGGTTGTACCAGCAGGGCATCGATTTGATCGATCAGCGTTTCTGGCAGCGTGCCGGCGACCAGTTCGGCCACCATGCGTTCAATGGCCTCTGCCTGCAGGCGTTTCTTTTCGGCACCGGCCAGTGCGGCTTTCAGGATCTCGGGCGGGGCGCGGCGAAATAGACCTTTACCGCGGCGATGAAAGTAGAGGGGCGCGTTCTGTATGGCCAGGAGCAACGCTGTGGATTCAATCGCTGAGGGCGCGTGACCGTAATAGTCGGCGGCCAAATCGATAAAACTGAACTCCGCTTCAGGGGCGCATTCCCAGAGGAAGGCCGGATCCATGTCGGCCCCCAGGGGTTCCGCGCCCGGTAGCAGTTGGGCCGGGGAGGGGTCGCGGAAGCGCAGCAGCACCTGTGCTGCTTTGATCTTCTGGCGTTTGCCGCCGGGCAGTTCGACCTGCAGGGCGGTGTTCTGATCGGACTGCACGGTGGCCGCGCGAAAGGTACCGTTTTCCTCGAAGAGGACGTGCTCACTCATGGGGAATATGCTCGCTTAGTGGGCGGACCAGCTGACAACGCCAGTGTAGGCGGTGATCAGCACGATCAGACCGAAAATGATGCGATACCAGGCAAAGATGATGAAGTTATGCGTGGTGATATAGCGCAACAACCAGCGGATACAGAGGAAGGCCG
This sequence comes from Fluviibacter sp., assembly GCF_057744235.1. Lineage (NCBI taxonomy): Bacteria > Pseudomonadati > Pseudomonadota > Betaproteobacteria > Rhodocyclales > Fluviibacteraceae > Fluviibacter > Fluviibacter sp. The sequence continues at coordinate 70,524 of NZ_JBIJFP010000001.1, read as the reverse complement.
AAATAAAAGCGGAGATGAAACCGACGGCCCACATGCTGAGATCGGTGTTCTGGATCGTCGCCCACTCTTTGTACACCTGGTAAATCGTGGCAACGCCCAGCGTTGGAATGGCCAGGAAGAAGGAGAACTCGGTCGCCGCTTTGCGTGACAGGCCCATGAGCAGGCCCCCGATGATGGTGGCACCGGAACGGGAGGTTCCCGGGATCAGTGCCAAGGCCTGGATGCAGCCCAGCATCAGGGCGTCTTTGACGGTCATATCATCGACCGAAGGTACGCGGATCCGATGCGCCCGCTTTTCTGCCCAGAAAATAAACAGTGCACCGACAATAAAGGCGGTGGCGACGGAGATCGGGTTGAACAGGTGCGCCTTGATGGTTTTGTGGAAGAGCAGGCCCAGAATCGCCAGCGGCAGAAAGGCCACACCCACGTTGAGCAGAAAACGCTGGGCTTTGCGGCTCGTTGGACAAGAGGCGATGGTTTCCCAGAGGCGGGCGCGGTATTCCCAGACCACGGCCAGAATGGCACCAAATTGAATGACGATTTCGAAGATCTTGCCCGCGTCATCATTGAAGTTCAGCAGGTCGCCCGCCAGAATCAGATGGCCGGTCGAAGAAATAGGCAGGAATTCGGTCAGACCCTCGACAACGCCGAGAATGAGAGCCTTGAGCAGCAGCAGAGTGTCCATGCGGAGTGAGCTTTATAGGCAAAAAATCAGGGTGGATTCTAACATCCGGCAGCCGCCACCCTCTGCCTTAATGGTCGTGGTTTTCCGGGTGGTGTTCCACGTGTTTGGCCATGGGCCAGAATTTTTGCATCTCGATGAAGAGAAAAGAGGCCGACCAGGTGATGAGTACGAAGCCGGTCAGTGCTTCCAGACCGGGCAAAAAGCGTAAGTCGCCGTTGGCGGCAACATCGCCAAAGCCGACGGTGGTGAATGAAATCCAGGACAGATAGACGCAATCACCGAGCAGGTCGGGGGTGGTCATGCCAAACAGGTTTCCCAGACCCAGATGCACCATGGCGTAATAGCCCAGCGCAAAGACCCATATTTCGACCGCATGGGCGACCAGAATGACAAAGACGCCCAGAAGTACGCGGTATCTGGGCGGCACATTGGTCAGATTCGGCAGATGGCGTGCCATGCTGTACAGCGTCTCGTAATGAATGAAGACAGCCGCAGCGATCAGTGTGCCATTCAGAACCCAGGGCAGCAGAGAGTGCATGGACGATGCAAAGGAGTAAAGAGGTTTTGCCATCGTAGCATTGTTCGGCAGGATTCCCGATCTCGTGCGCTGGGGGTGCACCAGAAGAGGGCGGCGCATCGGGCGCGAATTTTTTGATGCACCATCCTTGCGCGGATCTGACGGGAAAAGCGCGAATGCCATCGGTGTTTTGCTTGTCACCGGTGCATATTCCTGTTGGCACGTTTCTTGTATTGGTCAGAGTGATATTTATTCGCCGATGCGAGGATGACCATGTTTGATGAAATGTTGCTGGAAAGTGGCGAGGTACGTCCGCACTACACCGGGTTTGAGCGCTGGAAAGCGCGCCGGGAGTCGGGTTTTCTCGAAAGTAAAAAGGCCGAGGCGGACCATTTGTTTCGCCAGGTGGGGATTACCTTTTCCGTCTATGGCGACGATGTCGGTACCGAGCGACTGATTCCTTTTGATCTGGTGCCGCGCATCATTCCCGCCTCGCACTGGGCGCGACTGGAAAAAGGGCTCGCGCAGCGTGTACAGGCACTCAATCTGTTCCTCAAGGATGTCTACGGACGCGGCGACATCCTGCGGGCCGGCATTATTCCGGCCAACCGTGTGCTCGGGAACGCGCAGTTCCGCAAGGAAATGCTGGAGCTGGATGTGCCATCCGGCATCTACGCCATGATCGCCGGCATTGACCTGGTCTGCGTTGGCGAAAACGAATGGTATGTACTGGAAGACAATCTGCGTGTGCCATCGGGGGTTTCGTACATGCTGGAAAACCGCAAGATGATGATGCGGTTATTCCCCGACCTGTTTGGTGCACACCGGATTGCCCCGGTGGCGCACTACCCCGATCTGCTGCTCGAAACCCTGCGTCAGGGCGCGCCGGATTCACTGGAGGATCCGACGGTAGTCGTCATGACACCGGGGCTCTACAATTCGGCCTATTTCGAACATGCCTTCCTGGCTCAGCAGATGGGTGTGGAACTGGTCGAAGGCAAGGATCTGGTGGTCGAGGATGATACGGTTTATATGCAGACCACGCACGGCAAGAAACGGGTGGATGTCATTTATCGCCGGATTGACGATGATTTCCTGGATCCCGAGGTATTCAATAAAGACTCCATGCTGGGCGTGCCCGGGTTGATGCGGGCCTATCGCGCGGGGCGGGTGACGCTGGCTAACGCGATTGGCACCGGGGTTGCCGATGATAAGTCGATCTACCCCTATGTCCCGGACATGATCCGTTTTTATCTGGGCCAGGAGCCGATTCTGCACAATGTGCCGACACACATCTGTTCTGAGCCGGATTCGCTCAAGTATGTGCTGGATAACCTGGAGAAGCTGGTGGTCAAAGAGGTACACGGCGCTGGGGGGTACGGCATGCTGATTGGTCCCGCCGCTTCCAAAGCCGAAATTGCCGAGTTCCGCGCCAAGCTGGTAGCACACCCGGACGCGTACATCGCGCAGCCGACGCTGTCATTGTCGACCTGTCCGACGATGGTTGAAAAGGGAATCGCCCCCCGCCATATCGACTTGCGCCCCTTTGTGCTGACCTCGCCTTCCGGTGTCCGTATGGTACCCGGTGGTTTGACACGCGTCGCCCTCAAGGAAGGCTCTCTGGTTGTCAACTCATCACAAGGTGGCGGCACCAAAGATACCTGGGTCGCTGCTGAGTGATGTATCCGTCATTTGTCTGGTTTGTGCTGTTTATTTTAAGGAAGTCTCATGCTTTCCCGCACCGCTGATAGTCTGTACTGGATGGCGCGCTATACCGAGCGTGCCGAGAATACGGCCCGCCTAATTGACATAGGTTTGCAGCAATCACTGTTGCCAGGGCAGCAACGGGAAGCTGCCGCCAGTCTGGCCGGGATGCTGGGCCTCGCCGAACTCTTGCCGGTATATCAGAAAAAATTTGGCGATGTGAATCCGGAATCGGTAATCCGATTCATGGTGCTGGATGAAGATAACCCCTCCTCGATCTGGTGTAGTCTTCATAATGCCCGTGAAAATGCCCGGGCTGTGCGCGGCCAGATTACGACGGGTATGTGGGAAACCATGAACAGCACCTGGCTGGAGTTTCTCGAGCTTTGTGGCGAGGGCTTGCCGCTCAGCGAGCCGGGCAAGTTCTTTGAGTGGGTGCAAATGCGTTCGCACCTGTCGCGCGGCATCACCATCGGCACTATGTTCAAGGATGAAGCGTTCCGCTTTATTCGATTGGGCACTTTTATTGAGCGCGCGGATAGTACAGCCCGCATGATCGACCTGCGCTTCCAGGATATCGAACAACAGGATGCCAAAGCAGGTCTGCTGGATCCGGACGACCCCGAGCACGCGGTGCGTGAGTTCTATCACTGGGAGGCGGTATTGCGTTCGCTATCTGCCTTTGAAGCCTATCGCAAGGTCTATCGTGACACGATCAGTGGTAGCCGTGTGGCCGAGCTGTTGATCCTTAATAAAGATATGCCGCGTTCAATTGCGTCGTGTGTCAACGAAATTGTTGCTAATCTTGAAAATGTGGGTAACGGTAATTCGCGAGAAACCCGTCGTCGTGCCGGTAAATTGGCGGCGACCCTACGTTATCTGACCATTGACGAAATCGCCGCCGATGGTCTTCATGACTGGCTCACGAAATTACTCGCCGATATTGATGATCTGGGGGTTAGAATTCGCCAGGATTTTCTGGTTCTCTAACCCACGGCTTCACAGCTTTACGACCTGATCGCTTATGACTTATTGCGTTGCTCTCCGGCTGAATGCCGGTCTCGTGTTTCTGTCGGATGCCCGGACCAATGCTGGCATCGATCAGATCAGTACATTTCGTAAGATGAGCCTGGTCGAGCGGCCGGGTGATCGCGTGATTGTCATGATGTCAGCGGGTAATCTGGCGATTACCCAGGCGGTGCGTCAGCATCTGGCCGAAATCATGGAAACCGACAAGGGCTTGCTGGCGGCACAGACCATGTATGAAGTCGCCCAGTGCGTGGGCGAAGCCGTGCGCTTTGTGCACCATCGTGATGCAAAGGCCTTGCAGCAGTTTGGCATTGATTTTAACTGCAGCCTTATCGTGGGGGGGCAGATTGGTCTGGAACGCTGCCGCATTTTTGAAGTTTACTCTGCGGGTAATTTCATTGAATGTGCGGAAGAAAGGCCTTATCTACAAATTGGTGAATCGAAATACGGTAAACCGATTCTTGATCGTGTGATCCGTCCGGAGACCTCGCTAGGCGATGCGGCCAAGTGTGCCCTCATCTCCATGGATTCCACGCTGCGCTCGAATCTGTCGGTGGGTCTACCGCTGGATATGCTGGTCTACAAAACAGACAGTCTGGAGATCACCCACTTCAGTCATATCGATGCGGGTAATAGTTACTTCAATAATGTGCATCAGTTGTGGGGCGAGAAGCTGAAAGAGGTGTTCAGTGCCCTGCCCAATCCTGTTTGGACAGAGACCAGTGCGGAAGAAGCCCGGTTGGTGTCCTTGCGTGTAGGCAATGCCATGGAAACAAGGCCCACACACTCGATACAGACCCTCGCCGGTCAGCAGTAAAAGGGGCGGCCAGGGTGCCGCCTCTTGCGCCTTGTTGGCACAGCTTTTGCGTAGAGATGAGTGTCCTAATGACCTCGCTGGAGCTGTCCTGTGTCGATCCATGTTGCCCTCAATCACGTTACCCACTATCGTTATGATCGTCCCATTAATCTGGGACCACAGATTATTCGCCTGAGACCCTGTGCGCACGCCCGCACGCGGATTCTCAGCTATTCCATGCGCGTTGTGCCCGGTGAGCATTTCATCAACTGGCAGCAAGATCCCCAGGCCAACTACCTGGCACGCATGGTCTTCCCGGAGAAGACTTCCGAGTTTCGTATCGAGGTCGATTTCGTGGCTGAAATGGCCGTCCATAACCCCTTCGACTTCTTTTTGGAGCCCGAAGCAGAAGAGTTTCCATTCTCCTATCCGATAGAACAGGCGCATGAGCTACAGCCCTATCGTGCCTGCCTGACGCCGACGCCAGCTTTCAGTGCTTATTTGTCGACAATTCCGCACGAGAAGGTGCGGACGATTGATTTTCTGGTCGGTCTGAATCAGCGCTTGCAACAAGACATCCGTTACACCATTCGTATGGAACCGGGCGTGCAAGCGCCGGAGGAAACGCTCACCAAACGGTCGGGGTCCTGCCGCGATTCGGCGTGGTTACTGGTTCAGCTGTTGCGGCACCTGGGGTTTGCTGCGCGCTTTGTATCGGGCTATCTGATTCAGCTAGCACCAGATATGAAATCGCTGGATGGCCCATCTGGCCCAGAAGTTGATTTTACTGATCTGCATGCCTGGTGTGAAGTCTATCTGCCCGGTGCCGGCTGGATTGGTTTTGATCCCACTTCGGGGTTGTTGGCCGGGGAAGGTCACATTCCTGTCGCCTGTTCGCCGGATCCGGGCTCGGCAGCGCCCGTCACCGGGGCGCTGGATGAGTGTGAGTGCGAATTTGAACACAGCATGCAGGTCACACGGATCTGGGAAGCGCCGCGAGTCACCAAACCCTATACGGAAGAATCCTGGTTAGAAATCGATGCCATGGGTAGTGAGGTCGATGCGGATCTGCAACGCCTTGATGTGCGGCTGACCCAGGGCGGGGAGCCCACCTTCGTTTCGGTGGATGATCGGGATGGCGCCGAATGGAATACGGAAGCCATGGGGCCGACCAAGCGATTTCTGGGTGCCTCATTGCTCGATAAACTGCGCGATGAATATGCGCCGTATGGCTTACGTCACTATGGTCAGGGGAAGTGGTATCCGGGTGAGCAGTTGCCGCGGTGGTCGCTCAATATCTTCTGGCGCAAGGACGGCGAACCGCTCTGGCTGAATCCCAATCTGGTGGCCGATGAGTCGCTGGATTATGGCGTGACAGCGGAGGATGCTGGCGCATTCCTACGAGGTGTTGCCGAGCGGCTCGGTGTGATGCCGAAGTGGGTGTTTCCTGCATTTGAAGATGTCTGGTACTACCTGTGGCGTGAACGCCGGTTGCCGGAAAATGTCGATCCATTTGATTCACGTCTGGATGATGAACTCGAACGCGATCGACTGCGTAAGGTGTACATGCAAGGTCTGGAGTCAATCATTGGTTATGCGTTGCCGATTGCCCGCAGCGATGGTGCCGAGCGCTGGATCAGTGGCCCGTGGTTTCTCCGGGATGAGCGCTGTTATCTGATTCCCGGGGACTCGCCGGTTGGATATCGCTTGCCTTTAGACTCGCAACCCTGGTGCAGTCGCAGCGATTTTCCGTATGTGAACCCACCGGATCCGACGGTGGCACAGCCACCGTTGCCCAGCCATGCACAACTGCGTGTACGCGTTGGCGGTGCGACCCATTCGGCTGCGGAAAAAACCGATGGATCGAGCATGTATCCGATCACGAGCGACCCGCTGGAAGCCCTAAAAAAACCGAAGATGTTCGAATCGGCGGCGTGGATTACACGTACTACCATGTGCGCGGAACCTCGTCATGGCAAACTTTATGTCTTCATGCCTCCGACAGGGTGCCTAGAGGATTATCTAGAAGTGCTGGCAGCCGTGGAAAATACGGCAGAGGCCATGGGTCTTCCCGTCATCATCGAAGGCTATGAGCCACCTCGGGATATGCGTCTGACGGTCTTACGCGTGACACCGGATCCGGGTGTGATTGAAGTGAACGTTCAGCCGGCGACGAGCTGGGATGAACTGACCCACCACACCAATTTCTTGTACGAAGCTGCACATCAGACGCGGCTATCCACCGAGAAATTCATGCTGGACGGCCGGCATACCGGCACGGGGGGCGGCAACCACTTTGTGTTGGGTGGCGCGACCCCGAACGATTCGCCTTTTCTGCGCCGGCCCGATTTGCTCGCCAGCATGGTGGCTTATTGGCATAACCATCCGGCGCTGTCCTATCTGTTTTCGGGGCTCTTTATCGGACCCACCAGCCAGGCACCGCGTGTGGATGAAGCGCGCCACGAATCCGTGCGGGAGCTGGAAGTGGCTTTTGAAGAGTTGCGTCGCCAGAACAGCTTGTTCCATAATGTGCCGCCTTGGATGGTTGATCGGGTTTTGCGCAACCTGCTGGTGGATGTGACGGGCAATACACACCGGGCCGAGTTCTGCATTGATAAGCTGTATTCGCCGGATGGCGCGACCGGCCGCTTGGGTCTGCTGGAAATGCGGGCTTTTGAAATGCCGCCCCATGCCCGGATGAGCCTGGCGCAACAACTGCTGATGCGGGCTTTGGTGGCGCGGTTCTGGCAGACACCCTATCAACCATCAAGCCTCGTGCGTTGGGGTACGGGTCTGCATGACCGTTTCATGCTTCCGCACTTTGTCTGGTCGGATCTGTGTGATGTGATTGAAGAGCTGAATCAGTCGGGCTATGCTTTCAAAGCCGAGTGGTTCGCGCCGCATTATGAATTCCGCTTCCCGCATATTGGCGAGATGGATGTGAATAATGTGCGGCTGGATCTGCGTGTTGCTCTGGAGCCCTGGCATGTTATGGGGGAAGAGGGTGGGGGCGGCGGCACGGTTCGTTATGTTGATTCCTCCCTGGAACGTATTCAGATCAAGGTGAATGGATTTGTGGAAGGACGCCACGTCGTGACCTGCAATGGCGAGGCCGTGCCGTTACATCCGACCGGTGTGCAGGGCGAGTTTGTGGCTGGGGTGCGTTACCGTGCCTGGCAGCCGCCCAATTGTCTGCATCCCACGATTGGTGTCCATGCGCCGCTGACCTTTGATGTCGTCGATACTTGGATGCATCGTTCGGTGGGTGGTTGCCAGTACCATGTTGCTCATCCGGGTGGGCGGAACTACGATACTTTCCCGGTCAACGCCTATGAAGCGGAGGCGCGCCGCCTGGCACGCTTCTTCCGGATCGGTCATACTCCGGGCGACGTGCGGGTTAATCCGCATCATCTCAATCCGGATTTCCCGTTTACTCTGGATTTGCGTCTGACCTGAGTGTGATGGTTCAAATTATGAATGTTCTGCATCGCATGAGTGCTTTATGACTGCGCACGCTTCGTTGCAGCATCGGGCAGCGGATCCGGTGGAAATTGCGGACTCGCCACTCATTGCCGGTTACGCCAGACGGGTGGGCGCAGCGCGTTATGACGAATTGTGTCAAAGCGATGGCGCTGCTCGTCCGCACTGGTTGCCGGTGCTAGCGCTGTTGGCGGAGACTGGTGCTCGGGACATTGAATCGCGCCTGGCTAGCGCCCAGCAACACATCCGCGATGAAGGTATCACCTACACGATTTATGCAGACCCTCAGGGGCGAGACCGACCTTGGGCGCTCGATGAGCTACCGCTGGTATTGCCAGGAGAGGAGTGGGCCAGCCTGTCGTACGGACTAGCCCAGCGCGCCCGTTTGCTGAACCGGATCCTGGCGGATCTGTATGGCCCACAACGGTTGTTGAAAGAGGGGGTGATTCCGCCTGAGGTTGTTTATGGTGCAGGCGGGTGGTTACCTGCGGCTTTTGGAACGCAAGCACCGGCGCAGATTTTCCTGCATAACTACGCTGCGGATGTATTGCGTGCACCCGATGGTCAATGGTGGGTTGTTGCTGATCGAACTCAGGCCCCATCGGGTGCCGGTTATGCACTGGAAAACCGGATGATCATGACGCGGGCTTTTCCGGAGCTTCTAGCGCAAATGCCGGTGGCACCGCTGACGGGTTTTTTTTCAGCGTTCCGTGAATCTCTGGCCAAGCATGCACCCTGTGGTGATGAATCGCCACGGGTGGTCGTTTTGACCCCGGGACCCCTGAACGAAACCTATTACGAGCATTCGTTGCTGGCCCGTTATCTGGGCTTTCCGCTGGTCGAGGGTGGGGACCTGGCTGTCCGGGATGGCTGCGTCTGGCTTAAAACGATTAGCGGCTTACAACGCGTGCATGCGATTGTACGTCGACAGGATGATGCCTTCTGTGATCCGCTGGAGTTACGCAGCGATTCTGCGCTCGGCGTTGCTGGTCTGGCGGATTGTGCAAGGCGCGGCACGGTGCTGATGGCCAATGCCCTGGGGAGTGGTGTTGTGGAGTCGGCCGCTCTGCAGGGCTTTTTACCCGCAGCCTGCCAGTGCCTGTTGGGTGAATCACTGGCGTTGCCCTCGGTGGCCACCTGGTGGTGCGGTGAGGCGGCAGCCATGGATTATGTCCGCACGCATCTGGATGATCTGGTCATCAAATCGGTACAGGGCATGGGTCATTTTCAACCGATTTTCGGACAGGACCTGGATGCCACACAGCGGGCGGATCTGTTGGCGCAGATGGCCGCCTCGCCCGATCGGTTTGTGGCGCAGGAGTGGGTGCGATTGTCGCAGGCACCAGTGTTGAACCGACGGCCCGGGATGCTGCAACTGGATGCCCGATCTGTTGGCTTGCGGGCCTTTGCCGTTGCCGTGGGGCAAAGCTATGAGGTGATGCCGGGAGGGCTGACGCGAGTTGAATCAAGCCGGGATGCCCGCGTTGTTTCGATGCAGCGGGGTGGTGCATCCAAGGACACCTGGGTGCTACAGGCTGGCGACAACGAGGATTTGTGTTTTGGCCCAGCCGATGAGCCGGCGCATGTTGCCGCGCTGCATACGGGTGTGCCTTCTCGGGTTGCAGAGAATCTCTTCTGGATGGGGCGTTATACCGAGCGGGCGGAAGGCATGGCCCGGTTGCTGCGCCTGACGCTCGGTGAACGCTTACACCATGCACGTCGCCATGGGGTTGTCGCCTTGCATGAGCTAGTCTGGCGCTATGGTCTGGTGGCCTTACCGGAGGTTGATCAGGTTCTGACGCGGATTCCGGTCGAACAGCTCATCCGTTGTGCCACGCATCCCGGACATCGACAAGGGTTGGCGGAAACTTTGTCGCAACTGGGCCGCGTGGGTTTTTCCTTGAGGGACCGGTTGTCTCATGATCACTGGCGTGCCATGAATCGTCTGGTGAATGATCAGGCACTGTCGGCCAATGTGACATTGGGGCCGACGCTGGTTTGGCTTGATCGGGCCGTGGCGGGTCTGGCCGCATTGTCCGGCTTTTCACTGGATGCCATGAACCGGGATGCCGGATGGCGTTTTCTGTCGCTAGGACGTCGGCTGGAGCGGTTGGTGTTGCTGGCGGCGGCGCTGGATGTGGCGATTGGACTATTGTTGCAGACCACGCATGGCGAAGAGCCGGGCGCCGCCGAGGCAACTCTGCCCCTCGACTGGCTGCTTGATTTGACGGACTCTTCTGGCGCCTTCCGTAGTCAGACTACCGGCGTGGCGAGTTGGCAGGCTGTCAGTGGGATTGTGTTGCTCGACGCCACGAACCCACGGTCGCTGCGTTTCCAGGTGGAGGGAGTGCAGCAGGCGTTGCAACGGCTGGGTGAGGATACGGGTGGGCCCATTGTCGGCCTTGAGCAGACGGGTATTCAATTAACCGAATGGGCCCTGGGCGGTTTTCCTGCGTTACAGGTATTGCGGCAATCCTTTGCAACGCTAGGTCAGGAGATTGCCGCGCTCAGCGATATGCTGGCAGCACGTTATTTCAGCGTCAGCGAACCCGGAATGTCCCTCTGATGCGTGCGCTGATCAAGCCAGCGTCAAGACCGTGGCGGCGGTATCGTATCGAACACGATACTGAGTATTGCTATGCCTACAGCGTGACTAGTGCACGCCACCGGGCACATCTGCTGCCCCACGATCTCGAACATCAGCAGGTCCACGATAGCCGGTTGATCGTCAATCATCCGCTGTCAGAGTCTAGCGAAGGCCAGGATTTCTTCGGGAACCGCTACCAGGATTTTGCGATTAGTGCGCCGCACCGGTTGCTGACCGTCAAAGCTCGGATGACGGTTTCTGTGTGTGCACCGAGCTGGCCTAAGGAAAGCCCGGTTTGGGCCGGGGGTAGTCTGGCACGTCGCAGTTTTGATCCGGCCGATGAGGCGGGGCAGCATTTTGCCTTGGCATGTGCCGCGTATCTGGTAGATTCGCCCATGATCCCCGCATTGCCGGAAGCCCGAGCATGGGTTACGGATCATGTGACCCGACCGGCACCGCTGCATGAGCAATTGCTATCTCTGACCCAGGCCATGCACGCTGAATTTACGTTTGATCCTGATGCGACGACCGTAGGTACACCACTGAGCGATGTGCTGCGCCAGCGGCGTGGTGTTTGTCAGGATTTTGCACAGCTCCTGATTGCGGGTTTGCGGGCTGTTGGTATCCCGACGCGTTATATGAGTGGTTATATTCTCACACAACCGCCGCCGGGAAAGCCGAGACTGGTGGGGGCCGACGCGACGCATGCCTGGGTTGAGGCTTGGTGCCCAGGGCATGGCTGGCTGGGCCTGGATCCGACGAATGGTAAGGCGGTGACGGATGAGTTCGTCACGCTGGCCTGCGGACGTGACTACGCGGATGTCATCCCCTTACGGGGCGTCGTGGTGGGGGGGGGCGAACATTCGCTGGATGTCTCCGTCACCATGACGCCTGAAGATGAATGACCCGATTCAGAGCAGTGACACGGTGAGTTCTGGCAAGCCATCAACGCCACAGCATAGGATGTCACCCCGTTGAACGGTGGAAACCCCACCCGGCGTTCCGGTAAAAATCAGGTCGCCGGGTGCCAGCTCAAAAAAGTGGGAAAGACGATTGATGATTTCCGGTATGTTCCAGGTCATCTGGTTCAAGCGAGCTGACTGCCGGGGTTCGCCATTGACCTTGAGCCAGATACCGGCATCGTTTGCCAGCGTGGCGGAGGTGGCCGGCACAATCGCCGAGATCGGGGCGCCCCGGTCCATGCCTTTACCAAGCTCCCACGGGTGGCATTTTTCACGCGCGATCATTTGCAGGTCTCGGCGGGTAAAGTCAATGCCGGTGGCGTAACCAAAGACGTGTGCCATGGCTTCGTGTTCCGGAATACTCAGACCGCCCTGGCCAATGGCCACAACCAGTTCGACCTCGTGCTGCAAATTGTTGGTCGCTGGTGGAAACGATATGTCACCACCACCAGGTACGGCGGCATCTCGCGGTTTGGAAAAGAAAAATGGCGGTTCGCGATCAGGGTCGCTGCCCATCTCGCGGGCATGTTCCGCGTAATTGCGACCGACGCAGTAAATACGGCGGACAGGAAAGCCGGCGTCGGTGCCAACGACAGGAATCAAGGTTTCTGCGGCTGGGGTAAAAACATAACGTGCCATGGTCAGTTGCTTTCAATCATCAGTTTCAGGTCGTGGGTGACATCTGCTGCCGACATGTCATGCGGAACGGTCAGGCGCAGGCGACCTTTCTGGTCGATGAGGAAACTGTTGGTGGTGTGGTCAATGGTATAGACCAGTGCCGAATTCGGTAGTGGTGTTTTCTGCCAGAAGATTTTGTACTGCTTGGCGACCTTGCTGGTTTCTTCGGGTGAACCGGTCAGCGCAATAAAGCGCGGGTTAAATGCCTCCATATACCGCTGCAGGGCCTCGGGGGAGTCCCGCTCTGGATCCAGCGAGACAAACAGTACCGCGACCTGATCGGCTTGCGGCCCCAGCTGTCGCATCACTTCGGCTTGGCGGGCCAGGTGTGTCGGACAGATGTCCGGGCAATGCGTGAAACCGAAGAAAAGACTGACGACCTTGCCTTTGAAGTCACCGAGGGATCGGGGTAGCCCCTGTTGATCGGTCAGTGTGAAGGGGGGGGCCAGCGGGCTTTCGGGAACCGGCTTGGACTTAAATGGGGGCGGGCTGGAACAGGCTGCTAGAAGGCAGGCTGCTGCCACAAGAACGGCTGTTTTCAGATGCTGTGTCAAAGATCGCATGGATCAGATCCGCTTGGAATGGCTGTTACTGGTGATTTTGATAGCGATGAGCCCGGCTTCAGCCGCGAGTAAAAGCAGGAAACTCCCCCAGTCTTGCTGGTGCATCTGCCAGAGCAGTAAACCAAACAGGGCCAGAATCAGTAATGTGAGCAGGTTAATGGATTTCATCGTGAATGAGTCCGTAGGAATCGCGTAACGGTTGCGGTGCAACAACAAAATCTCTGTGTCATGTCATCAGTTTAATAGTAAAGTGCGCAGACAGCCTCACATCCAATGTGCGGTCATCAACAAGAACAGGGAAATAACCCAGAAACGCCAAAGGAGATCAAAGCATGGGCAGTCCTAATATCCTCAAGGTCACCGCGCTGGAAAAAGGCGCAGGTTTTCATCTGCCAACCAGCCAGGCAGACATCGTGACGCCGGATTCTCCCGCCATTGAAGTGATGACCGATCTGAAACAGATCGTGGCTGCCACGGTGGGTGCTGACGTGCTCCTCAGCCATGCCAATCATCAGATGATTTCGCGTGGCGTACGCTCGTTACTGGTGACCGGCAACAAAGGCGAAGTCGTTGGGTTGTTGACCGCGACGGATATTCTGGGTGAAAAGCCAATGCAGTGTGTGCAGAAGCAGGGCCTGAAACACGGTGAAATTACCGTCAAGGATGTGATGACCCCGCAGAACGATATCGAAGTACTGACCCTCAAGCAGGTGAGCCAGTCCAAAGTGATCGATATCATCGAAACCCTCAAGGCACATAACCGTAATCACGCACTGGTGGTCGATACGGATCCGCTGACCAACCAGCAGATGGTGCGCGGTATTTTCTCGGCATCGCAGATTGCGCGGCAGCTGGGCGTAGCAACCCAGATTCATGCGGTTGCCAAAACCTTTGCTCAGATCGAGGCGGTGCTTGCTAGCTAATCCCTGTCAGCGTCCTGATTGATAAAAGGCCACGGTGATCCGTGGCCTTTTTCATAGGCAAGGGGCAAAATACGCCAATGACTGTTCGTAAAAATCACGCATTTATCCGCTTTCTCCGTAATCGGCTACGCGAGGAGCATCTGGCCTGGCGCATCATGCTCCGTGAGGAATGGGTGTCGATACTGGTTATCGTCATCGGCGTTTTGCTTGTCGTGTTTTTTACAAGGCCCCTGCCGGAGCGGGAGGTGACGCTAGCCGTTGGCCAGCCAGGCTCCGCCACCGAACAGTTGGGTAAGCGCTACCAGGAGATCTTTGCGCAGGAAGGTGTGACGCTTCACCTGGTGAATACAGCAGGCTCGCGTGAAAGTATTGTTGAAGCAGATGATGCGAAAACGCCAGTCAATGCCGGTTTTTTGCTGGGAGGTATTGCGCACCGGGGTGATTTTCCGCACCTGGTGTCTTTGGGCAGCGTCCAGTATCTGCCGCTGTGGCTGTTTTATCGTGGGCCGCAGTTTACAGGGGCGGATGCCATTAACTACTTCCGCGGTAAGCCGATGGCGATCGGTCGCGAAGGCAGCGGTACTGAACTGCTCTTGACACGAATTCTGGCCATGCGTGGTGTCAAAATCTCCGACGATAATGACAATCTGCGCCGTCTGTCGCATGCAGAAGCCACCGAGCAGCTGTTGGCCGGCAAGATCGAGGCCATGGCGATAGTGGATGGTTTTGATTCGCCGACGATTCAACATCTCTTGGCGCATCCGGAATTGCACATTTTCGATTTCGCCTACGCGGATGCTTATGTGAAGCGTATGCCTTATCTGGAGACGGTAGTTATTCCGCGCGGCTCGCTCAATCTGGCGAAGCTGGACCCGGCGCAGGATATCCACATGATTGCCTCGACTATTACGCTGCTCGTTGAAAAAACCATGCATCCGGCGATTCAGCAGTTATTCCTGCGTGCCGCCGACAAAACCAGTGAAGACTCAGAAAATTTCTTTGGCCGCACCGAGCAGTTTCCGGCCTATATCGATAAAAGCATTCCCCTCAGTGAGGTGGCGCAGCGCTATTACGAGAAAGGCGCGCCCTGGCTGACGGGTAGGTTGCCGTTCTGGATGGTGAGCTATATTGACCGCATGTGGTTGCTGGTACTGGGTCTTTTTGCCATTGTTCTTCCTCTGTTTCGCCTGATTCCCAATTACCGGCTCTTCCGTTCCCGTCAGCTAATTTCTGATGCCTACGATGAACTGAAGATCATAGAAGAACGTATGTATGTGGCAAGCTCACGTGAGCAACTTCGTTACCTTGCCGAACGACTGGAATTGCTCGATGACGAGCTGGGAGATGTCTGGGTCTCCTCCGACGAGACCAACCGTTTCTACACGATGAAGAGCGCCATTGCACTCGTCCGTCGCGAAATTACCGAGCGTCTAACACGTTTGAACGCACCGATTTAATCCAGATAAGGTGCAGCGACACTCCCGATGTTGACGCATGCGCCCAGCCGCGCCGCAAGAAGATAAGTGCCCGCGAGTTTCCTGTGGATGAACAGTGCATCGATCGGTGGTGTATGCCAGAAGTCCCGGTCAAGCGCCAGTGACATCCCGGCTTCATGCATGCGACGATGCAGTGTGGCCTGTGCAAAGTCGTAATTGCCTGCATGACAGAGTGGCTCGCAGGCCATCTGAAAGAGATCCATCACCCTGTCCATCTGGGAAGGTGTCATCGCCTGGTTAAAGTAGCCAATCGAGGCCGCCGCGTCACGCATGGCGCTCCGATCCTGCCGCCTTGCGGCGCGCATCAGATCGCGATAGCCCGCTGACATGAAAGCAGGGATCTCCCGCGTGGCTCCGAAGTCCAGAAGGACGATCTGCTGCGTCGCCGATTGGTAGAGATAGTTGGCGAAATTTGGATCGGTCTGCATGGCGCCGAAACGAAAAAGCTCCTGCAGGATCAGGGCAAACAACTGGGACATCACTTGATTGCGCAGGTGCTGCGGTTCCCGCGCAACTGCCTCGATCGGTAGGCCGTCTACCCAGCTCATGGCGAGCACGTTATCCGTGGTCAGTCTGTGCTCTACACTTGGCATGATCACAGGGCTGTCCGGGCCCAGCAGTGTCTTATAGCGATTTAGCCAATTGGCTTCCTGAAGATAATTCGCTTCAGCATGCAGTTGACGTTTGGCTTCTTGCATCAAACCACCGATATCAAGGCTTGCCGGAAGTAACCCTGATAGCCTGAGCAGGGTTGCGACATTATCAACATCGCTATCAATGCTTTCCTTAACGCCCGGGTATTGGACTTTGATGGCAAGTCGCGTTTGGCTCTTTGAAATCGCTGTATGAACCTGCCCAATCGACGCTGCCGCAGCAGGTATAAAGGTGAATCGAGAAAAATGCGACTCCCAGCCTGGTCCCCAGGCCTGTTCGAGGACTGACACCAACTGGCTCATGGGCATCGGCGCTGCATCGGCCCGCAAACGACTCAGGATTTCGGTAAGGGCTGGCGGTATGAGGTCACCGGCATCCATTGAGAGGAGCTGCCCAACTTTCATGGCGGCGCCGCGTAGGCGGGCTAACTCTTCGGTAACCCGATGGGCATTGCCTGGCGTCATGAGCATGGTGTTGAATCGTGGCTTTTCACCACGCGCCATTTGTCGCGCCCCTTCGGCAATCATGCCGCCCGCGACGCGGGATACAAGCGCGCCCATGCGGGCAAGCCGGTTTAGCCGACCCCCTGGGACTGCAATTGGAGGCCTGTCTACTTTCGCTGACATGGAATACAACGCTTCAGGAATTCGTAGAGGGCATCTTGCCAGTCGGATGATGATTTGAATCGTTCCGCTTCAGTGCGGGCATAGGACGTCATCTGGGCCTGGGCGCAGCATTCTGCCGCTGATTCATCGGGCCGCGTGTGCTTTTCAAGTGCCATAGTCGGAGAGTGAAAACAAAATGATTTTGTGACAATATAACGCCAACGCCCTATTTGTCCTAGACAAAAAAGATCTCAAATGGTGATGATGATTGAAAGCGCTGAACCAAGCTGCCACATCGTGTGGTTTAAACGTGACCTCAGGCTTCATGATCATGCGGCGTTGTGCGCCGCTGCGGCTGCCGGCCCAGTCATAGGGCTGTATGTATTCGAACCCGATCTCTGGTTACAACCGGATGTCTCTGGCCGGCAATGGCGTTTTGTGGCGGAAAGCCTGGTAGACCTGCGACATCGTCTGGCGCAACGGGGTGGTCAGCTGGTGATCATGATCGGTTCGATGCCTGAAGCCCTGGCTGAGATTGCACAACAACGCAGCATTGCAGGCCTCTATTCACATCAGGAAACGGGTAATGACTTCACGTATCAGCGTGATTTGGCGGTGGCGACCTGGTGCCATGACCGGCAGATCGTTTGGCAGGAATATCGCCAGTTAGGGGTTATCCGCCGACTGCGTGACCGAGATCACTGGAAAAGGCTGTTTGACGCGCAGATGGCGGATCCAGTACTTCCTGTGCCAGAAATTCGCTGGGGCGACGCACCGGCACTACCAGCGCGTTGTTCACTAGAAGCGCTCAACCGGTATGTCATAAAGACCTACCCGGAACTTCTTTCAGATGATCCACCCGGGCGACAGGCCGGCGGGCGGCAGCATGCGATTGCGGTGCTCGAGGATTTCCTGAAGCGGCGCAGTCAGCAATACCGGGGCGGAATTTCATCACCACTCTCGGCAACCTCCGCATGCTCCAGACTTTCTGCACATTTGGCGTACGGTACACTCAGCACGCGAGAGGTTATCAAGGCGACGCAGAGATTTATGGCGTCTGAAACTACCCTCTCGGCCCGGCATCGTCGTGGAATCCAATCATTCATCAGTCGTCTCTACTGGCAGAGCCACTTTATTCAAAAGCTGGAGAGCCAGCCCGAAATTGAATGGGCGAATATGCACCGAGGTTATGACGGACTCCGCGAGTCAGAGTGGTCGCCGCTACATTTTGAAAGGCTAGTGAATGCATGCACAGGGTGGCCACTCGTTGATGCATGTGTTGTGATGCTGCGAGAGACGGGTTGGTTGAATTTTCGCATGCGTGCCATGCTGGTTTCCGTGGCTTCTTATGCGCTCTGGCTTCACTGGCGGCAAGTTGGACTATGGTTAGCCACCCAGTTTACGGATTATGAGCCGGGTATTCACTGGAGCCAGATGCAGATGCAGGCGGGAACAACGGGCATCAACACGACGCGTGTCTATAATCCGATCAAGCAGGCACAAGATCATGACCCCAAGGGCACCTTTGTCCGTCAGTGGTTACCCTACATGCGGCAGGTGCCTGATACCTGGTTATTTGAACCCTGGCGTATGCCGGACGCGCTACAAATTCAGCATGGCCTGAAGCCAGGCGTGGACATTCCACGACCGGTGGTCGACTTTGAGGCCGCAACACGCCATGCAAAAGCACGGGTTTACGAGAAACGGCGAAATCCGGAGGTGCTTGCTGCGAAGCAAACGATCTTGCAGCGGCATGGTTCACGGCGAGGGCGGGACCACAAAAATCAACGAGCAAGGCAGGTCGCGTCCCTTGCGCGCCAGCTCGACTTTGAGTTCGTATAGACAACGAGCTACTGGACGGTGTCGTTAAACTGAAGCGGCGGGGGGGGGCAGTCGCTGCAAGACTCCTCAAGTTCGAAGCCCATGGCACAGTCGATGGTGCTCCCTTCGGTGGCGTTGGCCGGTAATGGAACGATCTGAACTTTCACGATGCCTTCCCGCACCATGTCCAAGTATTTGGCGGCACTATGCGATAGGTCAATTACCCGTGACTGATGTTTGGGATGCATCCGATCATTCACTTTGACGACCACACACAGATTGGTATCCGGACGCTTGACCATGACCAGCGATCCCAGGGGAAGCAGGTTACTGGCCGCTGTGAAGAGTTTGTTATTGAAGATTTCGCCGGTAGCGGTTTTGCGGCCGTTGAACTTGGCCCCGTAAAAACTGGCTTTACCGCGCAGACCTTTAGAGGCAATCGTGCCTACAGGCTCGCTATCGGGAGGTGTCAGTGTGACTCGAGGCCGCTTGGTTTCGGTGGATGTGTTCTGATGCAGGCGCTGGCTCGATTGGCTTCTGGGTTCGCCTTTGTTTCTGGTGGCGGCCAAAGGTTGCTTCACGGTCTCTGCGGTGGCCGTGTTTTCTAGGCCAGCGGCGAAGGTCGACGCAGATACCAGAGCGCAATACAGTACAGCCAGCCACATGCTGGCGTGCTGTTTACAACGCAGCAATCTTGAAATCCATGGCTGCATCCGCTGCCTTTGTTGTCAAGAAACAGGTACATTATCCACATTTCGTGTTTCAGGCTGATTCCGGCATGGATTCTTCCCGTATTTTGCTCATCATCTTGATGTTTTTCGCCTCACAGGCAAATGCACAGGACAGTAATGGTTTTGATACGGGCGGGTCTTATCAGAACCTCGGAGCCGATACCTATGCACCGGGTGGTGCAACCTATCAGCAAAGCGGCAATACGATACAGAGTGATACGGGCACGAGCTATCAAACCGAAGGTGGTCTGACCTTAGGTACGGATGGCAGCGAGTACCAGAGCTATGGCAACACGACGTATAACTTTGACGGCACCAGTTGCCTGAATTCGGGTAGCGCGACTAACTGTGATTGAGCGCAGCCTCGAACGGTCGTTTAGCGACATCCCCGGACAATCCGGACCAGTTTCGGGTTTTTCTCACAGAGATGTTTAAAGATTTTATCCGGACTGCTGTTGCCGGAAACCTTAACGGCGTAGCTCACATCATCGCCGGGTTGTAGTGTGAGAATTTTCAGGGTGCCAAGACCCGCTTCACAATCCGAGGCGAGTGTTTGGGCTGTTACCTGTTGATCAGCTACCTTTAGTGGGATGCTGATGCTGTAATTAACCCCGAAGTGATTGATGCTGACGTCTTTGGATGCGTAGGTGAAATTTCCGTCACGAATGCCTGTAGAGAGGCCGGCGCACCCCGATATGACAGGGATCATTAAGAGAAAGAGCTTGCGAGTATTCACACCGTCGGCCTGAATCTGAGGAGAGTACCGGCATAATAACCGGATTGAACACAGGAAACGGGACATGGCTTCTGACAACGCACTCGCGAAAAATGCACTGGGTACCGCCGAATCAATCATCATGGGGATTGCTGGTACCGCGCCTGCCTTCAGCGTGGCCGTGACAACGGCAACCATTGTGGCAGGGGTTGGTGTGCTATCAGTGGGCAGCATCGTGTACTGTGGTTTGATCATGTTTGGCATTACACTGGCCTTCATCCATCTGAGCAAAATTACGCCTAGTGCAGGCGCTGCCTACGCCTGGGTTGGACAGATTTTTGGCCCGCGCTGGGGCTTTTTTGCCGGATGGGGACTGCTGGTTGCATCCGTCTTTTTTATGGTGTCTGCCACAATTCCGGCAGCCACTTCAACCTTAGTGCTCCTAGCGCCTGACAAGGTCGAAAGTACTCACTGGGTTGCGGGCGTCGCTGCCATATGGTTGACGGCGGTTACGCTAGTGGTGACCCGTGGCATCAAGCACTCCAGCTATACCCAGTTAACATTGACGGTCTTCGAGACGGCCATCCTGCTGGCGTTGATCGTAGGTGCCTTCGTGCAGTACGGTGGACAGCCAATGCATTCACCAACGGTGATTTGGGTTTCCCCCGGGGCTTTTACGCCACAGCTCTTTGCGACAGGTGCCCTGACCGCAATCTTCTTCTTCTGGGGATGGGATGTCACCATGAATCTGAGTGAAGAATCAAAGAGTGGCCAAGGATCGCCGGGTGGCGCGGCCGGCGTTGGTGCCTTTTGGTCGGTACTGAATATGATCCTCTTCTTTACGATTATGATGGTTGTCGTTTTGATCGTTTTGACTGATCAGGAAATCGCCCAGGCGGATACCAATATCCTGCTGGCGGTGGCAACAAAGCTTTTTCCTGCGCCTTGGAATTATCTGGCGGTTTTTTGCACAATCGTCAGCACCGTTGGCACGATTGAAACTCAGATTCTCCAGTTCAGCCGCAGTCTGTTTGCGATGGCGCGTGACCGTATGCTGCACCCTGTGTATGCTCGGGTCCACGCAGAGTGGCAAACCCCGTGGGTGGCAACGCTGGTCATTTGGGGGCTGGGCATGGTGTTGCTCTTTACGTCATCGTATATGCCTTCTGTGAAAGCGATTCTGGAAAGCTCCATCCTGGCGATTGGATTTCAAATCTGCTTTTACATGAGCCTGGCCGGCTTTGCCTGTGCCTGGCACTACCGACATAAATTACAGTCAGGCATGCTCAATGCTCTTTCATATGTGCTCTGGCCCGCGCTTTCAGGCGCCTTTATGGTGTTTATCGCGCTCTACAGTATTCCGACATTCGACTTGCTGACGAATATTCTCGGGGCCGGTGGATTGCTGGTGGGCTTTATTCCCCTGCTGATGAATGAACGACGGTTTCGAAGGGTTCGGCGCGTTTAGCTGGCTGGGGCCTCTGTTTGAAGCGTGGCACTGCCATCGGTACTTGGTGTCACGGATGTCGGTGCCTTAGTGGTGGCCTCAGCTTTGTCCGGGTTGGCCGGTGGTGCCGGGCACACAATTTTGGGATTGGCGGCAACGTGGTCCTGCGCCATTTGGGCACGGCCGGAAATGCCTGGGTGGGACCCCATGAACTTGAGCGGGGAGCCTAGACCCGCATTGCTCTCATCGTATTGTTTGATCTTGATGTAACCGCAAGGCGTGTAGCCGGAGTCCAGGAGCCATTGCATGCCAATAGGATTTACTTTGTCCTCCTGCAGAGATATCTCTACTTGCTCTGCACCTGACATGGCCGCGCTGGCAGCGTAGCCGGCAATCGGAGTACCGACGACGGATAGTGCAGCACTAATCACCTGTCTGGCGACAAAAAAGCCGATTTCCCGGTTCTCAATGGCATCACCAGTGTCTTTGTCGGCAATATGGGCAAGGTCATGGGCCACAACGGCAGCGATGATGTCCGGATCACTGCCGAACTTATCCAGAAACTGCATACTGAAGGTGACGTACTCCTTGTTGTCATGACTCATCAACAGGTGCGAGTGGCTATCCGAATCCACAATCGCGTACTCAAAAGTCTGACCGCTGGTTTTCTCTAGGCGTTGGCGCACATCATGGAGCAGGCGCAGGGTTTCCTTGTTGACGACGATGTCTTCGCCGTTCTCGCCTTTGGCCTGTAACGCGGCCGCTTTCTGGTAGCTTTCTTCGATCTTTTGATCGTCCAGATAGGCCTTGTCGTGAATTTGCAGTTTGTTGAACTGCGTACAGGCACTCAAGACAACACAACTGCTGAGAAGGCATAAACCGCGATTTAATGGATTCATGGCAGTAGATCATGGGCAAGAAGGAAACGGCATAATATCTGGGTATTCAGAAGCACGCCAGAGCAGCGATTCGCTAACCATCTTAAAAATCAGCTTCATACAAAGGAACGAATTTGAATTTCCCTCGGATATACGGTGTCGTTTTGGCCGGTGGGCAATCCAGACGTATGGGTACGGATAAGGCCATGTTGAGGCTATGCGGTCAAAGCTTGCTGGCTCGAAGCGTGGCATTATTGGAGGCCTCTGGTTGTACGACCGTGGTTGTCAGTGGTCAACCCGATTTGTATCCGGAGTTTCTTTGTTTTGCGGATGCCTACCCCGACCTTGGCCCTGTGGGGGGGATTGTTTCCATTTTGA
Source organism: Fluviibacter sp. (assembly GCF_057744235.1). NCBI lineage: Bacteria > Pseudomonadati > Pseudomonadota > Betaproteobacteria > Rhodocyclales > Fluviibacteraceae > Fluviibacter > Fluviibacter sp. Next base: position 47,875 of record NZ_JBIJFP010000001.1, on the reverse strand, counting down.
ATGCCATGGTCGAGATACCGGGGGGGGCGGCGGTCGTTGTGATACCCGTCGATGTGCCGTGGTTGACACCGTCAATAATTCAAAAACTCCTGTTGATGGCTGGCGGCGATAGCGGGTGCATGATTGCCGATAATCCGTTGCCGCTGGTTTTGGTAAAAACCGAGGCCTTGGATGCCCGATGTGTTGATGCAGACGCAGCGCTATCGCAAGGGTTTGCTTGGTCGGTTAAGCAGTTTATCGAAACGCTGGAACTGCAGATCTGTGTGCCGGATGAGGCCATTGCACAGGCGCTATTTAATGTGAATACCCCGTCGGCCTGGCAGGCGGTGCAAGCAGAAATCGGCCCGAAGAGCTGATCCTGGCCATTGGCCGGTTTGCGGTGCGCGCTATGCACCGGTTTGTTGCTGCGGCGCACCAGGATGGTGAGCTCCTCCAATGTCAGAGCGCTGATGGTTTGATTTATAGACCATTTTTTGCTTGGCACGCTTGTTGCTTTGTTAACGATGAGCAAAGGCCAACGATGGTCTTTGCAGACAGACAACGACGTCTACCGGAGAAGCGAGGGCTTTTGACCGGTGGGCGTTTTTTTTTGCCGTTGCCGCGACTGAATTTTCAAACCATCCAGGGGATCATCATGACGAAAGACATCAATCTGTTCTCGAGAAGAGAAATGCTCGCCAAAACAGCCAAGGCGGTTGCCGGCGTCGGCGCGCTGACGCTGGCTGATCCGCTGCTCAAAGCCGGTGCCTGGGCGGCAGGTTCGGATGCGCCGGAAAAGAAAGAAGTCAAAGTGGGGTTCATTCCACTGACGGACTGTGCCTCGGTCGTCATGGCTTCGTATCTGGGGTTGGATAAAAAGTACGGCATCACGATTGTGCCGACCAAAGAAGCCTCATGGGCCGGGGTCCGCGATAAGTTGTCCAATGGGGAGCTCGATGCTGCTCATGTGCTCTATGGTCTGATCTACGGTGTACAGATGGGCATCGGCGGGTCGCAGAAAGATATGGCGGTTCTGATGAATCTTAATAACAACGGCCAAGCGATTACGCTTTCCAAGAAGCTGGCAGATGCCGGCGTGAAGGATGGTGCCACCCTCAAAGCACAGATGCTTAAGGAAAAGCGGGAGTACACGTTCGCCCAGACTTATCCGACAGGGACGCACGCCATGTGGCTGTATTACTGGATGGCTGCCAATAACATCAACCCGTTCAAGGACGCCAAGATCATCACTGTTCCGCCGCCACAGATGGTTGCCAATATGCGGGTTGGGAATATGGATGGCTACTGCGTGGGCGAGCCCTGGAATGCACGTGCGGTTATCGACAAAATTGGCTTTACCGCAGAAACCAGCCAGGGCATCTGGAAAGACCATCCTGAAAAGGTTTTGGGCACCACCTCGGATTTTGCGAACAAATATCCGAACACCTGTCGGGCGTTGATCTGCGCCATTCTGGAAGCATCCAAGTACATTGATGCATCAAATGCGAACAAGTACAAGACAGCCGAAGTGATTGCCGCTAAGTCATACGTGAATACGGATGTGGATGTGATTCTGGACCGTATGCTGGGTCGTTATTCCAATGGCCTGGGCAAGACCTGGGATGACAAAAATCCGATGCGCTTTTACGGCGATGGTATGGCCAATTACCCGTATCTCTCGGATGGTATGTGGTTCCTGACGCAGCACAAGCGTTGGGGCTTGCTCAAAGACCATCCGGATTACCTTGCTGTTGCCAAGAAGGTCAATCGGATAGAACTCTACAAGTCAGCGGCAACGGTAGTCGGTGCGCCCATTCCGAAATCAGATTTCCGGACATCGAAACTCATAGATGGTGTCGTGTGGGACGGAAAAAATCCAGCCGCCTACGCGGACGGCTTCAAAATCAAAGGAGGTGCCTGATGAGCGCACCGGAATTAACGGCTGACGTATCCAGTCAGCCAGATGAGCTGGCAGTACTGAGGGCCAGAGAGGCGCATCGCTTGGTGTTGCGCGCGAAAGTGCTGGCAGGGTTTGGCAGTCTGTTCCCCACGTTGCTCGGGCTATTGCTTTTCCTGGTGATCTGGCAGGGCATTCACCTCTTCATTGAAGCGATTCCTTCTCCGGCTTTCACGCTGAATGCGGCGATCAAACTGTTCTCTGATCCGTTCTATGTCAATGGCCCGAATGATCAGGGGATCGGTTGGAACCTTCTGTATTCACTTGGCCGCGTAGGTTTAGGCTTTGGTTTTGCCGCATTGGTTGGCATTCCGCTGGGCTTTGCGATCGGCTATTTCGCTTTTCTCAACAGAATGATGGCGCCCGTCATCAATCTGCTGCGGCCGGTATCGCCACTCGCGTGGCTACCTATCGGCTTGCTGCTATTCAAGGCCGCTAATCCGGCAGCCATCTGGGTGATTTCGATTTGCTCGATCTGGCCAATGATCATCAATACCGCCGTGGGAGTGAGCAAGATCCCGCAGGATTATCTGAACATTGCCCGCGTGCTCAATCTTTCGGGCTGGAACGTGTTCTCGAAAATCCTGTTTCCGGCAACCTTGCCGTACATGCTGACCGGGGTACGCTTGTCGATCGGCACGGCCTGGCTGGTGATTGTCGCTGCCGAAATGCTGACGGGGGGGACCGGTATCGGCTTCTGGCTGTGGGACGAATGGAACAACCTGAAGGTCGAGCACATTGTGATCGCCATTTTTGTGATCGGGATTGTCGGCCTCATGTTGGAACACCTGCTCATCTTCATTGCCAAACAGTTCTCGTACGAGGTGTGACATGAACGACCGCTATCTCATCATTGAAGGCGTTGCCCAATCCTTCCTGACCAAGAAAGGGCGTTTTGATGCCCTGAGAGATGTCAATCTGGTGGTGCGCAAGGGCGAATTTATCTCCCTGATTGGGCACTCGGGCTGTGGTAAGTCAACATTGCTCAATCTGATTGCCGGGTTGACCTTTCCGACTAGTGGCGCGTTGATCTGTGCCAATAAGGAAATCGCCGGTCCCGGCCCGGCTCGTGCCGTGGTATTCCAAAACCACTCGTTGCTGCCCTGGCTGACTTGTTTTGAAAACGTGTATCTGGGGGTTGAGCGCGTTTTCGGCAAGGAAGAATCAAAGCAACAGCTGATTCAACGCACGGATGATGCGATTGCCATGGTGGGCCTGGCCCATTCCCGTAACAAACTTCCGCATGAAATCTCGGGCGGTATGAAACAGCGTGTGGGGATTGCACGGGCGTTGGCGATGGAGCCGCAAGTCCTGCTGCTGGACGAGCCTTTTGGCGCGCTGGATGCGTTGACCCGTGCCAATCTTCAGGACGAACTGATGAAGATCGTCGCCGCCAAACAGTGCACGGTGATTATGGTGACACATGATGTTGACGAAGCTGTGTTGCTCTCGGATCGCATCGTCATGCTCACGAATGGCCCGGCCGCCACGATTGGCGAAATCCTGACGGTGGATGTGGCAAAGCCCCGTGATCGGGTCTTGATGGCCAGCGATGCCAAATATCAAGCCTGCAAAACCGCGGTGCTGGATTTCCTCTACAACAAGCAACGTCATCCTCATGCGGCCTGACGTCCTTCAATGCGCTGAACAATAGGTGTGATGATGAAAAAGTTGAAGCTGGTGATGGTGGGCAACGGCATGGCCGGCGTCCGTACGCTCGAAGAACTGCTGCGTCTGGAGCCGGATCTGTATGAGATCACGGTGTTTGGCGCTGAACCACATCCGAACTATAACCGGATCATGCTGTCACCGGTACTAGCCGGTGAGCAGACCCTCGACCAGATTGTCCTGAATCCCTTGAGCTGGTACGAAGAGCAGGGCATTGCGTTGCATCTGAACAAGAAGGTTGTGAAGATTGATCGCGTGAACCGTCAGGTGATTGCCGAGGATGGCACAACGGCACAGTACGACCGGTTGCTATTGGCCACAGGCTCCGTGCCGTTCATTCTGCCGGTGCCCGGTAAGGATTTGCCTGGGGTCATCGGCTATCGAGATATCAAAGATACCAACGACATGATTGAAGCCGCCAAGAGGTACCAGCATGCGGTGGTGATTGGTGGTGGTCTGCTTGGATTGGAGGCTGCCAACGGGCTGCTGCTACGCGGCATGAAAGTTACCGTCGTTCACATTGGTCCATGGCTGCTGGAGCGGCAACTGGATGAGGTGGCTGGTAATTTGCTCCAGGCCTCACTGGAAAAGAAGGGCCTGGATTTTCTGCTCAATACGCATACCGTGGCTTTGCATAGCAATGCCAGCGGTGATCGGGTAGGCAGTATTGAATTCAAAGACGGGACGATCATTCCGGCTGATCTGGTCGTCATGGCTGCAGGGATTCGACCCAGCACCGAACTTGCAGAGTCTGCCGGTTTGTTATGTAACCGTGGTGTGGTGGTCAATGACACCATGCAGACGTATGACCCGAAAATCTATGCGATTGGCGAATGTGCCAATCATCGGGGCATTGCCTATGGTCTGGTAGCCCCACTGTACGAGCAGGCCAAGGTCTGTGCCAATCATCTGGCGCAGCTGGGGATTGCGCGTTATCAGGGCTCACAGACATCGACTAAGCTGAAAGTCACCGGGATTGATTTGTTCTCGGCCGGTGATTTTATGGGGGGGGAGGGTGTGGAAGAAATTACCCTCTCTGATCCGATCGGCGGTGTGTACAAGAAGCTGCTCGTCAAAGATGAAAAGCTCATCGGTGCCTGTCTGTATGGGGACACAGCGGATGGGGCCTGGTATTTCAAACTGCTGCGCGAAGAGAAGGACGTTTCGTCACTGCGTGACCGGTTGATGTTTGGTGAGCATACAACGGGCGATGTCGGGCATGAAGGCCATAACAAGGCTGCAGCTATGGCCGATGAGGATGAGGTCTGTGGTTGTAACGGGGTAACCAAGGGTGCCATCGTCAAGGCGGTGCGCGAGCAGAATTTGCTGACCTTGGATGCCGTGCGTAAGTGCACCAAGGCCAGTGGCTCCTGCGGCTCGTGTACGGGGTTGGTGGAGCAGGTGCTGATGAATGTGCTGGGGACAGATTATTCGGCACCTGATCAGAAGAAACCGGTTTGTGGTTGTACCGATCATTCGCACGATGAGGTGCGCCGGGCCATTCGGGAGCACAAGCTGGTATCCCGCGATGCCGTGATGGCGTTTATGGAATGGCGTACGCCGAATGGGTGCGCTACATGCCGACCCGCCGTCAATTATTATCTGATCTCTACTTGGCCGCATGACGCGAAAGATGATCCGCAATCGCGCTTTATCAACGAACGCGCCCATGCCAACATCCAGAAAGATGGTACCTACTCGGTTGTGCCGCGGATGTGGGGTGGCCTGACGACAGCGGATGAACTGCGCCGCATTGCTGATGTGGCAGATAAGTATCAGGTACCGACCATTAAGGTGACCGGCGGGCAGCGAATTGATCTGTTAGGCATAAAAAAAGAAGACCTGCCTGGGGTTTGGAAAGATTTAGATATGCCATCTGGCCATGCCTACGGTAAATCCATCCGCACGGTGAAGACCTGTGTTGGATCGGAACATTGCCGTTTTGGTACGCAGCGCTCTATGGACATGGGCGTCGTGCTAGAAAAAATGTTGTTCGGGATGTATGCGCCGCATAAGGTCAAATTGGCGGTGTCCGGTTGTCCGCGTAACTGTGCCGAAGCGGGGATCAAGGATGTCGGCATCATCGGTGTCGATTCCGGGTGGGAGATTTATGTGGCAGGCAATGGCGGCATCAAGACCGAGGTCGCTGAATTTCTCTGCAAGGTTAAAACCGCCGAAGAGGTGATGGCGGTATCCGGAGCCTTTCTCCAGCTCTATCGCGAAGAAGCGCATTATCTGGACCGTACCGTGCATTATGTCCAGCGGGTTGGTCTGGATTATGTGAAGCAGAAGGTTGTGGATGACCTAGCGAACCGTCAGGCACTATATGAGCGGCTGTGTGCAGATCTGAAAGATGCGCCTGATCCCTGGAAGGATTTCGAACGAGCCGGTGTTGACTTGCGCCAGTTCCAGCCAATCCGCATTGAGCCGGTGCCGGTTTGAATGACTAGACAAACGATCAGAGAGAGAACCATGACAGACACGCTGTTGCGAGATCAGAAAACCTGGGTGCGCGTTGCTTCAGTCAGCGATATTCCTTTGCTGGGGGCTCGAGTCGTGGAAACGGCGAGCGGTAAACCCGTGGCGCTTTTTAGAACCGCTGATTTGCGAGTAAAGGCGATTCTGGACCGCTGCCCGCACCGGGGTGGGCCACTGTCACAAGGGTTGGTGCATGGTGAGCGGGTCACGTGCCCACTGCATAGCTGGCAGATTGATTTGAACACGGGTGAGGCGGTTGCGCCCGATGCTGGTTGCGCCAAGGCTTTTGCTGTCCTGCAAGAGGCCGATGCCGTGTATCTGCTGGCAGGCGATCTCAAATAAGTGAGTGCATGATGGCGAGCACCCGGAGTACCTGTTGTTATTGCGGCGTGGGTTGCGGTCTGGAAATCAAGACCGATATCCGGGCAGATGGTAAACAGAAAATTGTTGGTGTGCACGGAGATGCTCAACATCCGGCCAATTTTGGGCGCTTATGCACGAAGGGTTCGACACTGCATTTGAGTGCACAGGACAGCATTTACGATCAGGTGCGGGGAAGGCATCCTGAGCAATGTCAGCTTCGGGATGGGGTTCGGCAACCGGTGAGCTGGGCAGAGGCGGCAGAGACCGTTGCTCAGCGGCTGGCGCAGATTATCAAGACGCACGGTCCCAATTCGGTTGGTTTCTATCTGTCAGGCCAAATGCTGACGGAGGACTATTACGTCTTCAATAAACTCGCCAAAGGATTGGTGGGTACGAATAATGTGGATAGCAATTCACGGCTTTGCATGTCGAGTGCCGTGGCAGGATACAAGCAGACTCTGGGCTCTGATGCGCCGCCTTGCTGTTACGAGGATATTAATGCGGCACAAACCATTTTTATTACCGGATCCAATACGGCCTTTGCCCATCCGATTCTATTTCGTCGTATTGAGCAGGCCCGGGAAAAGAATCCAGGCCAGAAGCTGATCGTTGTCGATGTGCGGGAAACAGATACATCGCGCTCTGCAGATTTGTTTCTGAAGATCCAACCCGGTACCGATGTTGTGCTGCACCATGGCTTGTTGCATGTGATGCTGTCCAATGGCTGGACGGATACAAGCTATATTGAATCACATACGGAAGGATTTGAAGCGCTTTCCGGTTGCGTGGCAGACTATCCGCCATCGCTGGTTTGTCAGATATGCGGGATAGCCGAAACTGATTTGTATGAGGCCGCACGTTTGTTCGCCTGCGCCGGCCCGACACTCTCGTTGTATTGTCAGGGGCTTAACCAGTCGTCCGCGGGTACGGATAAGAACACATCGCTGATCAATCTACATCTCGCAACCGGCCAAATTGGCCGGGTCGGCGCCGGCCCATTCTCCCTAACCGGTCAACCGAATGCCATGGGCGGGCGTGAAGTCGGTGCTATGGCCAATCTGTTATCGGCACACCGAGATTTGAAGTCTGCAGAAGATCGCGCTGAAGTGGCTGCCTTGTGGGGGCTGCCGTCTGTGCCGGATCAGCCGGGCTTAACCGCGGTACCGATGTTCGAGGCGCTGCGGCAAGGTGAGCTTAAAGCCATCTGGATCGTCTGTACCAATCCGGCGCAATCGCTCCCCAATCAGACGCTGGTCCACGAGGCATTGCGCCAGGCCGAATTGGTGATTGTGCAGGATGCCTATGCCAATACGGCGACCGTGGCCTACGCGGATATTTTTTTACCGGCCACCACCTGGGGTGAGAAAGATGGGACCGTCACCAACAGTGAACGCCGAATTTCACGGGTGCGTGCGGCGGTTCCGCCTTATGCCGACTGTCGTCACGATTGGGAGATTGGTGTTGATATCGCAAGACGTATGGCCGCCTTGTTGGTCGAGGATATTGGTGCGGCAGATCGTCTTTTTCCGTACACATCACCAGAAGACGTGTGGAATGAGCATCGGGCCACGACGGCGGGTAGAGATCTGGATATTACGGGCCTGAGCTATGACATCCTGGAAGATGTTGGTCCACAGCAATGGCCTATGCGCACCGGGATGTTGGTCGGGCAGCAGCGTCTGTACGAAGACGGGGTGTTCCAGACGCCCAGCGGCCGCGCCCGATTTGCAGCACCCGTCTATAGACCAACGGCCGAAGAACGGGATCAACGCTTCCCGTTTGCGGTGACCACAGGTCGTTTGCGTGATCAGTGGCACGGCATGAGCCGGACCGGTAATCTGGGACGCTTATTTTCACACGCGCCACATCCTTGTGTGCAGATCAACCCGGCAGATGCGCGCCGTCTTGATTTGGAAAATGATGAATTAGTCTATGTGACGAGTCGGCGCGGATGCCAAATGTTGCCGGTGGCCTTGTCGGAGGATATTTCCTGCAGTCAGGCATTTGTTGCTATGCACTGGGGTGGCGAATTTGTCGCGGGTCGGGCGGGTAAAGCGCCGGGTTACGGGGTGAATACCTTGACCATCGACACCATTGATCCTATTTCAAAACAGCCCGAATTCAAACATGCCGCCGTCGCATTGCGGAAGGCAAATGCACCTTGGCATCTTTCAGCCTGCGGACGATTTGCACCGGAGGATGCCATTCGGATTCAGAATACACTGCGCCATAAATTTAATGATGGCTGCTATGGCAGTGCCGTGATATTCGGACGTGAATCCGAGCCTTCAGCAACCTCAGAGGATGGAGATGCGTGGCTGGGTGTCGAATTTCGGCTTGCCAGCCTTGAACCCGTGAACACTTCATTGATTGAAGCGCTTCGGCAGTTGTTTGGTCTCAATGACGTGGGGGTCGTGAATTACCGTGACCCGCGGTCAGGGACGGCTCGATTCATTGGGCTATCCCGTGAAAGTGAAAGGTACCAGGTGCGCGCTTTCCTTTTGACCGGGGGTGCGCAAGCCGTGGTATCGCGGCATTGGCTGAGAGGCTTGCTGGAGAACGCAACGGATGTCACTCAAATGAGTCGTCAGTTGGCTACGCCGGATAAGCAAGCGCCGCTGATGGGTTTGAGTCTGAAACGCGGCAAAGTGGTTTGCAACTGTTTTAACACCAGTAGCATACGTATTGAGGAAATATTGGCAACCTTGACCGACCAAACGCCAGAAGGCCTGGTCCAGTCGTTGAAAACCCGATTAGGGTGTGGGACGAATTGTGGCTCCTGTGTGCCAGAGCTCAAACAGATGGCCGGTGAGCATCTGTCGGACGTTGCCCGACAACCCTGATAGGGGTCATGCCATCTTGTAGTCAGGCGGCGATAACGGCAGGTTGCTGCGTCGTCAAAGCCGTCAGATTTGCCGTCGTAACTACCGGACCAACGACAATTATGGACGGGCTGGCAAGTTGATGCATTTCAACTGTTTGGCACAGATTTCCGAGTGTGCAAATGACTTGTCGTTGCTCCGGTAGGCTGGCGTGTTGTATCACGGCGGCGGGTGTCGTTGTCGGTAAGCCTTGTAAGAGTCCGGTTTCGATGACGCTCATCTGTCCCATGCCCATGTAAATCACCAGGGTGAGTTGGCAATGGTGCGCTGTTGTTGCCAGACGTGCCCAATTGAAGGGGATGTCGCCGGGTCGGTTATGACCAGTAATAAAAACAACGCCATGCGCATGCTCCCGATGTGTGAGCGCAATTCCCAGAGTACTACTGGCGGCAAGACCCGCCGTTATGCCGTTGATCACATCAACCTCGATACCGGCTTCGACCAGATGATGCATCTCTTCGCCGCCGCGCCCGAAGATAAATGGGTCGCCACCTTTCAGCCGGACAACCTGCTCGCCATCGCGTACAGCAAGAATCATCAACTTTTCAATAAAGCTCTGCGGTGTAGAGATGCAACCACCACGTTTTCCGACATGGATAACACGGGCTCTCGGGGAGGCATGCGCCAATATCGCTGGATTGACGAGATCATCGACCAATAAGACGGTTGCACCTCGAATCGCGTTAACGGCCTTAAGCGTGAGTAGTTCCGCGTCGCCGGGACCGGCACCAACCAGGGTCACATGAGGGCGGCTATGTTGATAATAGGGTGTGGCTGGCATGAAGTTTCCTGTCAAGCAATAAAAAACGCCCATCCCCCCGCAAAGTGTTGCGCCAGGAATGGACGTCGTTGTCCTTGTGCAGCTCGATCTGATTTATGGATCAGTCGGAGTCGCGCGAATAGTCATCATTGACCTACCTGTTACTTTAAGCAGGAATCGCGCCAACCTCAGAATGGTGATGCATCCCTGTATCCACGAGGGGTGTTGGCCGGACAGTGCCCAGAAAATGTGCCTTGCAGTATGCGCTTGCACTGTTCAGGTGCGTTTGTCTGCGCCGGCGATCAGATCGGCCATGGTAATCACGGCTTGAGCGATGTCTGCCATCCGTATTTTCTGATTCATCGCTTTTTGCCGAATCAATCCGTAGGCTTCTGTTTCGCTGATGCCTTGTTGTGACATCAGAAGTCCTTTTGCACGCTCGATTAATTTTCGATCCTCCAGGGATGCGCGCACGCTCGCCAGCTCCTGGTTAGCCATTTCAAGTTGTCGCGTTTTTGCCTGCAGGAGGTCGTATAAATCCCGATGGATGCGTGGCTCCAATAGCGCATTCGATTGCGATAGCGGTAGGATTCCAGAGGCTGAATCCAAATTCTCTGTCGTCGCTGTGTAAGATATTTCGGATTCAGCGATCCGCTCACGGCACACTGCTTCCAGGTGATTTGCCAGATGTTGCTCGACTTCGTGTAAACGGTCTATGCGTTCTGAGCAGCAGGTGAACCACTGATGCGCATCATCGCTGTTGTTTGCAATACCACCAAGCAAGATACGACGCATGCGTTCTATTTCAGCCAGTGGCAAGAGCGTTTGCAGGATACGCCACTGTTGCATCGTGGTGGGATCACAGAAAGCCTCGAAGCGCCCGAAGGCCTGTTCCTGTTGTGCTATCAAATCCGAGAGGAGCGATAGATCTTCAGGTGTGATGGATTCCGCGCTAAACATCCGGGCACCATTCGCACGCTCAATCCCGCAAGCCTCTTTGCCTTCAATTAAATTGAAGAGTGCAACGAGTAGTTTAGCAACCGAAGGTTCGGCAACCGCATTAATCGCCTCGAAAATTAGCGACAGCAGTGAGCGAATAATCTGGCAGTATTGTCGCGTCGCCATGATGGGCGTGTGGTGCCCATCTTGTGTTTGTTGGCGAATAGCCGTCAGCTGATCCAGCTCATTCAGTGAGAGTGCAGCGCTAAAACAAAATCGACTGCCACCACTTGCGATAAGCGGTTTACTGTCTTCTGAAAGCAGATATTCGAAGCGCTCCTTTGCATGATCGGAACTTTGGCAGCGGTCCTGCCAGAGTTTTTCAAAGCGGGCTCCTTGCGTCCCCAAGGTTAAATTCGTTGCACCACGTTCAGCCTGGAGATGATGTACCAATTCACCGACACATCGGACGAGTCCACAGGTTCCGGCGAGTGCCATGAGTTGCGATCTAGCCTGATACTGTCCAGCTGTCAGGAAGGATGCTGCTAACGCCATGATTTAATTACTCACCGGCGAATCGGAAATACGTGATTTGTAGTTTGCCTCGTGTAACGCTGATTTTCTGTTCTAGGGTCTGCCCGTTTTTTTGCACTTTGACACTGTAGGTTCCCGTTGGCAGATTGGCGAGGAGGATCGGACCTTCACTCGTTGTCAGCAGCACGCCTTTTCCGGCCTGATCGGTGATCGTTACACGAATATCGCTGAGGTAGCTGCCCGACTGCCCGACCAGAAAGAGTTTGAGATCAAAGTCTTTCTCTCGGGCGGTGATCGCTGCCAAGGATTCCTCTCCAACACCCCCTGACAGAAATGGCACACTAGCACCGGAAATTTTTGAGGAGGTATGCCCCGGTTGAATCACCGGTTGCGCTGTGTCGGTGTTGTCTGCTGTTTGACGTATAGCCAGCGGTAGGCCTGGTGTGCCAGCATAGAAAATAATCAGCTCTGCAGTTTCATCACCGTCGTTCCGACCCTCGTGCCATTGATTCACGAGTTCGACGATCGGATCGCCAGCTTTTAATACCAACGTCTGGCCTGAGGCTGTCTTAACACTGAGCTGACCGCGGAGTAGGACACCCGCGTTAATCACCGGGTGTTTATGAATAGGTAACACGGTGCCGGGCGCGAATTGATAGCGGATGATTGTTATCTGAGGCTGACCAGCAGGGTATGCAGGTAATACACTCCCATTCCACGATTTGTCAGTTTTGGCCAGAACATCGGCCGAGACTCCGGGTATCGCGCTCGTGTAGGAGCTCGCCACATCATGCGCACAAATGGCTGGTGCAAACGCGGTTGTTAGTAACGCAGCAGTGAGTAAATGGTAGCGCATCATCAGTGATCCGCCTGGCCGGCAGCAACCCGAACGGCAGTCGTCACCCAATCCGTGGCCAGTTTTTGGAACTGCTCCGGGGTGCTGGATTCCATGCGGAAGGTGTCGCTCGACATAGTATAGACCCCTTCGCCCAGCAGTTTGCCGGTAACGCTGTCACGGAGCTTGGCCTCAACAACCAGTACTGCAGTTTTGGAATCAAGCCCGGTCGCCTTCTGGGCAACATTCAGCACCGCTGAAATGGGGACAAGGTTACGCGGTTTGAATCCTTCGCCTTCAACCTCGGCTCCGGTAATGGCGATACTGACACGCGCTACGCCAGGCCCCGGCTTGTCGACAACATTAAAACGACGTGCTGCCTTCGTTTTGATGTCCTGATCAATGATGAGGCGTGTCTGGTAGATGGTTTCTTCCGATATGCCCTTATTGCCTTCATTACGCAGTGCCGTCTGGTACAGCGTGACCGGATCGATCATGACACCCTTGTAATCGTTGCGTTTGAAATCCGGGCTGACGTAGCGATAGATATTGACTCCGGGGGCCGGGCTTTCCACCTTTTGCAGACGGTCATATTCGCCATGACCAAGGAAACCTGATTTCTGCGATTGGCTTAATCCACCGCTGGCACAGCCGGCTAGCAGAAGACCGGTTGTCGTCGCAAGGACCAGCTGGCGTGCAAGATCGAAGCGTTGATGTAGGCGATTCAGGTGATGAACAGTCATAGTAAAAGACTCCGACTTGATGTTGGTTAGCATCATCGGCAAGACTAAAACGAAGTGATAGGACTGTCCAGCGTCTGTTACAAAAATTTACAGCGCACCTGTGAATTCTGATGGTGGATTTGTCATCCGCTGACGAGATGACGCGTTATGAGTCACGACGTTGTGACTTTTTTTGAGGAGGTCGCCATGAAATTACAAAAACTGATTTTTGCGGTTGCTGTAGCAGCAACCCTGGTGCAGCCGGCGCTGGCCGGTGGTGGGCATCGTCATCAGCACGGCCGCGGTGGTAACGGCTGGGGTTGGGCGCCCTTTGTAGCGGGAGCGGTTGTCGGTGGGTTGGCGATCAATGCCTGGGCGCAGCCGCGACCTCACTATCCGGCAGCGGTATACCTTGGACCGCTGCCGCCCAGAGTGGTTGTTGCTCAGCCCTATTACGGGCCGCCACCGGTCTATGCGGTGCCAGCTGCACCCCCCATCTATTACTACGAACGGGACTGAGTCGAACCCGCACTGATCTGCTGTTGCAGTGTTTGGTAATCGACTTTCCCGGTACGTAGTACCGGAAGTTCGGCCATGTGGATCAGTTCCCGGGGAAGATAGGTATTAGGAATACGCGACTCATTAAAGTGCCGCCGAATGTTTTCTAGGGTTAGGGCCGGATCGTTCGTATAGAGGCAGATCCGTGTTTTGCTCTGTGCATCCGACTCGATGGCGATCGCGGCATGCTGGTAGTCAGGAGATAACCGGGAGACTTCATCCTCAATAAACCCGAGCGAGATCATTTCCCCGGCAATTTTGGTAAAGCGTTTTTTTCGCCCTTTAATGACGAGAAAGCCCCCATCGTCCACTGACACGATATCACCGGTGTCATACCAGCCGTCGTCGAGCGACGAGCGGTCTTCCAGTAAGTCATGAAGATAGGACTTCATCATATTCGGCCCCCGAACATGCAATACACCGCCGTCTTCGATGCCATCGTGGGGTTCAATCCGGTATTCGATATGTGGCAGAACACGGCCAACGGTGCCGTGACGGCTGGCACCTGGCACATTGACGGCAATCACCGGCCCGGCTTCGGTGGCGCCATAGCCTTCAAGCATCGTGACGCCTAGGGCTTCATAGAGTTCACGCGTTCGCGGTTTGAGTCGCTCTGCACCAGCAACCACGTAGCGGATCGTAGCCAGATCTTCTTTTTGGGCGATTTTGTACATCTGTGCCAGGAAGGTATCCGTTGAAAGCAACACAGTTGCCCGGTGTTGGCGAATGAGCTGAAGATTTTCCTTATGGCGCAGCGGTGATAGGCCGACCACCGTTTTCATGCCATTCATCAAAGGAAGAATCACGCCGGCCGTCAAGCCGAAAGCATGGAAATGCGGCAGTGCGCTGAACATGATCTCTTGTTTGCCGATGGGGAAGGCTTCGAGAATCTGGGTGCAGTTAGCGAGCAGATTGCGGTGGGTAAGGACTACCGCCTTAGGCTCGGCCTCGCTGCCGGAGGTGAAGAGAATGACCGCAGCATCGTCAGGGGCGCTGCGTTCCGTTTGAAGCCGCTTTAGACGGACACGCAGCATGCCACGCAGTTTGGCCAGGCGTCCGATTTGTTTGGCGACATCTTCCAGGAAAATCACGCGGATCCCGTGCGCCGCCAGTAAATCAGGCAGGTCTGCTAAGCCAGACTTCTCCAGGAACTGACGTGAAGTCATTACTACATCGAGATGTGCACGCTGACAACAGCGCAGCAGGGTGGGCAGCGGGAAGGTGTAATTCAGCAGGACCGCTGTTTTATGAGCGAAATGACAGCCGAACGTGGCAACAACACCCGTGACGCTATTGGGTAGCAGGCAGCCGACATGGTGCCGCAGTGTGAATCCCTCGATTTTCCGCGACAGGACGGCACAACCGATGATCAGCCGATCAAAGGTCAGAGACCGCCCCAGCTCGTCATAAAGAATGGGCTGACGGCTACGGTTGGCTGCGGCCGCCATGAGGAGGCGTTTCGGAATCGTATTATTGGCAGGCATGTTGTTTTTGTCGCTAAGCAGTTAACGTACGCTCGACGAATGCGTCGTGATATCGATGAGTGTGCCATGCGCCGGGAAAAAAATCGCTGTACGGGTTGGTGTGGGGTCGACAGCGAACAGCGAAGCGTAGCGAGAGAGTTGCGATTGGTAGCTTAAGGCCTTTGAATGAAGGGCCTCCTGGGTGAGAGGCTGATCGGCCCGCAGGGTTTTGTAATCGATAATCCAACGGATGCCTTCATCAATGAAGATGCGGTCAATCACATGATGCTCAAATGCATCTTGAGTCTCAGGCTGCAGGCGGCTCATGGGGACTTCGCATGCGGCTGCCGTTCTCGGACCCAATAGCCAGCGACCTGCCTCGGATAACAAGGCACCCGTGATCTCCAGGATGACGTGTTGGGCAGCCATGCTTGCTTCATCCTGATGGTGGCCTTCCTGAATCAGAAGGCGTGTCATCACCGGCAAGAGTGCCGAGACCCGAGACACCGGCCAGGCTTCGAGCCCATCGTGGGCAATCGCTTCAAGATATCGGTGTGTCAGCGTCCCGATATGTCGGTCGATCAGGCTACGGGCAGTGCTTGTGAGCACGCCGGAGGATGGGGAGCTTGCTGTCTCGGGCAGAGGGCTCAATCGTGGCGCCATGTCCGTTGGTGACATGAGGTGGGTACTGTCAAGGCGAAACAGCGGTGGTATAAAGTGTTCTGGGTCGATCATGGATCGACTCAACGTATACGCTGCCGTTTCAGGTGCCTCGGCAGCGGCTGCCTGAAACTGCCCTGACAGTTCAGGCCACAGTGTTGCCAATAGTGAAGCCGTAGCAGGTTGGCGCAGGGTAGTCCGATCATCGGATTTCTGGTCGCGCTGCGCTACCCCCAGCAGATGCAGTGATCGTTCGGCGCGTGTGACCCCCACATAGAGCACCCGTTGAGCTTCATTAAGGCTCCGAGTTTTTTCCAGGTTTCTGAGCAGATCGTAGGCGCTGGGCAGCGAAGTGCTTGCAGCGCCGTTCGGTGCAATGGGGGCGACCACGAGGTGTTCCTGATCATCGTCCAGCAATACCGTATCCCATAACAGCAGGGCTTTATCATCGCCGGGTAGTCTTTTGTGCAAACCGGGGATGATGACCGTATCAAACTGCAGTCCCTTGGACTTGTGGATTGTCATCAATTGCACATGTTGGCTATCCGGCGATGTATCGGGGGCGGCAAAAAGGCGCTGTAGCCCCTCATCCAGATGTTCGAGATCAAGACTGCCCTGCCGATCCAGTTGGTCGAGCAATTTGAAATAAGCCTGCACATCGGCGACATCATTGGCCTCCTGAAGCGTGAAGTGACCACCGAGGCCACGCCAGACACACTCCACCCAACGTCTGGGACGCAAAAGACTGCGTGAGCTGTAGGCAGCTTGCAGTATCTGGCGCAGGTGTTTGAGGCGTTTCTGGCCTTCATCGGACATGGCGCTGATGCGGACCTCGTCCTGCATGAGCGCCCAGAGCGTCCGATCGTGGTCATCGGCGGCAAGCTGGTGCAGATCTTTCAGGCGCATGCCGCACCAGGGTGCACGTAAAATAGCTAGCCAGTGGATGCGGTCGCCCTGATGGTGAAGTGCACGGGTCAGGGAGACCAGATCCTGAATCGGTTGGCGAGCTGCCAGGGCATCAATTTCCACGGCCTGAAACGGCACGCGGGGTTCTTGGGCCTGCAAGAGCGCGACGAGGGTCGTGAGGTGTGAGCGGGCTCGAACCAGGACGGCCACACGGCCCATTGGCTGATCGACACGTGCCATCTGGATCAGCTCGAGAACACGCTGTGCTTCACGCTCGTCAGCGGGCGTTTGTGTCTGACCCAAGTCACTGTCGTCCACAGATTCGCCACTGATGATTGGGTGGATGAAGACACCGGACTGCACAGACGATGACTTTTTAGCCACAGCAGGGCTGAAGCAAACTGCGCCACGCATGGCATCATCGCGTTCCGAAAAGATCGGCCGGAAGGTTTGATTCACCCAGTCGACAATATTACTGGTTGATCGGTAATTGAGGTAAAGGCGAAGGGGTTCCGGCTGAATGTGGCCGATACCCTGCTGGCGCACGCGAATGAAGAGGCCGACATCTGCTTTGCGGAAGCGGTAGATCGACTGCATCGGATCGCCAACCAGAAAGAGTGTCTGGCTCCCGTCGGTTGACCAGCCAGCGGTCAGTTTTTCCAGAAGCGAAACCTGCGTCGGGCTGGTATCCTGAAACTCATCGACCAAAAGATGGCGAATCTGATAATCCAGTTGTTGGGCGAGATCCGTTGGGGCGTCTGATTCCCCGAGTGCCATCAACGCCCGCTGCGCGATTTCTGTATGGTCAACTGTTTTTTCTCGGATAAAGGCGAGCCAGAGCTTGCCGCTGGCTAACTTGAGTAGGTGCGCCAGATCACTGATGATCGCTGAAGCTTCCTCGTCGAGACGGGGCTCGGGTAGCGTCCGTATTCTGAGGAGCGCATTGGTCAGATTGAGACGGCTGATTTCAAGTAGCGCTACTTTGAGGCATTCTTTTTGTGCTTTATTTGCCGTGCCCGCCAGGTTGATGGGGGCACGGTAGTCTTTGCGTAATGTGCCGCTGCCCGTCAGGAAAAGGTCCGCCACGGCGCGCCAGTCAGCTAATACTGTAGCGTCAGCGGCTAAGGCCTCGCGCCACTCGGCAAGAATGTGAATGGATGCGTCAGGACTATTCGCTGCCGCATGTCTGGCCGCTGCCATCACCTCGGGCGTAAAAATAGGGTGGAGTTCCGCTGCAATGACTTTGAGCTCGCTGCTCACCAATCCGTACAGAACGCGGCTGATTTCCTGCTGCAATCCGGTGTGCTCTTGGCGGAATGCATATTTCTGCCACTGGTCACGTCGTTCGAGCATGGCCACAAGCATGGTCTGAAGACGGCTGTTATCGTTGTCGAAATAATCTAGGACTCGGGCAACGACTTCTGCGTCCTCGCTTTGATCGGTACTATCCAATAGGGCAACGGTTTCCTGTGCAGCGTGTTCATACAGCGGTTGGCACTCGGTACTTAGTGCTGGTTGGCTGCCAAAGCGTGAGAGCAAAGGCATCTGGCGGGCCAGGCTCATCGAGAGTGCGTCCAGCGTCATGATGCGCAGACGACCGGGCTGTTCCAGCAATTGCCAGCCGCATCGACTGTTTTGCTTCAGCACACCCTGGGCGAGCCGATACGTGATTTGCGAATGCTCGGGCGTGTCGGCGGCCAGAGGTTCTATCGCACGGCGCAGATTGGCCATGACCCGATCCCGCATTTCAGCGGCAGCTTTTCGTGTAAAGGTCAGTGCCACGACTTCTTCCGGCTCGGTTACCCGGGCCAGTAGTACCAGAAAGCGCTGGGTGAGCAATTCGGTTTTACCGGCGCCGGCCGGCGCGTCGACAATGAATGATTGTTCCGGGTTCAGAGCCTTGTCACGTGCTTCACGGTCGGCGGCTATCCGGGCTTCCGGTGTCAGTGGGGGCGTTTCGATAGCAGCGTACTTAGGCATCACGAGATTCCACAACAGCAGACGGTTGTTTAAGCAGATTTGCGCGCTCGGCCAGCCTCAGCAAAGGTTTGACATCGCAGTAGCGGAGGTCTTTGTCATTAGCAAAACGGACACCGGCGTCACCCCGGCAGACTTCTGCAGCGACCGCGTAGATGGCCTGTCTCCAGTGGTTCAGGAGGCTGGCCCAATCCGGGAAGCGCGTCGAATCGAATAGCCGGCGAGCTTTGTCGCTTTGCAGGTCTTCAATGCCGAGAGGCGTTTCAAGAGCTTCGCCAATGCCTTTGAAGCCCAGCTTGGCCAGATGCAGCTGCGCAAAGGCAACACCGGCGACATGACCGCCCGGCGGTTGGGCAATCGCCGCGTAAATGGGCAATTGGGGTTCTGTCAGCCGCGCTTGGGCCCAGTTTTTGGTGTCGATATTGGCGCCGGTCTTGTAATCCACAATCAGAATCCGGCCATCGTTTCGCTGGTCAATCCGGTCGATAAACATCCGTACTTCGATACCGCCGATGCACTCTTTGAATTCGTGTTCCGTGTGCAGCACGGTAAATGCATCTTGACGTTGGGCTTCGATCCCTAACCAGGCGATCATGAGGCGGCGTAGCCGTTGTTGTTCCAGTATGTGCTGCCTTGGTTTCAGAGGCTCGTGGCGTTTGTCGGCGTTAAATTCAGTCAACGCAAAATCGACCGCTTCATCGACGGCACCTTTCAGACCCGAAAGCACCAGCTGCTGGAGCGTCTTAAGATCCTGCGTTTTTTTCCAGAAGGCTTCCATCGCATGGTGAACCAGCGTGCCCCGTTGCCGCGCATCCAGACCTTCGCAGGGTGTTTGCAAGGCTTTGGCACCCAGTCGGAACTCGTAGTATCCCCAGGCCGGACAGACCGCCTGTGCGCGTAACAACCAGGTACCACCGCGGACCCGTTGGCCTTCTTCAACCGGCGGGGCAAATGTATCCTCGATGCAAGTCAGCATTGCTGGATCCCGGGAGAGTACGCTCTGGATCCAGGCAAGGGGCGGGGTTTCCGGTAGTGGGGTTAAGGGCAGATCGGCAATCAGGGCGCTCGGTTGTATGAGCGCCTCGCCTTCGCGAGCGGGAGCGCTGACCGTGATTTCGGGAGCGCTGCGGAAAAGGCGCGCCTGAATCTGCTGCGCAAAGCTCAGTTGCACACGCGCGCAGGCATTGGGCGCATTCTGGGCACGCTGCGCGCTGATGGAAAGTAAGGGATTGGGTCGTGCAACAGGGGGCCAGCTGTTTTCCGTGAGGCCTGCGATCCAGAGTGCGTCAAAACTCAGCCCGGTGGATTCGAGCATGCCAAGAATCTGGATAGGGGGGGTGCCCTGAGTTTTCGGCTGGAACAGTGTCTCCTGGCAAAGCTGTCGGATCAACGTCACTGCGCCGCATAGCGATAGTTTGCTGCTGATGTGCTCAAGACGTCCAAGTTCTTCCAGTGTTTCCTGAAAAGCCTGGCGCGTCTGAAACTCCAGGCTGTTCAGCGGTAATGCGTGGAGCCAGCCACAGGCGACCAGGGCTGATTCAATCTGGGCTCGCCACTCGGCGGGTGAACGCTCACCGCCCAAACGCGCAGAGGTGCGCAACAAGTGTGCCAGGTGCTGTCTTAAATTGGGCGCAAGGAGTTGCTGTTCCGTCAGTAGCCAGTCGGCAAAGTCCACATAACGACGTAATGGGGCTTTCAGTGCGACACTCGCACGATAGGCCACATCCAGACGCGCCCGGCTGTCTGCCTCTGTGCTGGCATCAGACCAGTAAGGGCTATGAAGCAGATGGGCGAAAACCGATTGCTCAATGTCACGATAGTTTGCCAGGATATCCAGCAGAGTCAGTGCGGTCTGCACCATCGGAGTCGCGCTCAGGGCCTGGCCGAGGCTGATATTAAAAGGTCGTTCCGGTTTGGCATGATGACTGATCAGCGGCATCGTGCTTAGCCGGTCTTCCAGTGCGTCCTGCAGTGGATACTGGTAAGCAGCCAGTTCCGGGACGACGACGCCCAAACGGACCCCGGGGTTCTCACGTAAATGACTTTGTGCCCACAGGGCAATTGACTGGCACTCGTCGTCCAGATCAATCGGCGCAACACGGCTGATGCATGACTTATGACTCGATTGAGCCAGTGTGACCAGATTAATGCCCGCAGCCGCCAGCTGTTGTTGTAGGCGCTGCTCGAGGATGGTGTAGTGGTCGAAGCCCGCAAAAACGACCTGGGGCTGAAGCAGTGATCTCGGGATGGCGGGCAGATGGTCAATCAGATACGCCTGCATACGGGTCGTATCAATCAGTTGTTGCGTCTGGCAACGCGCTTGAAAATCTTGCTGCCATAGCTGAAAGTGGGCTTGTTCTTCCGTCGCACCGGAAGACGGGTTGACCGGAATATTCCACTGAATCGACAGTCGATGTGCCTGACTGGCACGAGCCGCCAGTGCCGAAAGGTCGAATAACGGCTCCAGCCGGGTGTCCAGCGCTTCCTTAATGACCCCTTCCCAGATCAGCTTTTCCTGGAAGCTATTCAGTACGCGCAGACCGCTCAGCGCCGGGGGCAACAAGCCGCGCAGATCCAATGCGGCATGCAGGTTGCCGAGCCACAGATTGACGGTTGTCGCCTGCAGCGATTGCCATGCCTGTTGCTGACCGGCGGCCTCATCATGGCTGCGCGAAAGCGTCTTGGCCAGACGCTGTGTGGCACACAGAATCACGCTATTCGCTGTCAAGCCGGATAGCGGGACTTGGGGAAAATTGAGGGATTCAGAAGCTGTCATATCATCGTCTTATACGGTTAACATACTAGCTGAAGCAGCCCGAACTTGCTGCGCCTGATTTGATCTCCTCTTTCCTGCGGATGAACTATGACACTTGCTGATCTGACCCTGCAACGCAAAACCACCAAAGCCTTTGATCCCGATTTCCGGCTCAGCGATGCCCAGCTCAAGCAAATTCGTGCTTTGCTCCGGATGGCACCCTCCTCGACAAATGCACAACCCTGGCATTTCTTTCTGGCAACCAGTGATGCCGGCAAACGTCTGGTGGCCGCCGGTGCATCGGGGGACTTCGCCTACAATGAGCCGAAGATCATGAACGCATCGGCCGTACTTGTCATGTGTGCACGTGATGTCATGGATGAGGCCTATCTGCGCTCGGTCCTGGATCAGGAAACCGCGGATGGTCGCTTGGCCACGGAAGAGGCGCGACTCAACCAGCACAAGGTGCGCTCGGGCTATGTCCACAAGCATGCCCAGCACCCGGATGGCGTCCTGCATTGGGCGGCTCGTCAGGTGTACATTGCTTTGGGGTTTGTGCTGCTCGGCGCTGCCGATCTGGGCGTTAATGCCTGCCCGATCGAGGGCTTTGACGCGGCAGCCCTGGATCAGGCGCTTGATTTACCGGCGCAGGGCTTGAGAAGTCAGGTTCTTGTCGCACTGGGGCGTAGTGGCAGTCAGGACTTCAACGCGGCATTGCCGAAATCCCGTTTGGCTGAATCCGCCGTCATTACTGAGCTGTGAGCACGGATATGAGACCACTGTTGTCTTCGATACAGGGGGATATCGGCATCATTACGATGAACAACGATGCCCGGCGCAATGTCTTGTGCGAGGCTTTTGTTGATCAGTTAACCCTCATTCTCGATAGTTTCCGGGAAAACCGGATCCGCGTGGTGATTCTGCGGGCAAACAGCGGAGTGCAGGTCTGGTCCGCTGGCCATGATGTGGATGAGCTTCCGCCAGCAGGGCAAGACCCCTTGGACTGGGCCGAGATTCTGCCGCGCATGACGCGGACCATTCATAACTTTCCGTCGCCGGTCATTGCGATGATTGAAGGCTCGGTCTGGGGTGGTGCCTGTGAGTTGGCGATGGCCTGTGACTTGGTGGTGACCGCCACAGAAACGACCTTTGCCTTGACGCCCGCCCGCCTGGGTGTACCCTACAACATCAACGGCTTATCGACGTTTACGCGCGCCATGACGCCGCAGCTACTCAAAGAACTTTTATTTACCGCTGCCCCGATGCCGGCCGCGCGTCTGGCCAGTGCCGGGGCTGTTAACCATGTCGTCCCAGCAGAGACCCTGGAAGGGTTTTGCCTTGATCTCGCCGCAAAGATTCTGAAAAATGCGCCGCTGACCATTCGTGCTACCAAAGAAATGATGAATGTGCTGCTGGGGGCCCGTGATCTTTCGGCCTCGGAGTTCGAGCGCCTGGAAGAGTTACGTAAAGAGGTCTACAACAGCTCGGATTATGCAGAAGGGCTGGATGCCATCCGACATAAACGATCGCCTAAATTCCAGGGGTGTTAGTGGTTAACGCCGCTCAGACTTTTCTGGGGGCTTAGACGCATGGTCAGGCTCACGAGGCCGGTGCCAATAAAGCCAGCCCCATACGATCAGCACCAGCAATAAGGTGATCCCCAGTTCCAGAAATATGAACGCCGGCATGAGGCGGGGCGTAGGGCTTCAAGCCTCTACGATATCTTGCGCTCGGGCACTGTAGATGGCGGCGAGACGATAAAGCACCACAGCCAGAAGAACCTCGAAGACAAAATTAAAGCCCGTGGCCAAGTCCAGACCGGCCGCTTCTTGCTGGTTGCCCAGTTGGTATGTCCAAGGTGTCACTGCCAGCACCACCAGACAGACCAGCAAATTCACCTGGGGCTTCAGGTTCAGTCGCTGCGGTAGTGGCAGGGTAAAGCACCCGATAAGCAGCGCAATGGCTGCCGTGGTGCCGTTTTCCAGTGTCACATCGCGAAATGACGCAGAAATAGCAACCCCGTAAACCACCGCAACCAAGCCTAAAGCGACCAGGAAGGTCGCCAGGCCCAATGCCAGACGGCGTACAAGCTGCCGGTTGTCACTTCGGCGCTTTGGGGGCGTGCGCTTAGGCTGAGAGCGCCCCTGCTCTAAAGCGCCAGAAGGCAGTCGGAATCGCTCCGACGCATGTGGGTTCGGGACCAAGGTCTCAACCTTATCGGACCCGCGAGCCACCATGCTCAGGCTTGCAGAACGGTTTTCAGTGCTTTGCTGCGCGACTCGAGGTGTTTGATGCCAGCATCCGACAGCACCAGTGCTTTGGCGCGACCATCGGTGGGCGAGCGTTTCACATCAATCATGCCGCGTTCTTGCAGTTCGGTGACCTTACGATGTACCGTCGGACCAGTGCCAAACTGCAGGCTTTGAACAAGATCAGTGATCTTCACGGTTTTGCCGATCGCATTGGCTTCATGCATATAAGCCATGACTTCCTCGCAGCCGCTAAAACCAGTGTCTTCATTATTCGAGACACGCATGAAGTTCAGCAGACGTACATAAGGGTTCTTGGATTTCATCATCTATTTTCCATGAGGGGTGAAAGCTTTTGAAAGAAACTGTCGGAAATCTATACGCTTCCGTAGAGACAGTCTAGACGTTTTTTGGAGATTTGCAAAACAATTTATCATTCCCGTATGCGTTGTGGGGGAAATCAGTCATTGCGGCGGCTAATGACAGCGCTGGATGGTGCTGATCATGCTGCGGTCCGCAATTTCGTCAGTGCGGTTCGTATAAAAGCGAACGGACGAGCCTTCCCGGCTGGGGTTGACCTCGATGTACATCATCGGCACCTTGTTGCTGTCAGCGGCGAGCTTCTGGCTTGTTTGCAGGGCAAAACCTTTGTCGGTCTGGGAGGTGGTCAGGGCAAAATAGCCCGATTTGGCCCAGTGATCGTCAATGCATGTTGCCATGGCTTTGGGGCTTTCCGTGGTGAAGGTCGTGAAACGGGGCACGGTATTCTGTAAGTGGGCCGCCGACATATCAAATGATGCGCAGCCAGTCAGCACTGTGAAGATGATGAATAACAACGGAAATTTTTTCATGCAGCCATGCTACCGAAGGGTACTCGTTTACGGCAAGGCACAGCGCACAAAAAACGCGTCAGGTTCTAGCCGGTCGGGGAGTCTTGTAACGGTTATAGCCCCATAGATACTGGCTGGGCATCCGGCGGATCATGGCTTCCAATGCGGCATTCATTTCTGTGGCAGCGATGACCGGATCGTCGGAGAGCAGTGCCGTCATGGGTTCGACATGAAAATGATAGCCGCGGGCGTTAGCCAGACGCTCCAATCCGACGGTAAAGATCGGTGTCTGGCGCAGGCTCTGCATGCGCTGAACCAGCGTAATGGTATAGGCCGGTTGGCCAAAGAACGGCGCATAGACCCCATCGCCCTCCGCCGGCACCTGGTCTGGCAGAAAGCCGATGGTTTGTCCGCGCATCAGGGTCCGGACGAGGCCTTTAACCCCTTTCTGATTAGCGGGGACCAGTGTCAGCTGGGGCGAAAGGCGAATTCGGTTAATCAGATCCCCCAGCCAGCGCATTCGTGGCTCCTTGAAAATCACCGCGGCTGGGTGGCGCTGGCTATAAATGGGGCCGAGCATTTCAAAACACCCGATATGAGGTGATATCAGAATCAGCCCCCGGCCTTCGGCCAGGGTCTGTTCGATCAGTGGCCAGGCATCGCACGTGACGAGACTTTGCAGGCGGTTCGCGTTGCGCGGAGCCCAGAGATAGGGTAATTCCAGAAACATCTGGAGCAATTGCTGCATGGATTGACGCTGGAGTCTTTTGGAGGGTTGCGGATAAGCAAAAGCCATATTTCGTGCCGCCCGCTTTTTGTAGGTGCCCGGCATGATCCAACCGACCCATCCCAGCAAACTGCCCAGTCGCTGCAGCAAGATGAGCGGCAAAAGCCCCAGTGCGCGAAAGGCCGCAATTACCAAAAAGGTTGCCAAACGATTTGCCATCAAAGCTCAGACGTAAAAACGCACTCCGGAACAACCGGGCACGTTGGTGAGTCATGCACGGTGACTTACAGAACGGGCAGTCTCTGAGCCGATCGCTGTAAGCGTTGTATGGCGTCATTCTACGCTAAAGCAGGGTTTGGCCGGGTTGTGTATGATCTTTCCTGAGCTTCTCTCTGAGAAGACCTGTTTCTTCGGATCGCCATTGTGAAAAACCGTTTGGCCAGAATCCTGCTGGCATTGTTTTGTGTCTGTACCTTGCCGGCATGGAAGGGTCTGGAGCGCCAGCCAGCGCTACCCCCAGTCAGCGCTAACGAGGCCATCGTGGGTGGGATGCCTGATGTTCGGTATGCCATTTATCAGCGCTCAGGAATCGAGAATCTGCTCAAGGATCTGGAAGCCACGCTGCGCGTCATGAACCGGGATAAACCGGGGGCACCGATCAACTATCTGTCGATCTCCGGTGGTGGTAGCCGAGGAGCCTTTGGTGCTGGGTTGCTGAACGGCTGGAGCAAGCACGGCAACCGCCCAGAATTCAATATGGTGACAGGCATCAGCACGGGTGCCCTGATGGCCCCCTTTGCTTTTCTCGGCCCTGCCTATGATGCGCCGCTCAAAGAGCTTTACACCAATATCACGGCACAAAACATCTACAAAAAACGCAATTACACAGCCATTCTGCTATCCGATGGCCTGAGTGATACCAAGCCACTGTATGAGCTGATTGCTCGCCAGATTACCCCCGAAT
The DNA here is from genome assembly GCF_057744235.1 of Fluviibacter sp. NCBI lineage: Bacteria > Pseudomonadati > Pseudomonadota > Betaproteobacteria > Rhodocyclales > Fluviibacteraceae > Fluviibacter > Fluviibacter sp. Next base: position 21,669 of record NZ_JBIJFP010000001.1, on the reverse strand, counting down.
TACTCCGTAAAGTTGCCTACGAATATCAGGTTCGTCATCGCTGGTTGCTGATAGGCACGACCAATCTCGACACCGGACAACCCATTATCTGGAACATGGGCAAAATTGCGTCGTACGACACGGCCGAAGCGTTGATGCTGTTTCGTCAGGTGATGCTCGCCTCAGCGTCGCTCCCGGGTTTCTTCTCTCCTGTCATGTTGAATGTGGTTTTCGACGGACAGCACTATCAGGAAATGCACGTCGACGGTGGCGTGAGCCGGCAGGTCTTCATTTACCCGGCGTCGCTGTTTCACGAAACGGGTGCCTATAAATTGCTGGAAGGTCGGAAGCGTGAAGCCTACTTTATCCGGAACGACATTCTGGAGGCTGAAAAATATCAGACGGTCGAGCGGCAAACATTGGCCATCGCAAACCAGGCGCTAACGCAATTTGCGCATTCACACGGGGATGGAGATATTCTGATGGCTTACCTCACCGCCCGCCAGGATGGGTTTGGATTTAATATGGCATTTGCCACTGACGATTTCGTCCACAGTACCCCTGATCAGCGCTTTGATCGGGATTACATGGTTGCGTTGTTCAACTACGCGGAAGGGCTGGCCGAAAAGGGGTACCCCTGGTCCAAAGTCCCCCCGGGACTCAATGAATCCTTATCGACCAGTCTGTTGAAATACCGCGAGGTGATCAATGGTGAGAATGGTAAAAAATAAACGACCCGGCTTGTGGCGCGCCGCTGTCGCCGGCCTATTCATCGTACTGAGTCTTTCAGCTTGCAGTCAGGAGAAGACAATGACCCCACCAAGCACTACTGATAAGCAGCCGCTTGTCCTGAAAAATACGCCTCCGTCTGCAGAATCCGTCGTCCTTGGTTTGGGCTGTTTCTGGGGTGCCGAAAAACGTATGTCAGAACTTGCCGGCGTGCTGGATGTGGAGAGTGGTTATGCCAATGGCGATATCCCCGGCACCTATGAGGCGGTACTCGCCCATGAACGAGCCCTGCAGTACGGCAGGGCGCAGGGCCGCAATCATGCGGAAGTCGTGAAAGTGACCTTTGATCCTGCACGTGTCACGCTGGCACAAGTGCTGGCCCGCTTCTGGGAAAGCCATGACCCGACCCAGGGTGATCGGCAGGGTAATGATGTGGGTTCCAATTATCGGAGTGCTATTTACACGCAGAGCGATGTGCAGCAGCAAACAGCGCTGGCTACGAAATCGCGCTACCAGGAGGCTTTGAGTCGTGCCGGCAAGGGCGCCATCACCACTGAAATTGCACTGCTCACGGCGTATTATTCGGCGGAGGATTATCATCAGGATTACCTGAAGAAAAATCCCAATGGCTACTGCGGATTGGGGGGCACCGGGGTGCCCTACCCTCAGGCGGGTGGGGGTCAGGCAGTGAGCGCAGCAACCGACAAGCCGCTCGTGGGCAGCGTCTTAACCCAGACGCGGCAGCTGGTCGTGTTTGAAGCGGTCGATTGTGCCTATTGCCGGCAATTCAAAAAAGAGGTGCTGGATGATTGGGCCTCCGAAGTACCGGTGGTCACCACCTTGAGTACCACCCCACCCACGGGCTGGCGCTTGGAGAAGACACTATTTGCCACCCCGACGATCGTACTTTTTGAAAAGGGCGTGGAGGTCTCACGCTATACCGGATACAACGGTGATCAGAAACGTTTCTGGCACTGGCTGGGGTTTCAGCTGCTGACACCGGAGCAGCGCCGAATCGCCTTTGAACAGGGCACGGAATACCCCGGTACCGGTTCGCACCTTGATGAAAAACGGCCGGGCACTTTTGTAGACCCGATTACCGGTGCCGCATTGTTTCGGAGTGATACGAAATTCAACAGTGGCACGGGCTGGCCCAGCTTTTTCAATCCCGTCCCGGGTTCAATCACCGTGCACGAAGATAGTTCGCATGGCATGAAGCGTGTAGAGGTCCGTAGTGCCAGCTCGGGCATCCATCTCGGCCATGTCTTTGATGACGGCCCGCCGCCATCCCATAAACGGTACTGCATCAACGGCAATGTGCTGAAGTTCGTGCCGGATCAATAATCGACGACAATCAACCGGCAATACGATCTCAGGCAATTTATAGGAGCTCAACGTGACACCGCTGCGTATTTATCTGGAACAGGACGATATCCCCACCCACTGGTACAACATCGTTGCTGACATGCCCACTGCGCCAACAGTGCCGCTGGGGCCCGATGGCAACCCCGTATCACCGGAAGCCATGGGGGCCATTTTCCCAGGGCCGATTCTCGAGCAGGAAATGTCGGCCCAGCGCTGGATTGAGATTCCTGATGCGGTACGTCAGATCTATGCCCTTTGGCGGCCGGCACCGCTGTGCCGCGCGTTGCGCCTGGAGCAGGCCTTAGGGACGCCGGCAAAGATTTTTTACAAGTACGAGGGTGTGTCGCCAGCCGGCTCTCACAAGCCTAATTCTGCTGTACCTCAGGCCTATTTCAATAAAATTGCGGGCACCAAACGCTTGACCACGGAAACCGGGGCTGGGCAGTGGGGGTCGTCCATTGCCTTTGCTGGCCAGATGTTTGGCCTACCCGTCCGCGTCTACATGGTGAAGGTCAGCTACGAACAAAAGCCGTTCCGTCGTTCGATGATGCAAACCTGGGGGGCCGAAGTCTTTGCCAGCCCGTCCAATCTGACCAATGCCGGTCGTGCGGCGTTGGCGGCCGATCCGAATTGCCAGGGGTCGCTGGGTCTGGCCATCTCCGAGGCCGTAGAAGAAGCGGCATCCGAAGCCGGTACCTGCTACACGCTGGGCTCGGTACTCAACCATGTGGTCTTGCATCAGAGCATTATCGGACTCGAGGCCAAAAAACAGTTTGAAAAAGTCGGCCTGTACCCGGATGTGATCTTTGGCCCGTGCGGCGGCGGTTCAAGCTTTGGCGGGGTGGCGTTCCCGTTTCTCGCCGACAAGGCCGCGGGCGATCAACGGGCTGCGAACCTGCGTTGCATCGCCGTCGAGCCAACCTCATGTCCAACCTTGACCAAAGGGGCTTATGCCTATGATTACGGGGATGCTTCTGGCTACACCCCGATCATGAAGATGTACACCCTGGGTCATGACTTCATGCCTCCGGGGATTCATGCGGGGGGACTGCGTTATCACGGTGACTCACCGCTGGTCTCGCAACTCCTGCATGAAGGTTTGCTGGAGGCTGTTGCCGTACCGCAAGTGGCCACCTTTGAAGCCGGTGTGCAGTTCGCGCGGGCCGAAGGCATTATTCCGGCGCCGGAATCGTGCCATGCTATTCGCGCAGCCATCGATGAGGCCCTGCGTTGCAAAGTGACCGGTGAGCCGAAGACAATTCTGATTGGCCTCACGGGGCATGGCCATTTCGATATGGCTTCCTACGATAAGTACTTCACGCATCAGTTGGAAGACTACGAATATCCGGCGGATGCCATCACGGCATCGCTGGCGCATCTGCCTAAAGTTGGCGCTTGAGCCTTGGTTGAAGTGCCGGCTAGCCGGAGCCTCGATGATGCTGCACTGCGGATTTGTTTTGCCTATGCCGCTCATAGCAATAAATAATTAGATTTGGCGGTGCTATAGGGATATTGTATAAAAACCATCTGATAAGGAGAGCCGTATGACCACCCAAGGCCAATGCCCAGTAATGCATGGTGCCATCACTGAAAATGGTGCTGCAAACAGTAATGTGGCCTGGTGGCCGAAGTCCCTGAATCTGGACATCCTGCACCAGCACGATGCCAAGACAAATCCGATGGGGGTGTCTTTTAATTATCGGGATGAACTTAAAACTCTCGATGTCACGGCACTCAAAAGTGATCTCAAAAAACTGATGACCGACAGTCAGGCCTGGTGGCCGGCTGACTGGGGGCATTACGGTGGGCTCTTTATCCGCATGGCCTGGCATTCGGCGGGCACTTACCGCACGGCTGATGGTCGGGGTGGTGCCGGTACCGGCAATCAGCGCTTTGCGCCACTTAACTCGTGGCCGGACAATGCCAACCTTGATAAAGCGCGTCGTCTGTTGTGGCCCATTAAGAAAAAATACGGTAACAAAATCAGCTGGGCTGACCTGATGATTCTGGCCGGGAATATGGCCTACGAATCAATGGGGCTTAAAACCTTCGGCTTTGGTTTTGGCCGAGAAGATATCTGGCATCCTGAAAAAGATATCTACTGGGGCTCGGAGCGCGAGTGGTTGCAAAAGAGCGGGGGCGAGGGCAGTCGTTACTCAGGCGAACGCGATCTGCAGAATCCCCTGGCCGCCGTGATGATGGGTCTGATCTACGTGAACCCGGAAGGGGTGGATGGTCAGCCAGATCCCCTAAAGACGGCGCATGACATCCGCGTCACTTTTGCCCGCATGGCCATGAACGATGAAGAAACCGTGGCGCTTACGGCGGGTGGGCACACGGTAGGCAAGGCGCATGGTAACGGCAACGCCGCGAATCTTGGCCCGGCCCCCGAAGGTGCACCCATTGAAGAGCAGGGTCTGGGCTGGATGAATCACAAGACGCGTGGCATAGGTCGCGATACGGTCACCAGCGGTATTGAAGGTGCCTGGACGAGCCACCCGACGCAGTGGGATAACGGCTATTTTGACATGCTGCTGAATCATGAGTGGCAGCTCACCAAGAGCCCAGCAGGCGCGCACCAATATGTACCCGTGGAGATCAAAGAAGCCGATAAGCCTGTTGATGTGGAAGACAGCACTATTCGCTGTATGCCGATGATGACAGACGCCGATATGGCGATGAAGATGGATCCGGCGTATCGCAAGATCTCCGAGCGCTTCCATAAAGATCCGGCGTATTTCACCGAAGTATTTGCACGCGCCTGGTTCAAACTGACGCACCGCGATATGGGGCCGAAGGCACGTTATGTTGGGCCGGATGTCCCCAAAGAAGATCTGATTTGGCAGGATCCGGTGCCAGCAGGTCGGAAGGACTACGACGTCAATGCCGTCAAGGCGAAGATCGCCGCCAGCGGGCTTTCGATTGCCGATATGGTCAGTACCGCTTGGGACAGCGCTCGCACCTATCGGGGTTCTGATAAGCGAGGTGGGGCCAATGGTGCGCGTATTCGCTTAGCCCCTCAGAAAGACTGGCAGGGTAACGAACCAGCGCGTCTTCAAAAGGTTCTGGCCGTCTATGAAAAAATCGCCATAGAAACCGGTACCAGTGTGGCAGATGTCATCGTGCTGGCTGGGGGTGTCGGTATTGAACAGGCGGCTAAGGCCGGTGGGTTCAATGTCACGGTGCCTTTCGCGCCAGGTCGCGGCGATGCCACGCAGGCGCAGACCGATGTGGAGTCGTTTGAAGTCCTCGAACCGGTCGCAGATGCCTTCCGTAATTGGCAGAAAGCACACTATGTTGTGACCCCGGAAGAGTTGATGCTAGACCGCGCTCAGTTGATGCGCCTCACCGCACAGGAAATGACGGTATTGATTGGCGGGATGCGGGTGCTTGGAACGAACCATGGTGGCAGTCAGCACGGTGTATTTACCGAACGAGAAGGGGTGTTGAGTAACGACTTCTTCGTGAATCTCACTGATATGGCGTACAGCTGGAAACCCACTGGTCGGAACAGCTATGACATTGTTGACCGGGCAACCGGTGCAAAGCGGTGGACTGCCACGCGCGTTGACCTCGTTTTTGGGTCTAACTCGATTTTACGAGCGATTGCCGAAGTCTACGCGCAGGATGACAACCCGCAAAAGTTTGTAAACGATTTCGTGGCTGCTTGGGTCAAGGTCATGAACGCGGATCGTTTCGATCTGGTAAATTAATCGCTTTATTGTTGATGTTAGACAGCGGCCGGTGTTGAACCGGCCGCTGTCTTTTTTCGGAACGCCCACTTACCGCGGATAGTTGGCATAGAATCATGGGATTCGTCATTCACCACCGAGACTGCATATGGGTGCCTTACGTTCTTTGGCTAGATTTCTGCCCTGGTTAATCTGCGTTCTGATGACGTGCTTTTACCTGCTGGAATTTCAATTGGCTTTGCCACCGCTGGATTTTTCCTCATGGCAGACGTTTCTCCAGTCTTTTCTTCAGGAATCATCCGCCTGGTTGTTGTTTAGCGGATTCATGTGCTTATCTGTGCTGGGTTTGTATGATGTACTGCAAGGGCGTCACGCTATCCTGCGCAATTATCCGGTCACCGGTCACCTTCGTTTTTTATTTGAAAGCTTCCGTCCGGAAATCCGTCAGTATCTGATCGAAGGGGATCGAGATGAGGTGCCTTTTTCGCGTAATCAACGGGCACTTGTCTACAAACGCTCCAAAAACCTCCCCGATACACAGGCATTTGGTACCATCGAAAGCCCGTATCGGGAGAATTATGAATGGCTCAATCATTCCGCTCATCCCTTGGCGCCACCGGCGATAAAAACGCTGCGTGTGGACGTGGGGGGCGCGGCCTGTCAACGCCCTTACAGCATGTCCTTGTTTAACGTTTCGGCGATGAGTTTTGGTGCGCTATCAGCGAATGCCATCCTGGCATTGAACCAAGGGGCAAAATTGGGCGGTTTTGCCCACGACACCGGTGAAGGCGGTATTTCTGAATATCACCAGCGATTCGGTGGCGATCTCGTCTGGCAAATCGGCACGGGCTATTTCGGATGCCGTACTGCAGAGGGTCATTTTGATCTGGCGCTGTTTGCAAAAGCAGCAACTCAGGATCAGGTAAAAATGATCGAGATCAAACTGTCTCAGGGCGCTAAGCCGGGTCACGGCGGGTTATTACCCGGTAGCAAAGTCACCGCAGAAATTGCTAGGGCACGTGGCGTGCCAGTGGGCAAGGATTGTCATTCGCCAGCGGGACACACGGCATTCGATTCCCCGATTGGATTAATGCAGTTCATTGCAACGCTAAGACAAAGTGCTGGTGGTAAACCTGTAGGCTTCAAGCTGTGTGTAGGCCAAGTTGTTGAATGGCTGGCAGTCGTTAAAGCCATGCTTGAAACCGGCATCACCCCCGACTTTATTGTGGTCGATGGCAGCGAGGGGGGTACAGGAGCCGCCCCGGTAGAATACAGTGACCACATTGGCATGCCTCTCCGTGAGGGACTGCAGCTGGTTCATGCCACGCTCATCGGCGCTGGTCTGCGCGATCAGATTCGCATTGGTGCCTCCGGCAAAATGATTTCAGGCTTTGATGTCTTGCAAAGCTGTGCGCTGGGCGCTGACTGGGTAAACGCTGCCCGAGGCTTCATGTTTGCCTTGGGTTGTATTCAATCCCGTACTTGCAATACGGATCGGTGCCCAACCGGGGTGGCCACGCAGGACCCGTATCGACAGCGGGCGCTGGATCCGGAGGATAAGGCACAACGCGTCGCCAACTTTCACGCCAATACTCTCAAGGCGGTGGCATCCTTATTAGGGACGTCAGGTCTCACACACACCCGAGCGTTTACGCCGGATCACATCTTGCGCAGAACTCCCCTCGGGCAAGTCGAAACATTATCCCGCCACCTTTTTAAATTAGCACCGGGGGTTTTACGAACATCCGAAGCCGAAGCCGCACTCGATGCCTATGGCCCTGAGCTGGGAAGGTTCTGGCAACTGGCCAATCCACAAGTCTGGCACGAACCCATTGCTGTTAAGGCCTAAGTTTTTGACGGGCTTTCTGGTTGTACTGTTTCTGGCGGCGACTCTCTTCATCGATCGGCACCGTGTACCCGGGTGGCGTGTGTGCCCAGGGATAACCGGCTTTCCCAAGCTGAAAACCATACTGGTAGAGTGCGTTCATATACTGGCGGTCGAATTCTCGCTCATGCGGAAATTTGAAATCCGAGCCGATATACGCCAGGTTAAATCCAACACGATCACGCTGGGTGGTTTGGTAAATCCGGTAGAGATCACCGTAGCCCTGTGACTGAATCAACTGCGCAACTGCCCGGCTCATAATGCCCAGTGTATTGCGTTCGGTTTCCTTCCAGTCGGCATCAATTCGTGCATTACGAATAATGTAGGCTTGGCGTTTTTGTGAGCTTGGCAACACATGCTTTTCGCGAGCGGCGGCACCTAATGCGGCGGGGTACAGGAAGACACTTGTCGTCGCTCCGCCATCAACATGCATTTCCTGATATATCTTGTTGTCTGCAACCACGTCAATCATGACCGGAGGAAACACACCGGGGATGGCTGCAGAGGCCAGAAGAATTTTACGGAACAGCATCAGTGCTTCTGGCGTGCCGACCTGGGCGAGCTTACCCATATTCCAGATGACCGGTGTGCCGGTGTCAAGGTTCGTCGTTGCTACCAACAGCCAGCGGTTGGTCAGGCGGTACTCCTCGCCAATCTTCTGGAGTAACTCCGCGTCAATGTATTTTGAGATCAGGCCGAATAGCGGTGTGGTATCGCCCAGAGCCTCGCCGAAGAGCGCGCCCCAGAGGCCCAGTTCTCTGAAAATGTCACTGGGTGTAACCCCAGTGTACACCGTGGTGAGCACATGGTCGTATTCAGGCCCCAGATAAGCAAATGGGGCAATCAATGCACCGGTGCTCACGCCGGTGACAAGATCAAATTGCGGTCGATCACCCTGAGCAGTCCAGCCTACTAAAAGACCTGCACCAAAAGCGCCGTTGTCGCCGCCACCGGAGATGGATAAGTAGTTAGCCAGACCACTGCTTTGAGAATTATGTTGTGCCTGGGTACTGGCCTGGATATCTTTCAGCATCTCGTTGATACCCGCCTGCGACCACGACTGATATCTCACTCCCGGCATATCGCCAATCCGCTCTTGGCCATGCAGCGACGGCGGTACCGCACGGTTTCTCTCCAGGGAGCCGCAGCCCGTCAAAACAGTGAATGCAGACCCCATCATCAGCCATACGGCGGTCTGAGTCATGAAAAAACGGCATCGGTCGATCAGCGACGCACGATGCGGGCCATTTGACGCACTGTACGGCTGAACACGGCGGTCATCTTGATGCATCGAAGAATTACATGATATCTGGGAGAAGTGAACCATTTCTGTCCTTCAGCAATCAATACAGGTGCCCCAATGGGGCGTTTAACCTGAAAGAGGGCTCGAATGGCTAATGTCACAAAAATTCAATGGGTTTGGGGCAGCAACCAGATCATTGATTTTAACCCGCAAACGGATTCCTTGGACTTCGGATGGTTCTCATCGAATGATTTTTCGTTGGAAGAGCGGGAGGGTTCGGTTGTTATTTCTATCCCAAGCAACGGACAATCTTACACACTGAACAATGTGACCTTTGCTGACCTGTCAGCGTCTAACATCAGTGCCAGAGACAGCGGGGCCCTCGCCGAGTGGAACGCGCATCTGACGTCAGCGCCGGCTTCGAATCCGCAGCCTACACCCGTACCAGAAGTGACACCTGTGCCAGCTGGCGGCATCACGATGGTTTCTTGGTCATGGGGGAGTCACACATCGCTGGTGTTTAATCCGCTAACGGACAAACTAGATTTCGGCTGGAACTTTCAATCCGGCCAATTTACGTTGACGGAGAATAACGGCTCAACGATCCTGAGTATTCCATCAAATAATCAGACAATAACGCTCGCCGGTGTGTCGTTGTCCGAGTTAACACTCAGCAATTTTCAGTCTAAAGATGCCGGTGTACTGAGTTATGTCCAAGGCATCATCGATGCTACAGGCGAATCATCTGCACCGACGCCCATTCCAACCCCCGTGCCGGGCCCGAATCCGGCACCCGAACCGGGTCCTGAGCCAACCCCGAGCCCTGAACCGGTAGATCCCGTCCCAACCCCTGAGCCGCTGCCACCCATCGATGCTGGGCATACCCCCCATGAAGGAGGGCCCATCATTGCAGCATACTTCCCGGAGTGGGCTATTTATTCGCGCGACTTCAACGTCGCAGATGTCCCTGCCGATAATCTCACGCACCTGATTTACGCATTCTCTAAAATCGATACCAATGGCCGGATGGGGCTCTTCGATTCTTATGCCGCAACTGAAAAAGCCTTCAATGCCGCTGACAGTGTTGATGGTGTCGCAGACACATGGGATCAAACGCTGGCGGGAAACTTTAACCAGATCGCCGAACTAAAAGAAGCGCATCCCGGCTTGAAATCGATGATTGCCGTTGGCGGATGGACGCTCAGCGAGACTTTTTCGGATGTTGCGGCCACTAGTGAAGGTCGTGCCAACTTTGCAGACAGTGTTGTCAGTTTTCTGCAGAAGTACGACATGTTCGATGGTATCGACTTCGACTGGGAGTACCCAGGGGGTGGTGGGCTGGAGTCAAACCATGTCCGACCAGAAGATGGCGCTAATTTTGTCAAACTCATCCAGGGCGTTCGTGATCGGCTGGATCTGCTCGAAGCGTCGACAGGCCGAACCTATGAGATCTCCGTTGCTTCACCTGCCGGTGCCGATAAGATTGCCAATCTTGACCTGGCCGGCATGGCCGAAAACGTCGATTTCTTTAATCTGATGGCCTACGACTTCCACGGAGGGTGGGAAAGCACCACCGGTCATCAGGCACCTATGTTTGACACCGTCGGTGGAAATTACGACATCACTACGGCCGTAGATCTTTACCTGGCAGCAGGTGTCGATCCCAGTGCCATTGTGTTGGGTAATCCCGCATACACCCGGGCCTGGAGCGGTGTGCAGGATGGCGGCGATGGCGGTTGGAATGCGGCAAGTTCGGGTTTAGCCCAGGGCACTTTTGAACGAGGTGTCTACGATTACAAAGATCTTGTCGATAAAATTAATGACCCTGCTAGTGGTTGGAAGGTTTACTGGGATGATGACGCTCAGGCTGCTTATGCCTTCAATCAGACGGAAGGTGTTTTCAGCACCCTGGAAACCCCCGCGTCATTGGCGCTGAAATCTCAATGGGCTCAGTCCAAGGGGCTTGGGGGCGTGATGTTGTGGGACCTGAGCGGTGACGTCATCGAGGGGCCTGATTCACTGGCAGGGGCGGCTTACAAAAGCTGGTACGAAGGCCAGTCGCCGGAGCAGATCGCGGCAGCCTCCTCGTTAGCGCCTGACGTCATTTTGGGTGGCAACGGCGCGATGGATAGTTTTGTAGACTACGTTTATGTACCACCAGTGATTGAGCCTATCGTCCCGGATAATGCTGGGAGCACCTCCGATGGAGACGTTGTCCAGGCGGCCATTGTCACTAATATCGATTGGCACTGGGGTGTCCATGAGGTGATCGACTTTAATCCGGAGATGGATATATTGAATTTTGGCTGGATTGGCGCTGACGTTTTTGATGTCGCAGAGGTCAATGGGTCAGTCGTTGTTGCCATCCCCACAAACAATCAGACCTACGTACTGAGCGGTGTTACGCTGGAAGAAATGTCCATGGTGAATATTGTCGGTCAAAATGCTACAACCCTGAGTGAATGGCATGGTTTAATTGGCTAAATTTGGCGCCTGTAGCAATACAGGCTAAAGTCTGTTTCCCCATGAAAGGCGTAAGCATGAGTTTCATAAAATCTTTGGTGATGGCATCGGCAATCATTGCATCCAGCATGTCTGTAGCGGCGGAGACGAAAATTACTGTGAGTCATCCGGAGATCGCAGCACCGACTTATATTGATCATGGCAAGCCGGGTCAGTCGATTGGTGATATTCGAATCTGGCAATTTGAGGCAAAAGCCAATGATGGTGCACTTGTGACCACCGACTGGATTCTCACCACCACAGGTGTTGCGCCAGATTCCGGCATGGAATACCGTATCACTTCAGCGGTGTTTTCATTCGGTGAAGGTACATCCGATCAGATCGTCATCCAGGGTGTTGCTCAATATCCCAGTGTTAAAGCAACCTTGGATCAATCCGTGCCAACGCGTCGCGCAATTACCGGCGGCACAGGTAAGTTTGCGGGCGCGGGTGGTTGGGTGGAATCTACCCATTTACCGAATGGCGCTGGTTGGCAGCATGTTCTGCATTTGAAGTGAGCAAATGAGGAGCTGTGTATGCCCGGCCATGAAGCAATGAACGACCTCGAACGATTTGCCGAGGCATTGGAATTAAAGACACTGGATCTGATCTATCAAAAAGATTGGCCAGCGCTCAGCGCACTCATTGCACCAGAATGCCAGTTCGTCACCAGCCAAGGCGTCTATGACAAGGCAGAGGCCATGGACCTCATGCAGAACATGCAGTTGACTAACTACAGGGTGAGAGGAGTCAAGGCAACATCCAGTGGGGATAACATCGTGGTGAGCTTTGAACTGGCGTGCTCAGAATTCGTGGACGGTCAACATCAGTCTGCACAATACGCGCGCAGGCTGAGTGTGTGGAAGGCTTCCGACAACACTTACGAGTGCATTGCCTATGCGGATTTCAACCGTGAGCCTGGGTGATTTCCGTCGTTAGGCCATCTAGCAGTTCATAGAAATGAGTTAGCGCGCCAGTTTGGCTGTCACCACCTGCAATAATTGATCAATCCGACGAAGCACCACTGTGGGTTCATCGATCAGTAGTCTCACAGCGCGCTCATTGAGCAGCAGCACCTGTTTGGCGAAGCGGAGTTCTGGCGTTGTCTCTGTACCAAACACCAGATTAGATGTTGCTACATAACTCTGGAGTGCTCGTGTACTGGTGTAAATATCGGCCGCACATTCGTACGCACGCGTCAGGTTCGGGGTGGTTATGTAGGCTTGGAGTGTTTTCTGCAGTTTTCCGAGGGTCTCGACACTTTCTTCCAGTAGCTCTAACTTCGAATTGCGCTGGCCAAAGAGAAACCGTTGAATCAGATAGAAAATGAGTACACCAACAAAAACTCCCATGGCCCGGTCAATCAAAAACGACATGGGTGCAAACGAGGTATACGGCATGTTCATGTAGGTATAACCCAGGCAGGTACAGATCGTGATAATGACGATGAAATACCGGTAAGATTTTGTGACCATAAACCCGGCAATAAAGGCAATCATCACTGCCACAACCGGCAGTTGTCCGGGGTTAAAGCGCAGATAATATTCAAGACCAGCGGCAATCACTAAGCCGACTATTGTGCCGAGAAATCGGTTTTTGGCTTTATCGAAGCTCAGGAAGGTACTAAACGGGCTTGCAACGACCACCGTGGAGATGACCACCCAGATCCCCTGTTGCCAGTTTGTCATCTCGTAGAAGAGAAACGAGATCGCCACCAGAATGGTTATCTGGTTGACCCGTGTGCGTGTGGCTACGCTTTGCATTGGTTATAGCCAATCACTAAATTAGCCAGAATGTTGTACGCGGACGAGTTCATTGACCGGAGTTTTGCCAGGTTGCCGGTCACGAGGGAAAAGGGTTGATTGCCATTCACCGCCAGCATCAGTTCGGAGATGGATGATTTGGCCAGCAAAGCCTCTTCAGGGCTCAAATCATGGGGTTTCATGAACGCATTCTGAAAGGCAATAATTGCTTCATACAGTGTTGTGTAACACTCAGGGAGTGACTTAAGCTTGCTGTGCATCATAAAGAGTGCTGACAGTACCCGTGGATCACTATTCTTATAGTGCGGGTTGCCGATGTTTTCAACATCCGCACTCAGAATCCGCAGAAAAGCACTATCAAATACCTTGGGTGTAAAGTCAGGAAAGAGTAGGACCGTGATGGCACCCATCAAGCCGAACTCGAAGTAATACATATAATTATTGGCTACGGCGTTGACGTCAGTTGACCCACCATTCAAATTGACGATACCCCACATGATCATAATGGTTGGAACGGCAGCCACCTTGGGATTTGCCGCCATAAAGCGCAACACCAGATAGGTGAACGTCATCACCAAAAAAAACAGACCGACTCTGAAATAAGAAAACATCCCGAAAACCATGGTCGAGGTGGCCAGCAGGAACAGAATCAGCGAAAAATTGCCAAATTTTCTGACCTTGTTTGGGGCCGGAATCACCTCCGACGCCAACGTCGCAATGACCGTGGTGAGAACATAGAACGTTGGCGACTGCGGTGCTAGTAGGAATCCATTGCACAAAAACAACAGAATTGCCGCCACGCCGACCTTCAGAGAAAGCAGGCGACAGATCCAGAACGGGTCGTAAGTGTCGAGAAACTTGTTACTGACGCTGTATACGGACATAGGTGCTCATGCCGTTGATCAGGGGGTAATCGGGGTCGATGTCAGTAACCCGGATAATCACCGGCAAACGCTGTGGCAATAGCAACCATTTGTTCTCGGTCTGCACAATCGGTGCACCTGAGAAGGGTATGTTGGTTTGACGGGAGACCCCCAACGGATCTGCAACTACCGTTCCGGTAAATGTCTTCCTGCCGAAATAAGTGCGAGGATAAATCGTTGCCTGATCACCGGCTTTAACCCCGGCTAGCTCTGTTTCTTCAAAGTTAGCCTGTACGAAGGTCTCTCCATCGTTCACCAAGGTAAACATGCCACCGGCTGGCGAGACATGACTGCCGATCCCCAGGAACACATTCTCCACGTGGCCATCCGTGGGTGCGATGACTGTCGTATGATCCAGAGCTGTTTTTGCACTAGACATGATGGCCTGCAGCGCAAGTAAGGACTGCTTTTCCATTTTGACCTGCAACTTGTCGATGTCGATCTGCACCTTCATCGAATCCACGGCGTTGCTTTGTGCCTTGACCTTGTTTTTTAAGTCTGACATATCAATCTGCGCTATCCCGGATTTAACTGCCGGATGATTTTTAGCCTTGTACTGCGTCGTCAGAATTTCAAGATTGGCTTGAGCTGCCTTGAGGCTATGCTCGGACATATCAATCTTCTTTTCCAGGACTTGTATCGAGAGCTTCGCCTTTTCGTACTGAGCCTGCGCACTCTGGAAGCTGTCTTCGTAATTAGTAGGATCAAGTTCGACAAGTGTATCGCCCGCCTTAACACGTTGTCCGTTTTTGACATGGACCGCCTGCACCACGCCAGCGACGCGAGGTGCCAGCGGCGTCGAGATCTGGACGACAAAGCCGTTATCCGTAAAGCGGAAGACCCCCAGAAGAAAATAGCCAACAGCGACCGTAATACCCAGGGCAAACATCACGGTTGTAAATTGCGGGCGTTGTGAAAGTGCCTGCTTGAGGTCAATTTTTGGTAGTTTCACGATCTTTTTCAACAAGGGTTTGATCTTTCAAACTGTAATTGTTTTCACCATAGGTAGCCCCGCCGCCCATGCTCTGATAAAGCTTGGATAAAGAAATGACGGCTTGCGTCTTTGTCTGAAGAATCGCAATTCTAGCCAAGTCGAATCTTGCAGCACTCTCCAGATATTGGCTTTGCGACAACAGACCTTGCCGGTACATCGCGTTGTACGTCCCTAAGTTCTTATCGGAATTACCAAGGCTGCGCTCCTCCTTGACGAGTTTCGCCTGATTCGCTTCAAAGTTGGCCAGTGCGTCGTCAACTTCCTTCATCGCGTTATCGACCACGTCCAGATAATTGATGATTGACGCATCGTACTGTTTGTTTTTGGTGCTGATCATGCCGATGAACTGGGGGTCGAGTGCCCACAGTGCCAGACCGGACTGCATATTGCCATAGGTCGTACTATCAGTCCCGTTGTTACTGCTCGTAGCCCGCACATTGGCTGTTGAGAATGTCGGTACTGGCGCAAACAGACTGGCCGTCGAAGAGATACCATAATCTGCGGCTTCGATTTTGGCTCGGGCTGCAACGACATCCGGGCGGGTAGCCAGCACCGAGGTCGGCGTATTGCCCGGTGCGATATGATCCAGATTCAAGCGGTCAAAATTTTCGAGTGGCGTAAAAAGATGGATCTCTCTGCCCACCAGAGTCAAAAGCGCATTCTTAGCAGCAATCCGGTTGGATTTATTGATTGCAATCTGGGCATCCAGTTTCTGCATCTCTGAATCGAGTTCTATGAATGACACCTCAGCACTCAGGCCGCGATCAAGCATGGCACGGGTCGTGTTGGTTCTCACCTGTAAGTTATCTTTCAGGGCATCGAGTATCTGACGCTCTTCTATGGAGGCCAATAACACGGCGTAAGCCGATACCACCTGAGCCGCTACGGCTGCTCGTAATGCCAGGTAATCTGCCGCAGATGCTTCAACCTGCCGCTGTGCCGCTTTAGTTTGGTTCGGCAACTGCACAACATTGACAATCCATGTCGGCAGAAAAGCAGCAAATCCACCCGCGCTCGACAAAGGCAATGGGAGGTTGGGTAGCAGAACAGTGGTGTTCCCTTGAACTCGGCCAGCCATCAGGTTAATCATGGGTAACCAGCCCAGCCGAATCGTATCCAGAGAGCTTTGGGCCGTTTCTACATTCTTGATCGCCATCGCAACCTTGCGATTATTTTTCAGCGCTTCAGCTACCAAGTCATTTAATTCGCTGCTTCCGACATCAGACCACCATGGATGGGCCGGCAATTCCTTTTCTGGATTTTGATGGTTATCAACGGAAAACGCCTCGGGTGCCTTTGCGATGGGTGTATTCCCGTGAAACATACACCCTGTTATAACAGCGAACAGCAATGGGTAGATAAGGACGTATTTAAAAGCCATGGGTGGGGGTGAATTCAAAGTAGGGGTACGGCACAATCACTAATTTAACAGAAGGTGCCGTGGCTGGCGTATTAAAGCGAAAATTACACTCGGTCCACCTGCGTTGAGCAGCGATTGTCCGCAGAGTTTCAATATTGTATATTGATCAAAGTTACCCATAAAAACGCAACAACCAGCATCACATCATGTGAATGAGCATTTTGCTTATTTAAGGAATGCGCAATTTAAACGTTCGGTAAGTTAATCAGGGGGGTGGCTGTGAGTGCGAAAAAATCAGCATCATTAATTTCAAGACGAGATCTGCTCAAAGCGTCCGCAGCTGTTACGGCAACGACAGCACTTTCTGCTTGCGGGGGAGGATCATCCACTTCGCAGACGACGACCCAGCCAAACGTCCTTTTTATTCTCGTTGATCAGATGCGGTTCCCCAAGTTTTTTCCGGCGGGGGTCGGCAATGCGGATGAATTTATTCAAAAATACATGCCCAATACCTATGAGCTCTGGAAGGGCGGGGTCAAATTTGCCAACCACATTATTACTGCAACGGCTTGCGGGCCGTCGCGGGCAACCTTGGTGACCGGTTTGTACACGCATCAAACCTGGAACGCGGCGACCTTTGCGCCTGCGCTAGGTAATACGCCCCCGGAGCTTAGCCCGGAGATGCCAACTTATGGAAAGCTATTCAGATCTGCCGGGTACGACACACCGTACATCGGTAAATGGCACCTTTCCGAACCTTGGAAAACCGGGATGGCTCGCTATGGTTTTGATGGTCTCACAGAAAAATACCAATTGGATGCGGGTAACCTACAAGGGACTTATGGTGACCCGAATTGGGTGGATCCGGAGACCGGCGAAAATAACCCGCAGCTGAATGATGCTTTTATAGCAACCTATGCCGCTAACTGGTTGAAGAATAAGCGCATCGGTGACCGCCCATGGTGTCTCACGGTCGGGTTTCAGAATCCGCATGACTACCAGTTTTTCCCTAGCGGTACCGAGTACCAGACCTTTACCAATCTGTTCACGAACCCGACCATCATCCAGGCCGTACCCTACAGCACACAGCCCAGTGCAACCGGCGTCAACTGGGCGACCAATATCTACAACAATCTTGATGTGCAGAGTTACGGGTATCCCGTGATTCCGCCCAACTGGGAGTCGATCGAGTCGCTTTGGAACAACAAACCCAAATTCCAGACCGTGGCGCGCCAGTGGAATGGCATGCAATTTGGCGGGGTGACGGATGATCCGGCTGTAACCGGCTACAGTGTTCAGGTGTACCCGAACACGACCCACACGTATGCAGGCTATACGCCTTTTATCCCAGGGAGTGCGCCGCTCAGGCTGGGCGTAGCATTGGGTCCCTACAGTTACTGGCAGCGAGGCATGGCGGCATACACCAAGGCCATGGAAGTTGTCGATAAAAGTATTGGCGTGGTTATGGCATCGATGACACCAGAAGTGGCTAAAAATACCGTGGTCGTTTTCACGTCAGATCACGGTGAAGAAGCAGGCTCTCACGGTTTCATCTCAAATAAGTCCGCCGATATCTACGACGAAACGATCCGTGTGCCGTTGATCGTTAATGACCCCACCGGACAATTCACCGGTGATCTGCAGACGCATCGCACTCAGATCACCTCGGCGGTGGATCTGACCACCATGATGGTCAGCTTCGCTTATGGCGGCTCGCGATCATGGGTCACCGGAGAAAATGCAGAGCTGTATGGAAAGCGGTTCGATATGTTCCCGCTCCTCAAGTCGGCAACAGCGGCCGGACGCGAATATGCCTTGTTCTCGACGGATGAGACCGTCACGCTGTGGCAGGATTTCGCGACCGCACCCAACGAAGTAAAGAATCAGACCGCCCCGCATGTTTTGGGTCTGATCACCCAGAGCAGCAAGACCAGCATCTACTCCAACTGGACGCCTGGGACTGTGGAGATCGCCAACGATGGCCGTCAGGAGTACGAGTACTACGACCTCAGCACGGTGCGTGGCAAACTGGAACTGGATAACACCTACGCAACAAGCGCGGAGTTTCCACGCATGAAGGCCAAGCTGCTCAACGAGTTGGCCCTCACAGAAATGCGAGCACCCTTGCCGACCTCGTTGCGCACGGCCCAGGCTTCAGCAAAGCAACAGCTGATTGACTACTATCTGAGCCAGCAATCCTAAGACGTGGCTAGTACCAGTTGGCGGTTGTTTGCAGGTTCTTGAGCCACAGGGTGGCGGTTGATTCTACAAAGGTATCGGGAACTGATGATCCGATGGCCATCTGAACACCGCCATCGAATTGCAGCACTTCAACACTGTTCAAGGTATCCACGGCACCAGACTTTTTGGTGACCGTATACTGTCCGTTCAAGAGCGGGGTGATTTGGTAGTCGGTTGGCGCACCTTCGTAATGGCAGGTGTCCAGCCCGGTGCCACCGTCAATCAAATGCGTGCCTGCACCGGGGTAAATTGCATCGTTACCTGCGCCGGCATAAATCGCGTGATCTGCTGCGCCTATGAGTGTGTCTGAGGTATTGCCCCCCCAGATTTCCATGGGTCCGTTGACATCCTGCGCGGGAAGTCCTTTCGAGCCCCAGTAAACCTGGTGATAGGTGGAATCCATGTTGTCTCTCAACAGGTTGTATTCCATCATGTTGTTCATCCCTGTTGCTGGGGTAATCACCAGATTTTTCGGTAGCGTGGTTGCGTATCTTTTCCAGCCCGGTGGCAGCGTGGCCGCATTAAAGTTCGCAAGGATGACTGCGGGATCAGAAGATGCGGCCGCATGCATGATGTAGATGTTGTCGTAAGCATCCTTAACGAAGTAGCGCGTAATCAAGGGCTCTGTCGCACGGTTATTCAGATGCGAATAGAACAGCATGTTTTGCGCTTTGTAATTTACAGTCAGTTTGACAGTCCCGGCAACGGGCACCGTAATCCAGTTGCCTGCAGCAAAAGCATTGAGCACCGGTGGTGTCGAGCCAGCATAATCAGCCTGATTAAATGGCGTCATCGCATTGTGGGTCGTCGACATCGATGCCCACGTGTAACTATCGGAAGTGGTAATGTAGGTCGTTGTGCCTACGGGCGCACCCGGCGAACCAATAAAATAGGACGCATTGAATTGTAAGTTACGGGTTGTATTTTTGACGTAGGGATAAGGCGGCGCATAGCTGCCATACCAAACATTATCAGGCACCGGATTGGTGCCCGACCCAAAATAAGTAGCAATCAATGCGGTAATGGATTGCGGTGCAGCATAGACCTGGCCGAGATCCACAATTTCGTGCGCTTCCGATATCGGACTCCAGTAACCAGATGGATACGCCTGGTTGTTTGGGGGGTAGGTGAGGCCGTCTGTGAAGTAATTCACCGGGGGGTAAGAGGCGGCTGCCGAGGTGTTTGAGCTGGACCCCCCGCCGCAACCAGTGAGACACGATCCCAACAACACTGCACTGAGGCCAGAGAATAATGCGCGATTTTTTTTGCTCATGCCCCATGCTCCCAGGGATTAGTTTATTTGAAACAGAATCACCCAACAAAACCAGTTTGGCTCAGGTTGCCTTGTTTGGAAAAAAAACGCAATAGATATCCAGGGTTAGGATCCAGCAGGTTTGGGTATCCCTTGTCTATCTAATTTGGCCACGAAAACCTCCGACGCTATAGGCTGATCGTCTCGAAGCGTTAATCTTACAAGCCAACCAGTATTGGCGTCATCATCATCAAAACCGTTGAACACAAAGTTCCCCAAGCTGTAAAAAATCGGTTTGCCTTTATAGGTCTCGATGTTTTGGGTGACATGTGGATGCCCACCGATAACGGCGTCGGCCCCGTTGTCAATCATCAGATGTGCAAGTGCCACCTGTCGTGATGATGCCGTTTTTTCATGCTCAATGCCCCAGTGCGGAAATACGATGACAAAGTCCGCTTTGTGCCGCCTCTTTGCCTCTTTGATATCGAAGACGACGTAGTCATCTTCGCTCCAGGCGATGCCCGCCCGGTCGTGTAGCGCTTCAAAGCTCCTGGGAAAGAACTCGTTGTATCCCAGTACGGCAATGCGCTGACCTTTGATGTCGAAAATGGCAGGTTGATGTGCATCGTTGATTGTTTTTCCGCCGCCAAAGTAAAGCGGACCGGATTGATCGAGAAGTGCCATAGTCCTGATGAAAGCTTCGGTTCCAAAATCAGCACTGTGATTATTGGCAAGCGAGACGGCCGTAAAATGCTTCTTCAGTACTGGCAGCACCCTAGGATGCGCCATAAATGTGAAGGGCTTATCTTCTTTTTTGCCGCTCGTGCCAACAGCACATTCAAGGTTCCCAATGGTGATATCGGATGAATCCAGTATTGAAGCAAACGCCTTGAATGGGTCTTTTCCTTTGCGGATGTACTCGCCAGGTGTTTCATCTAACATGATGTCGCCGACAAACACCATGGTAATGGGCAAGGACTGAGATTGGGCTGCCTGCGACAAAAAGAGGAAGAGGAAAAGCATTAATCGGTTCATGGTTCATTCACATCTCATTTTGCAGTTGTAGCGGAGGTCAATTTCAAGCTGCGGCGAATAAATTAGGTGCTCTCCCAGCGATTGTCCACACGATGATTCGTTGAGGTTTACGATGCCCTCATGAATCAGTACGTGGCGATCCTTGGAATCGAAGTACGTGTAAGTTTTGAGTCGAGGGGGTGCCTCAAGCACCTGGCCAGCGAACCGGAATCCATTATCAAAGTCCATATGGTTGAATTCGTAGGGGGTTTTACTCAGGTTGATGCGCAGCGATTGCGGCTCTGATCTCACCGTAATGGTGCAGTCAACTTCAACGGCATCAACGCCTTGAGCAATGATCAGCAGTATGGTGGCTAAAAAATTGCGGATAGGTGTCATGGTTTCTAACAGATCGAACGTCGATGTGTATAAATCGGTGGTGCGGTTTTACCACAAACGTGACATCCGAAGGACCCAGAATTGAATCAGGTGACGCGTGAATTGCACTATCATTACATCACTAGCATCAGATTAAAATTGAGCAAAAAAATGAACGCAGATATGCCGTTAATCGTCGCGCAAATAGGATTGTTTCCGTCTGCCATTTTTGTAGTCCTTGTCGCAACAGTGCTCATTTTCTGGTTGCTTAATCAATCTCCCGCGGCAGAATGGTTCAAGGGCGCGGAGGATATTGTTCCTCCATACCTTTCTGTTGTGGCACTGCTTT